>NZ_JAPVLT010000005.1:116704-221937 GCF_027158145.1 Micrococcus sp. H39-S4
CGTGGGGGGGGGGGGGGGGGGGGCCGCCGTCGTCGTGGCCGCTGGGGCCGACCCCGGTGCACGACCGCTCTTCATCCCCCAGTTCAGAGTCCGGCTCACCCTCGGGCCAGACGGGCCTAGGGCGTGTCTGACAATGAATCCAGGGTCGGCTGGCGCCCTCGAAGACACGTCCCGGTTCCAGATGCTCCCCGCCTGCACGGGCCGGCAGGGGCGGCCGTTCGCCGATGACCGCACGAGGGTCGAAGCCATCATCCACCGGGACAGGTGCTTCGATCCCGTGGCGGGACCTGCCCGAGGTCTCCGGGCCCTGGCTGAGTAGTGTGGACCTGGCACGGCCGCATGGCCGAAGAGGGCACCTGGGACACGGTGCTGGCAACACGGACCACCTGCAGCGGATGCCGAAATCCTGATCGATTGGTCGGTCTCGGTCGACTCCACGATCGCCCGCGCCCATCAGCACGCGAGGAACACCACCCGGCTCAGAGGGGCTGGATCGAACGACAAGGAATCCGCGTGAAGAGCCCGCCGATCACGGCCTCGGGCGCTCACGGAGCGGGCTGAGCACGAAGACCCATCAGCTGGTCGACGGTGCTGGGCGAGAGGGCGTACTCATCGCGGGCGATCGGCACCCATCTGCGCGCCGGTGGCATCAAGGCCGTCCTCCCCAACCGGCTGACCAGCAGGGCCACCGCAGACGCCGCGGCTCGGCCGGCGGCCGACCCGTGGGCCTGGACTCGGAGGCTTACACGGGCCGGAACGTGATCGAGCGCCAGGACGCGCACCTGAAGCAATGGCCGGGCCTGGCGAGCAGGTACGACGAGTACGCGATCGTGTACTGGGCTGCCGTGGTCCTGAATGCTGTGCTCGCGTGGTCGACGGCATTGTCGGACACGCCCGAGTGGCGTGTTCGAACTGATCGACGATCCAGGTCAAGTGCTCGAGAAGCTCGGCGAGGCTCAGCACCGGCAGGTATGAGCGTGAGGACCTGGACAGAGAGGATCCCCCGAAATGCACATCGTGAAACAGAGTGAGCGATGTAGTGCTCTTCAGTTGGCACTGGTTGATATTGGTCGACGAGGCTTCAGCCCGGTCTGGTGATGCCCTGCGATGACTCTGAAGCCGGCTCTCGGGCGAATCCTCACATCGGGACGCCGAGACCCTGTGGGAGTCCAAGGATGGGACTGGGCTGACCCCGTTTCGTAGGTCCAGTCGTTATGAGAGTCGTCCTGTTGCCCGCGGTCGCGGGCAGGGAGACTGGTCAGATCATGACGAACAGCAGGAAGCGTCACACCCCCGAGCAGGTCGTCCGTAAGCTCGGGCAGGCCGACAGGATGCTCGCCGATGGTCAGGACGTCGCGGCGGTGTGCCGGGAGCTCGGGGTGTCCGAGCAGACGTACTACCGGTGGCGGAACCAGTACGGCGGCCTCAAGGCCGACGACGCAAAGCGCCTGAAGGAGCTGGAGAAGCAGAACGCGACCCTGAAGCGTCTGCTCGCGGAAGCGGAGCTGGAGAAGGCCGCGCTCAAGGAGCTGGCTGAGGGAAACTTCTAAGCCCGGACAGGCGCCGCGCCGCCGTCGATCACCTCAAGCGCAAGTTGCGGGTGAGCGAACGGATGGCGTGCCGTCTGGTCGGGCTGAGCCGCTCCGCGTACCGGCGACCGCTCAAGGGCGACACGGTCGCGGACCCGGATCGGGCGCTCAGGGAGTGGCTGCGCGCCTGGGCGAAGGACCATCCCCGCTACGGGTATCGGCGGGCGTATCACGACGCCCGCGCCGAGGGGCCGGTGGTGAACCACAAGAAGATCCAACGCCTGTGGCGTGACGAAGGGCTCCGGGTCCCGCAGCGGCGTCGACGCAAGCGCGTCGGGTCCTCGACCGTCGACGCGCCGACGGCGGACGCGCCGAACGTGGTGTGGGCGGTGGACTTCCAGTTCGACGCCGACGAGCACGGACGACCGATCAAGATCTGCTCGATCGTCGACGAACACACCCGGGAGTGCATCGGCGGGCTCGTGGAGCGCTCGATTACCGCCGACCGACTCACCGCCCACCTCGAGGACCTCGTCGCCGCCCGGGGCGCCCCGGCGGTGCTCAGGTCGGACAACGGGCCGGAGTTCATCAGCGAGACGATGGCCGACTGGGCCGGCACCCGCACCGGCCTGTCCTACATCCCTCCGGGCTCGCCGTGGCGCAACGGGTACGTCGAGTCGTTCAACAGCCGGATCCGCGACGAGTGCCTCAACATCAACAGCTTCTACTCGCTGCTGCACGCACAGGTCATCATCGGCGACTGGAAGGACGAGTACAACCACCACCGCCGGCACTCCTCGCTCGGCTACCTAACCCCAGCCGAGTACGCTCGGCAGTGCACCCATCAAATGGAAACCGACGACTCACAGAACGTCCGGACCGAATGAAGGGGGCGGCTCAGGACGTCTCGACGCCTGATCTGTCGGCGCTGCAGAGGAGCATGAGACCTGGGCCTTAAACCAGCTGAAGACCGGTCAAGCAGGTGGGGTCGTCGGGGCGGGTCGAGATGGCCTTTTTCGCGGTGCGGCCTTCAGCTGAGACAGTGAGAGTAGCGTCAATTCCACGCGGCAGCCAGACCCCGACGAATCCGTTGTCGTACGTCGTCAGCGTTTCATCGAGGAGGGTCTCCCCGGACGTCGCCTCGACCACGGTGACGTGGACGTCAGTATTGGCGAGTTCGCCGGTGCAGGTCGTGAGGCTGTGGAAGTAGCATTCGTGAGTCTGGCTGCGATACGGGGCGATAGAGACGTAGAACTCGTCTTCTGGCATCGGCACGGTGGTCTGATTGTTCTGATCGTCGGTCAGTACAAGCTGGTCGGGTTCAATCGACGCGATGAATTCAGACGAGCGATCTGTCACCTTCGTTGAGTCGAGGCGCGTGATGATCTCGCGAGCATTCAATCCGTCTAGATTGTGCTCGACCACCAGTGAGTGATCGGATCCTGCATCAGCGGACGGTCCCGCATCAGCACAGCCGCTGAGCAGGAGGACGGCGCTGGTCGCCAGACCGGTCAAGGCCGCGCAGATCCTCAGGCGGCTCCTGGAGGACTGGATCGGAGCAACAATGGCAAGTGGCATGCCCAACTCTTTTCTCAGGTGAACGTGTTCATGTCGTCAGGTTAGACAGAAGGCATCCCGAGTTCGCCGGTGCCAAGGGCGCGACGAGGTGCAAAGCACGCCTGCCCGGAGACATCAAGAGCCTTGTCCTGATCTGGGGTCCACCGGTCCGAAGCACCCTGTGTTGACGAAATCGGATGGTGTCAGGAGCGCACGAGGCGATTGATGGCGTCGGTGGCCTCCTGGATCTTGGTGATGGCCGCGTCTTCATCGCCTTTCTTGGCGGCGTCGAGCACGCAGTGCTTGAGGTGGTCATCGAGCAGACCGGTCGCCACTCCTTGCAGGGCGCGGGTGAGGGCCGAGACCTGGGTGAGGATGTCGATGCAGTACTTTTCGTCGTCGATCATCTTCGTGATGCCGCGGGCTTGGCCTTCGATGCGCTTCATGCGGTTGCGGTAACGGTCCTTGTCACTGATGTAGCCGTGCCGATGGGCTCCGGTGTCGGCACCGGTCTCATCGGCTGCAGTTTCAGTGGTCACGAGTGCGTCCTTCACTTCTGGTGCTCCAGGACGGAGCGGGTGCTGGCATCTGGGGCGAGGTCGATGCGACGCAGCAGCTGGGCGTTGAGCGCGACGACGACGGTGGAGATCGACATCAGGATCGCACCTACTGACATCGGCATGACGAAGCCGACGGGTGCGAGCACGCCAGCCGCGAGCGGCACAGAGAGCAAGTTGTACCCTGCAGCCCACCACAGGTTTTGCCTCATTTTACGGTATGCGGCACGGGAGAGCTGGATCACCGAGAGCACGCTACGCGGGTCGGAGCTGGCGAGGATGACACCTGCAGAGGCGATGGCGACGTCGGTGCCGGCCCCGATGGCGATGCCGACGTCGGCCTGGGCCAGGGCAGGGGCGTCGTTGACGCCGTCGCCGACCATGGCGACCTTCTTGCCCTCCTTCTGCAGCTGGTCGACCTTGGCGGATTTGTCCTCGGGGCGGACGCCGGCGAAGACCCGGTCGATGCCGAGCTCTCTTCCCACCTCGTTCGCCACGGCTTCCGCGTCGCCGGTGATCATGACGACCTCGACGCCGAGCTGATGGAGCGCATCGACGGCGTCGCGGGACTCTGGGCGAACCTCGTCGGCGAGCTTGAGACCGCCGATGACCTTGCCGTCGCGGAGGACGTGCAGGATGATCGCACCCTCTGCCCGCCATTCGTCGGCGACACCGATCTCGTCCTGGCCGGTCTCCTCGAGCAGACGGGGTCCGCCGACGCGGATCTCATGGTCGGCCACCGTCGCGGTGACGCCGACCGCCGGGGAGGAGGTGAACCCGCTGGCCGGTTCGACGGCGAGGCCCTTCTCCTTGGCGGCGGTGACGATGGACCGGGCGAGGGGGTGCTCACTGTCGGCCTCGGCGGAGGCGGCCAGGGCGAGAAGCTGTTCGGCATTCAGGCCGCCGGTCGGCTCCACGCCGGTGACGGTGGGCTCGCCCTTGGTCAGGGTGCCGGTCTTGTCGAAGAGCACCGCGTCGACCTGGCGCATGGACTCCAGGGCGAGGCGGTCCTTGATCAGGACGCCGCCGCGGGCGGCGCGCTCGGTGGCGATGGACACGACCAGAGGGATCGCCAGACCCAGCGCATGGGGGCAGGCGATGACGAGGACAGTGATGGTGCGAACGACCGCGTCGTCGGGGAGCCCGAAGAGCGTCCAGACGACGGCGGTGATCAGCGCAGCTCCGAGGGCGAACCAGAACAGCAGGGCCGCAGCCCGGTCGGCGATGCGCTGGGCACGGGAAGATGAGCCCTGCGCCTCGGCGACGAGCCTGTTGATGCCCGCCAGAGCCGTGTCGTCGCCGGTGGCGGTGATCTCTACGCGCAGGCCGGAGTCGGTGGCCACGGTGCCGGCGGTGACGTTCTCGCCCTCGCCGCGGGCGACGGGGTGTGATTCGCCGGTGATCATGGACTCGTCCATGTCGGCGCGGCCGTCGACGATGGTGCCGTCGGCGGGGACGCTGCCGCCAGGCCGGACGATGACGACGTCGCCGACGCGCAGCTCTGCCGGGTCGACCTTGACGACGTCGTCTCCCTCTATACGCTCAGCCTCGTCAGGGAGCAGCGCGGCGAGGGAGTCCAACGCCGAGGTGGTCTGGGCCAGTGAGCGCATCTCGATCCAGTGGCCCAGCAGCATGATGACGATCAGCAGCGCCAACTCCCACCAGAACTCGAGCTCGGGGTGGACGAGACCGACAGTGGCGGCCCAGGAGGCGAGGAACGCTACGGTGATGCCGAGCGCGATGAGCAGCATCATCCCCGGCTGGCGGCTTTTCAGCTCGCTGACAGCACCGGTGAGGAACGGGGTGCCGCCCCAGGCGTACATGACGGAGCCGAGGACTGCGGCGACCCAGCCCGCCCAGCTGGGGACCGAGTAGCCCAGGAGCATGGCGAACATGGGGGAGAACGCGACCACCGGGATGGCGATGATCAGATTGATCCAGAACAGCCGCCGGAACTGGCCGACGTGGTCGCCGTGGCCCGCGTGACCACCGCCGTGATGACCGTGCCCGGCGTGGTCACCGTGTTCCATGGTGTGGTCTTCGTTCTCGGCGCGCGAGTCGTCACGGTGGCCGGACTCGGTGGTCGCGACGCCGGCGTGGTCATGGTGATGCGTGGTCGGGTCCGTCATGCTCTTCGCTTCCCCTCGTCATTCCCCGATCTTTCCTTCGATCGGGTCGTATTTCGCCGCGGACCTTCAGCGCGCCCGCGGCGATCGGCTCAGGAGGCCGGCTTGAGCTCGCTCTCGACGACCCACTTGTGGTTGGTCATCGTCATGCCGTCGGACTCGTAATCGACCATGTAGACGGTCTCCTCGGTGGAGGAGGCGATGGTCGCCTTCGCGCCCTTCATGCCTTCCATGTGTTCGGCCTCGAGAGTGACCTCGGTGCCGTCGGCCAGACGTTCATCTCCGGCGTCCTTGATCTCCTGCTGGACGACCCACTTGTGATCCTTGACCGGCTCCCCGCCTGCGGACGGCGTGAAGTCCACCGCATAGGTGTACGTGTCGTACGCGCCGGCGATCATCGCGTTCGCACCGTCCATGCCCTCCATGTGGTCGGCGGTGAGCGTGACCTCGGTGCCGACCGGGTATGTGGGCGACGCAGCCGTCTCGATGCCCTCGGGGGCGGGGCCGCCGTCCATCGGATGCTCCATCCCGCCGCTGTCAGAGCTGCTGCCGTGGCCCTCGTGCTGGCTGGTCGTCGAGGGGGTCCCTTGGTCCTGGTCGCCGCCGGTGCTGCAGCCGGTGAACACGAGCGCTCCTCCGAGCACTCCTGCGGCGACGGTGGTCTTGAGGTGCTTGCGCATGAAGTCTCCTGTTCGTTCTGGTCCAGTCAACGCTATACCCCTCCCGGGTATCAAGTCGATGTCGATCGGCGGGCGTGGAATCGCCCGGCCAAGATCCAGTCGACCCGGGGTGGCAGCGCTGAGGCTGCGATGGAGAACATCGGCTCGGCGGCCCTGGTCGCAGATGGAATCGAGGCCCGAACGGACGGGCTCACCTCGCTCGCCGTCGTGACGGGATCGGCTGCGTCGTCTCGTGAACATCACCGTGGTGAGAAGACGATCCCAGTACCGCCGATCACCCAAGAGAAATTGGTCTTGTACGGTTGCATCGTCGGGCGTCCCATCGAGACAGGGATCCTGAGAGCCGACGGAAGCTGTGCAACTATCGCCAGGCAGAGCGAAGCATGTCTCAGTACGTGCTCCGTCAGATCGCCGCGAAGGCCTGATCCACGGGGCCCGCCCGCGCGGGCCGCCGCCCGCGTCCCGCCCGGGCGCGGACCCGCGGAGTAGGCTGGTCGCACCATGGAACATCTGCCCCCCACGAGCCCCGGCGCCCCGCTGCTGCCGCAGATCGCCCGCCCGGCGGACCTGTCGGCCCTCACGGAGGACCAGTTGACCGCGCTGGCGGCGGAGATCCGCGCCTACCTGATCGCCCACGTCTCCAAGACGGGTGGCCATCTCGGACCGAACCTGGGCGTCGTCGAGCTGACGCTGGCCGTGCACCGCGTGTTCGAGTCGCCGAAGGATGCGGTCATCTTCGACACGGGCCACCAGTCGTACGTGCACAAGCTGCTCACGGGGCGCCAGGACTTCACGACGCTCCGCCAGGAGGGGGGCCTGTCCGGCTACGGCGACCGCACCGAGTCCGAGCACGACGTGGTGGAGTCCTCGCATGCCTCCAGCTCGCTCTCCTGGGCGGACGGCATCGCGCGGGCCTGGGCGCAGACCGGGCAGGGGGACCGCACCGTGGTGGCCGTGATCGGCGACGGCGCGCTCACGGGGGGCATGGCCTGGGAGGCGGTCAACAACATCGCCGCCGGCCGGGATCGGCGCGTGGTGATCGTGGTCAACGACAACGGCCGCTCGTACGCGCCCACGGTGGGCGGCGTCGCCGAGCACCTGGGCGGACTGCGCCGCGGGGTGCTGGACAAGGTGCGCACCCACCACCGCTACGAGCAGACCCTCGACTACCTCAAGCGCCGCCTCCAGGAGGCCGGCCTCGCGGGTGAGCTGGTGTACCGGCCGCTGCACGCGGCGAAGAAGGGCCTCAAGGACCTCTGGGCGCCGCAGGGCCTGTTCGAGGACCTGGGCATGAAGTACATCGGTCCGGTGGACGGTCACGACCTCACCGCCATGGAGGAGGCCCTCGAGGACGCGCGGGCGTACGGCGGGCCCGTGATCGTCCACGCGATGACCGAGAAGGGGCACGGCTACGCGCCGGCGGTCGCGCACGAGGCGGACCAGTTCCACGCGATCGGCGTGATCGACCCCTCCACGGGCGAGCCCATCACCTCGTCGACGGCCCAGTCCTGGACCTCCGTGTTCGGCGAGGAGATGGTCGCGATCGCGGACGAGCGGCCGGACGTCGTGGCCATCACCGCCGCCATGCAGAACCCCGTGGGCCTGGCCCCGATGGCGCTGGCCCACCCGGACCGGGTGTTCGACGTCGGCATCGCCGAGCAGCACGCGGTCACGTCGGCCGCCGGCATGGCCTTCGGCGGCCTGCACCCCGTGGTGGCCGTCTACGCGACCTTCCTCAACCGCGCCTACGACCAGGTGCTCATGGACGTGGGCCTGCACCGTGCGGGCGTGACGTTCGTGCTGGACCGCGCGGGCGTCACCGGGCCGGACGGCCCGAGCCACCACGGCATGTGGGACCTGGCCCTGCTGCAGTCGGTCCCGGGGCTGCGGATCTCCGCGCCCCGCGACGCGGACACGCTCCGGGAGGAGCTGCGCGAGGCCGTCGCCGTCGAGGACGCGCCCACCGTGGTGCGGTTCGCGAAGGGCTCGGTCGGCGAGCCGGTGCGCGCCCTGGAGCGGCTGTCGGACGGCACGGACGTGCTCGCCCGGCGCGGCGAGGCCGGCGGACGCGACGGCGCCGAGCGGGACGTGCTGATCGTGGCGGTGGGCGCGATGGCCGAGCTCGGCCTCGACGTCGCCGAACGGCTCGAGCGGCACGGCATCAGCGCCACGGTGATCGACCCGCGGTGGGTCCTGCCCGTGGCCCGGTCCGTGATCGACACGGCCGCCCGCCACCGGATCGTCGTGTGCCTCGAGGACGGGGTGCGGGCCGGCGGCGTCGGCTCGCGGATCCGGCAGGAGATGCGCGCGGCCGGCGTGGACACCGCCCTGAACGAGGTCGGCCTGCCGGTCGAGTTCCTCGCCCACGGCAGCCGCGAGCAGGTGCTGGCCCGCGTGGGCCTCACCGCGCAGCGCATCACCCAGGACACCGTCGCCCAGGTCCTCGGCGCCAAGGTCCCGTACGCCCGGCCCGTCCCCGAGGACGCGGCCGCCCCCCACCACCAGGAGCAGGCATGAGCATCGTCCGGCTGTACCGTGAGACCGTCGGCGACGACGGCACCCGGCTCTTCGAGTACCGCGAGGCATGGGCCGACGCGGAGGCCGGGGAGTTCGTGGTCCACCACGGCCGGGTCGGCCAGCCCGGCACCGTCGGGGAGCAGCCCCTGGCCGACCAGGTCGAGGGTGATCAGCTGCTGGCCGCGTTCGTGGCGCAGGGCGCGGAGGAGGGCTTCGCCGAGGCGGACCCCGCGACCTTCGCCGTGCTGCCGGTGGCCTACCGGCTCCGCGGCCGGGAGGCCACGGTGATCGAGCGGCGCACCGTGGAACGGCTGCGCGTCGAGGTGACCCACCAGCTGGCCTGGCGCGGTCTTGGCGAGGTCGAGGACGTCGTCGAGGAGGCCGGTGCCCTCGTGCTGCGCGTCCGGACCCCCCACGCCCGCAAGGCCGCCGCCGAGATCCCGGCGGCCGCCAAGCGCGCCGACGGCGTGCAGCCGAACAAGGTGGACGTCCGCACCGCAGAGCAGGAGGGCTGACCCGTGCGCCACACCCGTCTCGGCCGCTCCGGGCTGACCGTCTCCGTCGTCGGCCTGGGCTGCAACAACCTCGGCCGCCCCGGCACCGCCACGCTGGAGCAGGCCGGCACCGACGCCGTCGTCCACGCCGCGCTCGACGCCGGCATCACCTTCTTCGACGTCGCCGACGTCTACGGCGCCGAGCCCGGCCTGTCCGAGGAGCGGCTCGGCCGCGCCCTGGGCGCCCGCCGCGACGAGGTGGTGATCGGCACCAAGTTCGGCATGGACATGGGCGGTGTCGCCGGCGACGACGGCGGCGCGCGGGGCTCCCGCCGGTACATCGTGCGCGCCGTCGAGGACTCCCTGCGCCGCCTCGGCACCGACTGGATCGACCTCTACCAGTTCCACACCCCGGACCCGGCCACGCCCATCGAGGAGACCCTCCGCGCGCTCGACGACCTCGTGCGCGCCGGCAAGGTCCGCTACGTGGGCCACTCGAACCGGGCCGGGTGGCAGATCGCCCAGGCCGAGTACGTGGCCCGCGAGCTGGGCGTGGAGCGCTTCGTGTCCGCGCAGAACCACTACAACCTGCTGGACCGCCGGGCCGAGCTCGAGGTGGTCCCGGCGGCGGCCGAGTTCGGGCTCGGCGTCCTGCCGTACTTCCCGCTGGCCAACGGGCTGCTCACGGGCAAGTACTCGCAGGGCGACGCCCCCGAGGGCTCGCGCCTGTCCCACGTGCGCCAGCACATGGTGGCCGACGCCGACCTGGAGCAGCTGGCCGCGTTCGGCCGGTTCGCCCGGGAGCGGGGGATCACCGAGGTCCAGGCCGCGATCGGGTGGCTGGCGGCGCAGGGGCCGGTGTCCTCCGTGATCGCCGGCGCCACCCGTGCCGCGCAGGTCGTGGAGAACGCGGCGGCGGCCGACTGGCTCGCCACCGCGGAGGACCTGGCCGAGCTGGACGCCCTGTTCCCGGGCCCGGAGAAGGTCGCGCTCTTCTGATGGCCGGCGCGCTGACCGGCGCGGCCGCCGCGACCCCGCTCGTGCCGACGCCGGGGGAGGCCGCCCTGGGCTGGACCGTGTCCGTCGTGGCCGGTGCGCTGTGGGTGGCCGGCTTCGTCTCGCTGGGCCGCAGCCCCCTGGACGCCCGGGCGCGCCTGCCGTGGGTCGGCCTCATGCTGCTGCTGCCGGTGCTGGGGGCGCTCATCTGGTTCTGGTGGCGGCACCGCTACTACCCGGCGCGGCGGCGCGAGCAGCCGGCGTGGGACCCCAACGACCGCTCCGCCGTCGTGGTGCCCCCGCGCCGGCGCTACGGCGCGCCGGAGGAATGAGCCGGGCTCAGAGCTTGACGACGATGCGGTCGTCGACGACGGCCGCGTCGTAGTCCATGAGGGCCTTGCGGGCCGGGCCGCCGAACGGCTTCCCCGAGGTGACGTCGAAGTGCGAGCCGTGGCAGGGGCAGGCGTAGGCCGGGCCCTCCTGCCGGTCCACGACCTGGAGCAGGCAGCCCTGATGCGTGCACACGTTGGTGAAGGCGGTCACCGTGGTCTCGTCCACGCGATGCATCATCAGCGTCCGACCCTGCACCTGCACCTCCCGGGAGGCGCCCACGGGCAGCTCGGCGGCGGGCAGCGCGTCGACGGCGTCGGAGCCGGTGTAGTGGTCCTGCGCGGTGTCCTTCTCACGCAGCCGGTCCGTGCAGCCGGCCAGCGCGAGTGTGCCGGCACCCGCGGCGGCGACGGCGGCGCCGCGGCCCAGGACGGTGCGGCGGGAGGTGTCCGGGCGGGCGTGGTCGTCGCAGCAGCCGGACCGGGAGGAGTTCGGGGTGAGGGGGGAGTCCTGCGTGGTCATCGACCCATTATCGCCCGTGGCGAGGGCGGATGCGACCGGGCCCGACGGGTGCGAGGATCGGGGGGACGGACCCCCGAGCCCCAGGAGCACCGCCGTGACCCACCCCGCCCCGCGCCCCACCGGCGCCGCCCGTTTCGACCTCACTCCCTTCGAGCGGTGGGAGGCCGTGACCCTCGACGACGTGCACGTCGGCTTCCTGCACCGGGTGCTGGAGGACGGCGTGCTGACCACCCGCATGGGCTTCGCCCCCACGCCCGCCCAGCGCGCCGCCCGCGGTGGACTGCCCGAGCGCTACCTCGCCCAGACGCAGGTCGGCTTCACGCCCGACGGGGACGGCTGGGCATGGACGACCCACGAGGACTCCGCCGGAGCCCAGCGGGTGCGCATCGACCGTGAGCGGGCCGGCATCGACGCCGCGGTGCTGCCCTCGTACGCGGAGTACCTCCTCCTCGCGCGGGTGGCCGCCGAGGGCCCGCTCGCCGTGGACCGGCTCGAGGAGGCCTCGCCCCTGCAGGGCGGGCTGCGCGTGCCCCGCGCCGAGCTGCGCCCGGCGGACGCGGGCGGGTCGGACGTGCGGGTGGCCGTCGTCGCGGACGGCGTGGAGCTGGGGGCGCACCTCGTGCGCGAGGGCGCCGTGGTCGCCTCCGACTGGGGCGGGGGCACCGCCTCGACCCCCGTGGCCGACCAGGCCGCGGCGACCGCCGGGCTCGACGCGCACGTGGTGACGTTCGCCGGGCTGCCGATCGCCTGAGCCGTGGGCCGGGCCGTCGCGGACGGCCCGGCCGGGGCCGGTCAGGCCTGCGCGGCCGGGTGGAAGCGCCGCCCGTTCACCCGCTCGGCGGCCCCGCAGTCGTCCAGGTACGGCGTGATGCCGCCCAGGTGCAGGGGCCAGTTGGCGCCGAGGATCATGCACAGGTCCACGTCCTCGGGGGCCGCGACGACGCGCTCGTCCAGGAGCAGGCCGATCTCCTCGGCCAGCGCGTCCTCGACCCGGCGCAGCAGCTCCTCGGAGGTCTGCGGGGTCGAGCCCTGCTCCAGCAGGGCCGCGGTCGCCTCCGGGATCTGCTCGCCGGTCGCGCCGGCGGCCTCCTCGTCGCGCCGGTCGGGGCGGACGTCCTTGGCCCAGATCGCGGTCTTGCCGGCGTCGATCAGGCGCTGCAGGTTCGCCGAGACCGGGAAGCGCTCCGCGCCGAAGGACGCGGAGAGGGACTCGGACACGTGCTGGGCCACGGGGATGCCGACCATGGCCAGGAGGGTGAACGGCGTCATCGGCAGGGCCAGCGGGTCCAGCGCGTGGTCGGCCTCGTGCGCGTCGGTGCCCTCGTCGAAGGAGTTCTGCACCTCGCCCATCATGCGCAGCAGGACGCGGTTGACCACGAACGCGGTGGCGTCGTGGACGAGCACGCCGGTCTTGCGGAGCCGGCGGGTCAGTTCGAACGCGGTGGCCACGACCTCGTCCGTCGTCGCCTCGGTCCGCACGATCTCCACGAGCGGCATGACCGCCACCGGGTTGAAGAAGTGGAAGCCCACGAGGCGCTCGGGATGCTCGAGGACCTCGGCCATGGCGGCCACGGACAGGCTCGAGGTGTTGGTCATCAGGATGGCGTCCTCACGCACGATGCCCTCGAGCTCGCGGAAGACGGTGCGCTTGACCTCGAGCTCCTCGAAGACGGCCTCGATGACGACGTCGGCGTCCGCATACACGGCTTTGTCCGTGTCCGCGGTGATCAACCCGGCCAGGGCCTGGCCGTCCTCGGCGGAGAGCCGTCCACGGGAGACCATCTTCTCGACCTGCGCGCGCACGCCCGCCAGGCCGCGCTCGACGCGCTCGGCGTCGATGTCCGTCATGACGACGGGCACCCGCAGGTGCCGGGCGAAGACGAGGGCGAGCTGGCCGGCCATCAGGCCTGCACCGACGATGCCGACCTTGCGGACCTCGCGGGCGAGCTCGCGGCCCGGGTCGCCGGCGGGGCGCTTGGCGCGGCCCTGGACGAGGTCGAGGAACGCGTACACGGTGCGGCGGAACTCGGGGGAGTGCAGCAGGGTCCCGAGGGCGTCCGCCTCGGCCTGGGCGGACTCGGCGCGGGTGCGCGTGCGGGCGCCGGTGAACAGGTCCTCCAGGTGGCGGCGTGCCGGCAGGTGGCGTCCGGGGCGAGCGTCCTGCAGCCGCTCCAGCGCCGCCAGGGCACGGTCCCAGGCGGCGTCGGACACGTCGCGGTCGCGGTGGGCGGCCAGTTCGGCCGCCACGGACTCGTCCCCGGCGACCAGGGCGGCGGCGAGCTCGAGGCCCGCGTCGAGGAGGTCCCCCTCCACGATCCGGTCCATCAGGCCGAGCCCGTGCGCCGCGCGGGCGTCGAGCATGCGGTTGTCGTCGAGGGGGTTCTTCAGCACGACGTCGACGGCGGCCTCCGGGCCGATCAGATGGGGCACGCGCCACACGCCGGACCAGCCGGGGATCAGGCCGAGCCGGACCTCGGGCAGGCCGAAGCCCTTCGCATCGGCGGCCACCACGCGGTGTCCGGCGGCCAGGGCCAGCTCGAGGCCGCCGCCGAGGGCGAGGCCGTTCACGAGCGCGACCGTGGGGATCTCGAGGGCCGCGAGCCGGTCGTAGACGGCGTGGCCGAGCAGGGCCAGGTCGCGGCCGACGTCGTCGGTGAGGCCCGCGATCAGGGACAGGTCCGCCCCGGCCGCGAAGGTCCCCTCCACACCGGTCACGGCCAGGGCCTGGATCTCGCCCGCGGCGGCCCGGGCGGCCTGCTCGTCGAGCACCCGGCCGAGGCCGAGGAGCGTGGCCGGGCCCAGGGTCGCGGGCCGGCGGGGTCCCTGCCCGTTGTCCAGCGTGAGCAGCGCGAGCGTGCCCGCACCCTCGGGCAGGGCGTGGTCGGTCACGGTGACGGTGGTGACGACCTCATCCGGGGCCAGGGCGGGCAGGTGGTCGAAGGAAGCAAGAGAAACGGATGTCATGCGGGTCACACTACCGGCGAGTAGCCTCCGCGTCGACGCGACGCGACGGACCGATCCGGCCGGCCGCGTCGGGGGCTCAGGCGCCGGCGGGATCGGGGTCGAGGAGCGCGACCGTGACGATCGCGCCGACGTTCTCCACCTGCCACGGGCGCGCGCCCCGCTCCGTCAGGAACGCGTCGACGGTCTCGGGGGTGATCGGGGCGGGCGGGGTCCAGCAGATCCGCCGAAGGGTGTCCGGGGTGAGGAGGTTCTCGGTGGGCATCCCCAGCTGCTCGGCCCGTCGGGCGACGCGGGCCTTGGCCGTGCGCAGGCGGCGGTCCGCCACCGGGTCCCGGTCCTTCCAGGCCCGGGGTGGGGGCGGGCCGTCCCCGGTGCGGATCTGCGCCGCGGGGGCGTCGCCCCGCTCGGCGTCCTCGACGCCGGCCCGGATCGCGGCGATCCAGCGCGGGGCCTCGCGGCTCGCGGCGCGGCCGTGGAAGCCGGAGGTCTGGCGCAGGGCGGGGACGGTGCGCGGCTGGGCGGCCGCGGCGGCGACGATCGACCGGTCCGGGATGAGCCGGCCGGGGGCGACGTCGCGGTGGCGGGCGAGGTCCTCGCGGGCCTCCCACAGGCGCTTGAGGACCGCGCGCTGCACGGGGCGGCGCAGCGTCTGGGAGCCCGAGGTGCCGCGCCAGGGGTCCTTCTTCGGCGTGGGCGGCGGGGCCGTGCGCACGTGCTCGAACTCCTGCTCGGCCCACGCGAGCTTGCCGTCGGCCTCGAGGCGCGCGATCAGGGCCTCGCGCAGCGGGACGAGCAGCTCGACGTCGAGCGCCGCGTAGGTGAGCATCGCCTCGGGCAGCGGACGCACCGACCAGTCGGCGGCCGAATGCTCCTTGGCGAGGGTGACCCCCAGCAGCTCCTCCAGGACCGCGGCCAGGCCGACGCGCGGCAGGCCGGACACCCGGGCCGCGAGCTCGGTGTCGAACAGCCGATCGGGGCGCAGCCCCTGCTCGGCCAGGCAGGGCAGGTCCTGGCTGGCCGCGTGCAGGATCCACTCGACGCCCGCGAGGGCCTCCTGCAGCGGGGCCAGCCCGTCGAGGGCTTCGGGATCGACGAGCCAGATGCCGGCGCCCTCGCGCTTGAGCTGGACGAGCATAGCCCGCTGGCCGTACCGGATCCCGGAGGCGCGCTCCGCGTCGATGGCGACGGGCCCGGTCCCCGCGGCGAGCGCCGCGGCGCAGGCCTCCAGGCCCGCGCGGGTGTCGGTGAGCCGGGGGACTCCACCGGCCGGTGTGGCGATCAGCCGCGGGGGCGCGTCCGGGGCGGCCGTCTCGGGGGCGTCGGTCATGCTGCTCCTGTTCGGGGAGGTCGGGGCGGGGACGGGCCGGGGCCACGTGCGTCTCAGGCGCGGGCGCGCGGTCAGGGGCCGGCCGTGGAGACGTCCGCGGCGTGCTCCGGCGGCAGGCCGGCGAACGCGCAGATCATGTCCGACCACGCCTCGAGATGCGAGCCGAGGTCCCGCGGGGCTGGGGTCCACGAGGCGCGCAGCTCGATGTCGGTGGTGTCCGGGGCCGCACTGAGCGTCCCGAAGCCCTCCGCGATGCTGCGCGTCGCGGTGCCGCCGGCGTGGGAGTGCTCGGCGTGGCGGCGCTCGAGCGCCTCCACGAGCCACGTCCACGCGACGGCGCCGGCCAGCTGGTCCAGTGCGACGTCCGGTTCCAGGCTCGCACGGATCCAGGTCACCGCCCGGAAGCCTCCCGGCCACCGGGCGTCCGGGGCCGGGTCGTGCAGGAGGACGAACCGCCCCGTGGCCAGCACGCCGCCGGTCGCCCCCGGCCCGCCGCACACGTCGGCGGCGAGGGCGACGGCGAAGGGCGCCTGCCCCTCGGGCGCCGGGATCTCCCGCAGCCGCACCTCGGTCCGCGGCCGCGCATCGCGCAGGTCCGCCAGGGCACGCCGGAACACCCCCGGCGGCACGGGCGCCTCGACCGCCCCGGGGGCGGCGGAGAGGCGACGGGGCCCGATCACGCTCATGCCCGTCAGCCTAGGCCGCGGGGCCCACCGGTCCGCGGGGGCGCGCCGTGGAGGCCACGGCGCTCCCGCACCGGCTCAGCGCGCCCCGTCCGGGGCCGCCGCGTCGTCGGCGGGGGCCAGGCGCAGCGAGATCGAGTTGATGCAGTAGCGCAGGTCCGTGGGGGTGTCGTAGCCCTCGCCCGCGAAGACGTGACCCATGTGGGAGCCGCACGCCGCGCACCGCACCTCGATCCGCTCCATGCCCAGGGTGGTGTCCTTCAGGTACTCCACCCGGTCCTCCGCGAGCGGCGCGAAGAACGAGGGCCAGCCGCAGTGCGCGTCGAACTTCTCGTCCGAGCGGAACAGCTCGGACCCGCACGCCCGGCACGCGTACACGCCCTTCACGTGCGAGTCCCAGTACTCGCCCGTGAAGGGCCGCTCCGTGCCGGCCCGGCGCAGCACCTGGAACTCCTCGGGCGTGAGCCGTCGGGCCCACTCCTCGTCCGTCAGGCGGGCGCCGCCCGGGGCGGCCAGGGTCTGCTCGGGAGCCGGGGCGTCCCGCGCGGGGTCGGGGGTGGGGCCGTCATGGGGGGTGTGGGGAGTCTCGGTCATGCCCGGTGCAACGGTCCGGAGCGCCGTCGTGTTCCCGACCGGCGCCGCATTGGCGGGCGCGCCCGCCCGTGGAGGACAATGGCGCGCATGGCCGCACGACCCCGCCGTCCCCGTCCCCGCCCCGCCGACCTGCCGCCCGCCCTGGCCGCCGCCGTCACCGTGGCAGCCCGGCGGGCCGGGAGTCGCGAGTCCCGCGTCCGCCGAGCGGGCCGCCTGGTCCGCCGCGGAGTCACCGGATCGGTGCGCGGCGGCGTGGCCGTGGCCTCCCCGGTGGCCCGCTGGGCCCCGCCCGTGCTCAGCGTCGCCGCGGCCTCCGCCTTCGTGCTGGCCGGGGCGAGCTCGGCGCTCGCAGGCGTGTTCGCCCGCACCGTGGTGACCCCCGTGCGCCGCCACGCCGAGTCCACGCCGATCCTCGCCGTCGTCGACACGCCCGCCGGGCAGGACGTGATCCTGCAGGCCGACGAGTACACCACCGTGCCCGGCCAGTACTCCCTCACGTTCGACGACGGCGCCGGATGCGCCCGCATCGGGGAGATCACCTCCTTCGACCCCCGGGACGGCACGGTGCAGCGCGCGGTCGAGGAGGTCTTCTCCGGCGATCTGACGACGGCGACCCGGGGCCGGTTCACCGGCTTTGTCTACCCGACCCCCGCCGACGCCGGGCTCGACGCCGAGGACGTGCAGGTGCCGGTGCCCGGCGGCCACGCCCGCGCATGGCGCATCGAGCCGGACCCCAGCGAGGACGGCGAACCCCGTCCCGCGGAGGGGCTGTGGGCGGTGATGGTCCACGGCCGCGGCGCGCGCCGCAACGAGGGCATCCGCGCCGTGCCGACCGCCCGCCGCCTGGGCATGACGTCGCTGCTGATCTCCTACCGCAACGACGGCGACGCCCCGGACGCCGCCGACGCCCGCTACGGGCTCGGCACCACCGAATGGGAGGACGTCGAGGCGGCCATCCGCTACGCCCTCGACCACGGCGCCCGGGACGTCGTCCTCTTCGGCTGGTCCATGGGCGGGGCCGTGGTGCTGCAGACCGTGGACCGCTCCCCGCTGGCCCCGCACGTGCGCGGCGTGGTCCTGACGGGCCCCGTCATCGACTGGGTGGACGTGCTGCGCCACCAGGCCCGGCTCAACCGGATCCCCGAAGCCGTGGGCCTGCTCGGCCAGTGGCTGCTGGCCAACCGGGCCGGCCGGTTCATCACGGGCCTGGCCGCCCCCGTGGACCTCAAGGCCCTGGACTGGGTGACCCGCGCCGACCACGTGCGTGTGCCCACGCTGATCCTGCACTCCGAGGACGACGAGTACGTGCCCGTCGGCCCCTCGCAGGACCTGGCCGAGCGCAACCCGGACCTCGTGCGGTTCGTCCGCTTCCACCAGGCCCGCCACACCCGCGAGCAGAACGTGGACCCGCGCAAGTGGGACACCACCGTGCGCGGCTGGCTGCGCGCCGTGCTCAGCGCCCCCCGCCCCGGCGGCCGGGGGCGCTGACCGCGCTCAGGCCGCGGCGTCCGCCAGCCCCCGACGGCGCAGCAGCGGCTCGAGCTCGGCGTCCCGGCCACGGAACGCGCGGTAGGACTCCAGCAGGTCACGCGTATCGCCCCGCGAGAGCAGCTCGTCCGCGAACCGGCGGCCGTTCTCCCGCGTCATCCCGCCGTGCTCGCGGAACCACTCCACGGCGTCCGCGTCCAGCACCTCGGCCCACACGTAGGAGTAGTACCCGGCCGCGTAGCCGCCGCCGAAGATGTGCTTGAAGTAGCCGGTGCCGTAGCGCGGAGGCACCAGGTCCGGGTCGATGCCCGCCTCGGTCAGCACCCGGCGCTCGAACGCGGCCGGGTCGGCCGTGGCGGCGTCCACCGTCTCCTCCGTCAGCGAGTGCCAGGCCCAGTCCACGAGCGCCGCGCCCAAATACTCGACCGTGCGGTGCCCCTCGCCCCACAGGTCCGCCGCCTCGAGCCGCTCCAGCGTCCCCGCCGGCAGCGGCTCGCCCGACTCCACGTGCCGCGCGTACGCGGCCAGCAGGGACGGCTCGCGCAGCCACACCTCGTTAACCTGCGACGGGAACTCGACGACGTCGCGCGGCACGTTCGTCCCGGTGAGCGAGGCGTACTCGCCCCGGGCCAGCAGCCCGTGCAGGGCGTGGCCGAACTCGTGGAACAGCGTCGTGGCCTCATCCAGCGTCAGCAGGGCCGGACGCCCCGCCGCCGGGGCCGGCACATTCATCGTGGTGAACACCACCGGGCGCTCGCCCAGGGCGTCCGCCATGTCCCGCACCGTGTGCATCCAGGCACCGCCCGACTTGGTCGGCCGCGCGAACAGGTCCGCGACGAACAGACCCACCCCGGCACCGTCCTCACCCGTCACCTCGAACACCCGGATCCCGGGGCGGTACAGGTGCCGCGCCAGCTCCGGGCGCTCGGCGAACGTGAGCCCGTACAGCGCCGTCGCCGCCGCGAACACGCCCTCGGTCAGCACCCGGTCCAGCTCGAAGTACGGGCGCAGGGCGTCCGCGTCCACCGCGAACTCCTCCCGCGCGTACGCCGCGGACAGCGCCGGCCAGTCCCATGGGGCCACCTCGGCGTCCGTCCGGCCCGCGTGCGCCGCCGCCGTCGCCGCGTCCGCCCGCGCGTTGGCCATCGCCCGCGGCGCCATCGCGGCCAGCAGCTCCTCCACGGCCGCCGTCGACGGCGCCGCCCGGTCCTTCAGCGCCTGCTCGGCCCAGCTCTGCGCCCCCAGCAGCCGCGCCTTGCGCAGCCGCAGCCGCACCATCGCCATCGCCGTCGTCAGCGTCTCGTGCTCCCCGGCCCCGCCCCGGCCCGTCGACGCCTCGAACACCTCGCGCCGCATCCCCTCGTCCTGCAGGGACGCCAGCCACGGCTGCGACGTGAACAGGGACAGCGTCAGCAGCCACGGGCCCGCCGCCGCGTCCCCGTCCCCGTGCCCCGCCTCGGCGGCCGCCCCCGCCGCCGCGGCCAGGTCGTCCTCGCTCAGACCGGCCAGGCGCTCGCGGTCCGTGACGAGCACGGCGCGGGCCGCGGTGTCCGCGACGAGGCGGCGCGTGTAGGCGGCCGAGAGGGACGCCAGCTCCGTGTTGATCCCGCGCAGCTCCTCGCGCGCGGCGTCGTCCAGGTCCGCCCCCGCCAGGGAGAGGCGCAGGCGCAGCGCCTCCAGCAGGCGGGCGTCCTCGCCCGTGAGGCCGCCGTCGTCGATCGCCGCGACGCGCGCCGCCAGCCGCGGGTCCAGCAGGATCGCGTCCTCGTGGGCCGCGAGCTCGGGGGAGAGCTCCTCTGCCAGGGCCTGCCGCGCGTCCGTGCCGTCCGAGCCGACGAGCGTGAAGAACATGGCGGCGGAGCGGCGCAGCAGCTGGCCGGACAGCTCGAGCGCGCGGACGGTGTTCTCGAAGGTCGGCGCCGTGGCCGCCCCGAGGATCTGGTCGACCTCGGCGCGCTGGGCCGCCATCCCCGCGCGCACGGCCTCGGCCAGCTGCGCGTCGGAGACGGCGGAGAAGTCGGGCAGCCCGTAGGGCAGGTCGGAGGGGGTCGCCAGCGGGTGGTCGGCGGGCAGGACGGAGGGCGCGGAGGTGTGGGTCATGGGCGCGAGTGTAGTCAGCCGTGATCCGCGCCACCCCACCGGGCGTCGCTAGACTGGGCGGTCGAGCCAGCAGACGAGATCCAGACCTGAGGAGGCGTGATGGCAGGACATTCCAAATGGGCGACCACCAAGCACAAGAAGGCCGTCATCGACGCGCGGCGCGCCAAGGCGTTCGCGAAGTACATCAAGAACATCGAGGTCGCGGCACGTGCCGGCGGACCCGACGTCGCCGGCAACCCCGCCCTCGACCTGGCCGTGTCCAAGGCCAAGAAGGCCTCGGTGCCCAACGACAACATCGACCGCGCCGTCAAGCGCGGCGCCGGCCTGACCGGCGAGGTCATCGACTACGCCGAGATCATGTACGAGGTCCGCGGCCCCCAGGGCTCGGCGCTGCTGGTCGAGTGCCTGACCGACAACAAGAACCGCGCCGCCGCGGACGTGCGCGCGGCCGTCACCCGCAACGGCGGCACCATGGCGGACTCCGGCTCCGTCTCCTTCCTCTTCGAGCGCAAGGGCCTCGTGCGCCTGCCCACCGAGGGCAACACCGAGGACGGCCTGCTCGAGGCCGTGCTCGAGGGCGGCGCGGACGCCGAGGAGGTCGTCGTCTCCGGCGACTCCTTCGAGATCCTCTCGGACCCCTCCGACCTGCAGTCCGTGGCCAAGGCCCTCGACGAGGCGGGCGTGGAGTACGAGTCCGACGAGCTCGAGTTCGTCCCCACCATGAAGGTGGACCTGGACGCGTCGGGCGCCCGCACCTTCCTCAAGCTGGCCGATGCGCTCGAGGACCTCGACGACGTCCAGAACGTCTTCTCGAACGTGGACATCGCCCCCGAGGTCCTCGCCGAGCTCGACGAGGACTGATCGCGCTGAGCGCGCGCCGGCCCGCCGACGTCGTCCGGATCCTCGGGGTGGACCCGGGGCTCACCCGCTGCGGGATCGCCGTGGTGGACGTGGACGCGCGACGGCGGGCCGCGCTCGTCCACGTCGAGGTCACGGGCACCCCGCCCACCGCCCCCCTGGACCAGCGCCTCCTGCGCATCGACGAGGCCGTCTCCGCGGTCCTCGCCGCGCACCGGCCCGATCGCGCCGCCGTCGAGCGCATGTTCGCGAACACGAACACGCCGACCGTGCTGGGCACGGCCCAGGCCGCGGGCGTGGCGATCGCCGCGGCCGCGCGCGCCGGCGTCCCCGTGGGCCTGCACACCCCCTCCGAGGTCAAGGCCGCCGTCACCGGACACGGCGATGCGGGCAAGGAGCAGGTCACCACGATGGTCACCCGGATCCTCCGCCTCGACGCCCCGCCGCGCCCGGCCGACGCGGCCGACGCCCTCGCCTTGGCCATCGCCCACGGCTG
Organism: Micrococcus sp. H39-S4; assembly: GCF_027158145.1. Taxonomy (NCBI): domain Bacteria; kingdom Bacillati; phylum Actinomycetota; class Actinomycetes; order Micrococcales; family Micrococcaceae; genus Micrococcus; species Micrococcus sp. H39-S4. The sequence goes on from NZ_JAPVLT010000005.1 coordinate 138,523, forward strand.
GCGCGGCACCGCCCTCGGCGCGGCCGCCGGCCAGACCGGCCTCGACACCGCAGACCTCGCCTCCCGGGCGGGGCGCTCGCAGTTCGCCGCCAAGGCGCCCGCGCGCGCCCGCCCGCGGGGCCAGCTCACCGCCGCGCAGCGGGCCTGGCTCGACGCCGAGCGCTCGGCGGGCGGCGGGCGTCGCCGGTAAGCCGCTGCCGGGCCGGCGTTCGATGATATGTTCGAATCCGCGCCGACCGGCGTCCGTCCGTCCCGACAGGAGGGCCCCTCATGATCGCCTCGCTCAGCGGCACCGTCGAGCACGTGGCCCTCGACCGGGCGGTCATCGCCGTCGGCGGCCTGGGTGTGCAGTTCTCCGCCACCCCGCAGACGCTGTCCACCCTGCACGAGGGCCGGCCGGGGGCGGTGCAGACCCACCTCGTGGTCAAGGAGGACGCCCTGACCCTCTACGGCTTCGCGGACCGCGACGAGCGCGAGGTGTTCGAGGTGCTCATCACGGCCAACGGCGTGGGTCCCCGCCTCGCCCTGGCGATCCTCTCCGTCCACCACCCCGAGACCGTGCGCCGGGCGGTCACCGAGGAGGACGAGAAGACCCTCACCCGCGTGCCCGGCATCGGGCCGAAGATGGCGCGCAAGATCATCGTCGAGCTCTCCGGCCGCCTCGCGCCCACCGGGGAGCCGGTGCCCGAGGCGGAGGCCGAGGCGAGCGCCGAGCCGACCGTCGAGGCGCTCTGGCACGCCGACGTCGTGCAGGCGATGGCCGGCCTGGGCTGGTCCGAGAAGGAGGCGCTCAAGGCCGTCGAGGCCACCGTGGCGGCCCGCCCGGAGCTGGACGAGGGCCGCGACGTCGCCGCGCTGCTGCGCGCCACCCTGCGCGACGTCGGCATGGCCGGCGCGGTGCGAGGCGGGCGATGAGCGCGGAGTCCTCACCGCTGTCCGCGGCGGCCGTCGACCCGGAGGAGCGCCGGCTCGAGGCCGCGCTGCGCCCCAAGCACCTGGACGAGTTCGTGGGCCAGATGCGGGTGCGCGAGCAGCTGGACCTCATGCTCGCCTCCGCCCGGCTGCGGGACCGCGCCGCGGACCACGTCCTGCTCTCCGGCCCGCCCGGGCTCGGCAAGACCACGCTGGCGATGATCGTGGCCGCGGAGATGAACGCCCCCCTGCGGCTGTCCTCCGGCCCCGCGATCCAGCATGCGGGCGACCTCGCGGCCATCCTGTCCTCGCTCACCGAGGGTGAGGTGCTCTTCCTCGACGAGATCCACCGGATGTCCCGCCCGGCCGAGGAGATGCTCTACATGGCCATGGAGGACTTCCGCGTGGACATCGTGGTGGGCAAGGGCGCCGGCGCCACCTCGATCCCGCTCGAGCTGCCGCCCTTCACGCTCGTGGGCGCCACCACGCGGGCCGGCCTCCTGCCGGGGCCGCTGCGCGACCGCTTCGGCTTCACGGGCCACCTGGACTTCTACACCGAGGAGGAGCTCGAGCGCGTCCTGCGCCGCTCCGCCCTGCTGCTGGACATGCGGCTGGCCACGGAGGGGTACCGGCAGATCGCCCGGCGCTCGCGCGGCACCCCGCGCATCGCCAACCGGCTGCTGCGCCGGGTGCGGGACTGGGCGCTCGTGAAGGGGCTGGCCGAGGTCGGCCCGCACGACGCCGCCGCCGCCCTGGACATGTACGACGTCGACGGGCGGGGCCTGGACCGGCTCGACCGGTCCGTGCTCACCGCCCTGTGCACCACGTTCGGCGGCGGGCCCGTGGGGCTCAGCACGCTGGCCACCGCCGTGGGGGAGGAGGCCGAGACCGTGGAGACCGTGGCCGAGCCCTTCCTCATCCGCGAGGGCATGGTGGCGCGCACCCCCCGTGGCCGCGTCGCGCTGCCGGGGGCCTGGGAGCACCTGGGCCTCGCCGCTCCAGAGGCCACGCCGGGGCCGTGACGCCCAGGGCGGGCCCCTACACTGGACAGGCCCGCCCACCCCGAGCATCAGGAGTCCCCCATGCCCGTCGCCACCGCCGCGACCCTGCCCGTGATCGCCCAGCAGGCCCAGGGAGGCGGTGGCAGCTTGCTCATGCTCTTCGCCTTCGCCCTGCTCGCGGTGATGCTCTTCCTCTCCTTCCGCAAGGGCAAGAAGATGCAGCAGCAGCAGGCGCAGATGCGCAGCACCCTCGCCCCGGGCGTCGAGGTCATGACCGGCGCCGGCATCTTCGGCACCGTCGTGGCCGTGGACGCCGAGGCCCAGCGGGTGACGCTGGAGACCGCCCCGGGCACGCGCATGGACGTGCACCTGCAGGGCATCACCACCGTCGTGGAGCCCGAGACGGCCGCCGCGGCCGCCGCGCCCACCACGGACCCGTCGCGTCGGGATGACGCCCCCGGCACCGAGTACCGCGCCGACGACGCCGACCCGCGTCCGCGCCGCGACGACCTGGCCTGAGGCCCACCCACCCCTGCACACGCGGCCCCGCCTGGCGGGGCCGCTCGGATGTGACGGAAGCACCTGAGCAATGGCGAAGAGAACACCCTCCGGCTCCGCCGGGCGCACCCTGACCTGGCTGGCCGCCCTCCTCGTGGTCCTGGCCGCGATCCTCGGCGGGGGCGTGGCCTCCGGCGCGGCCTCCTGGGCTCCCAAGCTCGCCCTCGACCTCGAGGGCGGCACGCAGATGGTGCTGGCCCCCGAGACCTCGACGGGCGAGTCCGTCACCCCCGAGCAGCTGGACCAGGCCGTGGAGATCATCCGCCAGCGTGTGGACGGCTCCGGCGTGGCCGAGGCGGAGGTCGCCACGCAGGGCTCCCAGAACGTGGTCGTCTCCCTGCCCGGGGTCCCGGACGAGGAGACCCGCCGGCTGATCCAGGCGTCCGCGGACATGCAGTTCCGCCCCGTGCTGCAGTCCGGCTCGGGGGAGGCCACGCCCGAGGACCAGCGCCTGCCCGAAGACCAGCTGCCGAAGCCCGACGGCGAGCCGGCCGACGCCTACGACCCGAACTGGGTCACCCCGGCCCTGCTGGCCGAGTTCCAGGCCACGGACTGCACCGCCCCGCGGGACCCGGCCGCGCCCCCGCCGCCGTCCGACCGGGCGATCGTCGCCTGCCAGCCCTCCGAGGAGCTCGCCGACGGCGCCGTCACGTCCGCCCAGAAGTACATCCTGGGCCCCGTGGTCATCCCGGGCACCCAGATCAAGGGCGCGTCCAACGGCATGGCCCAGGCCCAGAGCGGCGTCTCCACCAACCAGTGGGTCGTCAACATCGAGTTCGACGAGGAGGGCACCAAGGCCTTCACGGAGGTCACCCAGAAGCTCACCCCGTACCCCGAGGGCGACCCGCGCAAGCAGTTCGCGATCCTGCTGGACGGGGACGTGATCTCCGCGCCGCAGTCCAACGTGGTCATCACCAACGGCAGCGCGCAGATCAGCGGCCCCACCCTGAACGAGCAGACGACGGCGCAGTTGGCCGAGCAGCTCAACTACGGCTCCCTGCCGATCTCCTTCTCGATCGAGTCCGAGCAGCAGATCTCCGCCACGCTCGGCCGGGACCAGCTCTTCTGGGGCCTGATCGCCGGCCTGATCGGCCTCGGCCTCGTGGCCGTGTACCAGTTCTTCCAGTATCGGGCCCTGGGCCTGCTGACCTTCGCCTCGATCATCGTGGCGGGCGTGCTGACGTGGCTGACCATCGCGATCCTGGGCTGGACGGACAACTACCGCCTGTCCCTCGCGGGCATCGCCGGGCTCATCGTGGCGATCGGTCTGACGGCGGACTCGTTCATCGTCTACTTCGAACGCATCAAGGACGAGCTGCGCGCGGGCCACACCGTGCCCGTCGCCGTGCACGAGGGCTGGAAGCGCGCCCGGCGGACGATCACCGCGTCCAAGGCCGTGAACCTGCTGGCCGCCGTCGTGCTGTACTTCGTGGCCGTCGGCAACGTGCGCGGCTTCGCGTTCACCCTCGGCCTCACCGCGATCGCCGACCTGATCGTGGTGTTCATGTTCACCCACCCGCTCATGGTGCTGTTGGCCCAGACCCGCTTCGTGGGCGAGGGACACCCGATGTCCGGACTGGACCCGTCGCTGTTGGGCGGGCCGTCCCTGTACCAGGGCGCCGGGCGCTTCCGCGAGCCCGCCACTGCCCCCCGCACCGGGCTCCCGGCGGAGGCCTCCGACGAGCCGGCCGCCGACGCCCCGCGCCCGCTCGCCGCGACGGGCGCCCCCCGCGCGGGCTCGTCCGCCCGGGGCGGCCGCCGCTCGCGCACCGCGCCGCCCATGACGATCGCCGAGCGACGCCGCGCCGAGCGCCGCCGCCAGGAGGAGGACCAGTGAACCGCTTCGCCGACTGGGGCAACGCCCTCTACTCGGGCCGCATCTCCTACCCGTTCATCCAGCGCTGGCGGCGGTGGTTCGCCCTCGCCGCCCTGCTGCTCGTCCTCGCCGGCGGCCTGACCGCCCTCCGCGGTGGCTTCAACCTCGGCATCGAGTTCCGGGGCGGCTCCGAGTTCACCGTCTCGCAGACGGCCTCCACCGACGTGGCCGCGGGCGAGCGCGCCGTGACCGACGTGCTGGCCGACGGCCACGCCACCGTCACGAACGTCGCCCCGGGCACCGTGCGCGTCCAGACCGAGCAGCTCGACGACGCCCAGACCCGAGCCGTGGCCGCGAACCTGCAGGAGGCCTACGGCGTCGGCCAGGACCAGGTGACCTCGACCTTCGTGGGGCCGACCTGGGGCGCCGCGGTGTCGCAGCAGGCCCTGATCGGCCTGGTGATCTTCGTGGTGCTCGTGACCCTGTTCATGGCCGTGTACTTCCGCACCTGGAAGATGTCCCTGGCCGCCGTGCTCGGCATGCTCTACGTGGTCGCGCTGACCGCCGGCATCTACGGCGCCACCGGCTTCGAGATCACGCCGTCGGCCATCATCGGCTTCCTCACGATCCTGTCGTACGCGCTCTACGACACCGTGGTGGTCTTCGACAAGATCCGCGAGAACACGATCGGGGCCGAGGAGGACCCGGAGCGCTCCTTCGTCGAGAACGTGAACCTCGCGGTGAACCAGACGCTCGTCCGGTCCATCACGACCTCCGTCGTCGGCATCCTGCCGGTCGGCTCGATCCTGTTCATCGGCGCGGGGCTGCTCGGTGCCGGCACGCTGCGGGACATCGCGCTCGCGCTGTTCGTGGGCATCATCGTGGGCACCCTGTCCACCCTGTTCCTCCAGGCGCCGCTGTACGCCCTGCTGCGCCGCAACGACCCGGACGTGCGCGACCACGACGCCCGGGCCGCGGCCCGCGCCGCCCGGGAGCGTGCCTCAGAGGCGGTCACCGATCCCGACGTCGCCCCCTGGGACGACGGCGCGCGACTCTGACGGAGCCGCTGCGGCCCCGGTGCACCTGCCACCGGGCCCGGCGGTCTTTCTGGGGCGGGGCGGGACGGGCGCGGGTAGACTCGCCGATCATCCCGGCCGGAGCGGTCGGGGCCGCACGAGTCAGGAGGCGTGGCCCATGAGCGAGCAGGACCCCACTCCCGTCCCGGTCCGGCCCCGCGGCCGGATCGCACGCCTGACCGGCCGGCACGCCACCGAGTACTCGCCCCTGCTCGAGCCGCTGATGCGCACGGTGCGGCAGCGAGCCACCAAGACCGAGCTGGCCGACATCGTCCGCGCCTTCGAGGTCGCCCGCGCGGCACACGAGGGGCAGATGCGGCGCTCCGGGGACCCGTACATCACCCACCCCGTCGCGGTCGCCACGATCCTCGCCGAGATCGGCGTGACCGGCCCGACCCTCCTGGCGGCCCTGCTGCACGACACCGTCGAGGACACGGACTACTCCCTGGAGCGCCTGCGCGCCGACTTCGGCTCCGACGTCGCCCTCCTCGTGGACGGCGTGACCAAGCTGGACAAGGTGACCTACGGCGCCGCGGCGCAGGCCGAGACCGTGCGCAAGATGGTCATCGCGATGGCCCAGGACGTGAACGTCCTGCTCATCAAGCTCGCCGACCGGCTGCACAACGCGCGGACGTGGCGGTACGTCTCCCCGGAGTCCAGCGCCCGCAAGGCCCAGGAGACCTTGGACATCTACGCCCCGCTGGCCCACCGGCTCGGCATGAACACCGTCAAGTGGGAGCTCGAGGACCTCTCCTTCGCCGCCCTCAAGCCCAAGATGTACGCGGAGATCGTGCGCCTCGTGGGGGAGCGCAACCCGGAGCGGGAGAAGCACATCGCGGCGCTGCGCACCGTGATCGAGGAGCACCTGCGCGAGCACCGGATCCGGGCGACCGTCACCGGACGGCCGAAGCACTACTACTCGATCTACCAGAAGATGGTGACGCGCGGGAAGGACTTCGACGACATCCACGACCTCACGGGCATCCGGGTGCTCGTGGACTCCGTGCGTGACTGCTACGCCGTGCTCGGCGTCATCCACGCGCGCTGGAACCCGGTCCCGGGCCGGTTCAAGGACTACATCGCGGTCCCGAAGCTCAACATGTACCGCTCCCTGCACACCACGGTGATGGTGCCGGGCGGCAAGCCGGTGGAGATCCAGATCCGCACGCAGGAGATGCACCGCCAGGCCGAGTACGGCGTCGCCGCGCACTGGCGGTACAAGGCCCAGGTCGCCGGCCAGGCGCCGGTGCAGGCCACGCCGGCCTGGCTGCGCTCGGTGATGGACTGGCAGGCGGACACCCGGGACCCGGACGAGTTCCTCGCCTCGCTGCGCACCCAGATCGGGGCGGACGAGGTGTACGTCTTCACGCCGAAGGGGGAGATCCGCACCCTGCCGGCCGGCTCCACGCCCGTGGACTTCGCCTACGCCATCCACACCGACGTCGGCCACCGCACCATCGGCGCCCGGGTCAACGACAAGCTCGTCCCGCTGTCCACGCCGCTCAGCCACGGCGACACCGTGGAGGTCTTCACCTCGCGCGCCGAGGACGCGGGGCCGAGCCGGGATTGGCTGGGCTTCGTGGTCTCGCCGCGGGCCCGGTCCAAGATCCGTCACCACTTCGCCACGCAGCGCCGCGACGAGCAGGCCGACCGGGGACGCGAGTCGCTGACCCGTCAGCTGCGCAAGGCCGGCATGGCCGTGCAGCAGGTGCTCGGCGGCGAGGAGCTGGTGCAGGTGGCCACGGATCTCGGCTACGCGGACCTCGACGGGCTGTTCGTGGCCCTCGGCGACGGCCACGTGTCCGCCCAGTCCGTGCAGGAACGCGTCGCGGAGCGCCTCGCTCCGCCGACGCCGACGCAGGCCGAGCCGGAGGGCGAGCTGACCGTCGGCGAGGTGGACCTGCAGGAGCTGGTCCCGGCCCAGTCGCGGCGCGCCCCCGCGCGGGCCACCAACGACGCCGGCGTGCTCGTGGACGGCGACGGCGGCGTCATGGCCAAGCTGGCACGGTGCTGCAACCCGGTGCCGCCGGACGCCATCGACGGGTTCGTCACCCGCGGCTCCGGGGTCTCCGTGCACCGGGTCGACTGTCCCAACCTGGCGACCCTGCTCGCGCAGGAGCCGGAGCGCCGCACCCCGGTCAGCTGGGCGCCGTCGCGGGACACCGTCTACCTGGTGGAGATCCAGATCGAGGCGCTGGACCGCAAGTCGCTGCTCTCCGACGTCACCCGGGTCCTCTCCGAGAACCACGTGAACATCCTCTCGGCCTCCGTGAACACCACCCGCGACCGCGTGGCGATGAGCCGGTTCGTCTTCGAGATGGGCGACCCCCGGTTCCTCGGCCACGTGATCGACGCGGTGCGCCGCATCGACGGCGTCTTCGACGTGCACCGCACCTGAGCCTCCCGGCCTCAGTCGGGGACGTCCAGCGCCGCCAGCAGCGCGCCCAGCCGGCGCCGGGCCGCCACGACGCCGGCACGGCGGGTCCGGCGGGCCAGCCGCTCCCGCAGCCCGGCGGCGCCGTGGGCGCCGATCACGGCGGCCGCGCGCCGCGCCGCATCCGGGTCGGCGCTGAGCAGCAGGTCTTCGACTGTCCGGGCGGGCGTCGTGACCCGCACGGGGCCGAAGCGGAGCACGTCGTGCTCGGCGGGGGCGACGCCCGTGGCATCGGCCGCGACGTCCGACTGCGTGAGCGTCCAGGGCAGCAGGCCCCCGCCGGCGGGGCGCCGGTGGAAGTGCGGCACGGCCGCGTGCAGCCGCCCGGGCGCCGCGCCGCCGGCCAGGATCCAGGCCGCCGACGGGCCGATCGCGGTCCAGCCGGCGGCCAGGAGCGGGCCGCCGAGGGTCCACAGGGCAGCGGCCCGGACCGCGGGATCGTCCGCGGCGTCCGGCCGCGCCCACACCCCGGGCAGCAGCGGCCGCACGGCGCCCCGCGCGCCGAGCGCCTGCAGCTCCGGCTCCGTGAAGGGGTCGCCCGCCAGCACGAGTGCCCCGGTCGGGGCGGTCTCCTCGATCGTCACGGTCGTCATGCCCGGATCCTGCCAGAGACGGGGACGCCCCCGCGGCCGCCTGTGGACAGGCGGGCCGCGGGGGCGTGCTCGAGACGGGTGGGGCTCAGCGGAGCTCGGAGGCCGAGGCCTCGAGGGCCTGCTTCCACTGCAGGCGCGCGTCGAGCGCCTCCTGGGCCTTCTTGACGGCGCGCTGGTCGCCCCGGGCCTGGGCCCGGGCGAGATCCGCCTCGAGCCCCGCGATGGTCTCCTCGAGCTGCGTGAGGGCGGAGTTCGTGCGGGCCTTGGTCTCCGGGTCGGTGCGGCGCCAGTGCTCGTTCTCCGCCTGCTTGAGGGCGTCCTCGAGCTTGCGGAAGCCCTCCTCCATCCGGCGGACGTCCCCGCGGGGCACGCGGCCGGCATCCTCCCACCGCCCGCGCAGCTCGTTGAGCGCGCGCCGTCCGGCCTTGACGTCCGTGAAGGGGAGCAGCTTCTGGCCGTCGGCGAGGATCTGCTCCTTCACCTTCAGGTTGGCCCCGTACTCGCGGTCGATCTCCTGGTTCGCGGCCTTGCGGGCGGCGAAGAAGACGTCCTGGGCGGCGCGGAAGCGGGCCCAGAGGGCGTCGTCCTCCTTGCGGGAGGCCCGGGGGGCGCGCTTCCACTCGTCCATCAGGTCGCGGTACTTGCCGGCGGTCACGCCCCAGTCGGTGGACGTGGACAGCTCCTCGGCGCGGGCGATGAGGCGCTCCTTGACCTGCTTGGCCTCGGCCGAGGCGGCGTCCAGCCGGGAGAAGTGGGCGCGGCGGGTCTTGTCGAACGTGGTGCGGGCGCCGCGGAAGCGCTTCCACAGGTCGTCCTCGACCGACTTGGCCAGACGCGGACCGGCCTTCTGGGCGGCCTTCCACTGCTCGAACAGCTCCGTCATGCGCTTGGACGCGGTCTTCCAGGGCATCCGCTCGGCCGGGGTCTGGGCGAAGGTCTCGGCCTCGGCGACGATGGCCTCGCGGGTGGCCAGCTGCTCGGCCTGGGCGGCCTGCCGGGCCTCCTGTTCCGCGGCGCGGTAGTCGCCCAGGAGGGTCTCCAGGGCCGCCAGGCGGGTGCGGAGGGCGTCCATGTCGCCGACCATGTGGCGCTCGTTCACCGCGGTCGTCATCTGACCCAGCGCGCGGCCCAGCTCACCCGAGGGGGCGCCGGCGGCGATGCGCTGCTCGAACAGGGCCATCTGGGCGCGCACGTCGTCGTACTTGCGCACGAAGTACGCCAGCGCGTCCTCGGTGCTCGCGTCCGGCACCTGGCCGACCGCGTGCTCCTCCTGCCCGTCCAGCAGCGTGACGTGGCCGTCCTCGCTCACCCGGGCGAACCTGGCGGCCTCCTCCACCGGGGTGGGCGGCACGGTCGGGGCCACGACGGGGGCCGGGGCGACGGACGCGGCGGCGGGCGTCGCGGGGCGCACGGCGGCCGGGCTGGCCTTCTTCATCGCGGCCGGGGAGGGCACGGCGGGCGTCTCGGCGGGCTGGGAGGAATCACCGTGCGCCGGGGCGTCGGGGACGATCTCGGGGACGGGCCGGGCCTCGGCGGGCACGGTCGTATCGGCGGCCTCGGCCGACGCGGGGGTGGACTCGGTGGCGGGGGACTGCTGGTCGTCGGGCTGCATGTGATTGGTCACCGCTGGAACTCTCCCTGACTGCGCCGGCACGCAGTCGTCGAGGGATGCGGCCGGTCGGGATGGACACGAACAGGGCCAGCGTACCGGGCCGGACAGCGCCCGCGCCTAGAATGGGCCGGTGCGCCGGCGGGGGACCGTCGCGCGTCCCCGCCGTCGTCGTCTCGAAGGATCGCCATGTCCCGCAAGGCCTCCCTGTCCGGTTTCCACGAGTGGCTGCCCGCCGAGCGGCTCGTGGAGCAGCACGTGCTCGACACGCTGCGGCGGACCTTCGAGCTGCACGGGTTCGCCGGCATCGAGACCCGTGCCGTGGAGACCCTGGGCCAGCTGCTGCGCAAGGGCGAGGTGGACAAGGAGGTCTACGCGGTCTCGCGCCTGGCCGAGGACGAGGAGGTCGCCGCGGGCCTGCGCGATCCCAAGGACCCGGCCGACCCCAAGCGCCTGGCCCTGCACTTCGACCTCACCGTGCCGTTCGCCCGCTACGTCGTGGAGAACGCCGGCCACCTCGCCTTCCCCTTCCGTCGCTACCAGATGCAGAAGGTCTGGCGCGGGGAGCGCCCTCAGGAGGGCCGCGCCCGCGAGTTCACCCAGGCGGACATCGACGTCGTCGGCGACGGCGCCCTCTCGCCCCGGTACGACGCCGACGTCGCACTGGTGATGGCCGAGGCGCTCGGCGCCCTGCCGATCGGCGACTTCCTCATCCGCGTGAACAACCGCAAGCTCGCCGAGGGCTTCTACCGGGGCATCGGCCTGGAGGACACCGCCGGCGTGCTGCGCAGCATCGACAAGCTGGAGAAGGTCGGCCCGGAGGAGGTCGCGCGGCTGCTCCAGGAGGAGGTCGGCGCGAGCCCCGAGCAGGCTGCGCAGGCGCTGGCCCTGGCGGACATCCGCACGTCGGACACCTCGTTCGTCGAGCGGGTCCGCGCCCTGGGGGTGACCCACGAGCTGCTCGAGGAGGGGCTGACCGAGCTGGCCGACGTCGTCGCCACCCTGCACCGCCGCGCCCCCGGGCGCGCCGTGGCGGACCTGTCCATCGCGCGCGGCCTGGACTACTACACGGGCACCGTCTACGAGACCGTCCTGGTGGGCCACGAGCAGCTCGGCTCGATCTGCTCGGGCGGCCGCTACGACGCGCTCGCGTCCAAGGGGAACCGCGTGTTCCCCGGTGTCGGACTGTCCATCGGCGTGACGCGGCTGGTGATGCGCATGCTGTCCCAGCAGATGGCCGTGGCCTCCCGCTCCGTGCCGACCGCGGTGTACGTGGCGCTGACGGCGGACGAGGACTGGTCCGAGGCCCAGGACGTCGCGGCCCTGCTGCGGGAGCGCGGCATCCCCGCGGAGGTCGCGGTGTCCGCGGAGAAGTTCGGCAAGCAGATCAAGTATGCGGACCGCCGCGGCATCCCGTTCGTCTGGTTCATGGGTCGGGACGACGCCGGCGCGCGGGTCCACGAGGTGAAGGACATCCGCTCCGGCGAGCAGCACGCCGCGGACCCGGCCGACTGGACCCCGCCGGCCGAGGACCTGCTGCCGCAGGTCGCCCGCGCGCAGGACTGAGCGGACGCGGCCGCTATGCCGGCCCCGGTGTGCGGCGGCGGTGGGTGTCTGCGCGTCGGGTCACCGGCCCCGGCGCCCGGCCCGCACGAACGCGCGCCCGCCCACCCCGATCAGGAACACGCCCGCCATCGCGGCCACGGACATCGGCGGCAGGCTGAGGGCGAGCAGCAGGCACAGGGCCAGGCCCAGGACGTTGACGGCGCGGGGCACGCGCAGCGGGCGCAGCGGGCGCGGCCGGGCCGGGCGGCGGCCGTCGTCGTCCCCGCGCAGGGTCAGGGCGGACAGGTTCGCCACCGCGTAGTAGACGAGCACGCCGAACGAGCTGAAGCCCACCACGGTGAGGATGTCCGTGGTGAGCAGGAGCAGGATCACGGCCGCGGCCAACGTCAGCTGAGCCGTCCACGGCGTGCCGGTCCCCGCATGGACCCGTGCCAGGGGGCGGGGCAGGTCGGACTCGCGGGCCATGGCCAGGGCGGTGCGGGAGATGCCCGTCAGCAGGTTGAGCATGGCCCCGGCCGCGGCGAGGGCGGCGCCGGCCACCGCCACCCAGCCCCAGCCGGAGCCCAGGGCGGTCTCGAGCAGGTCGCGCACGGGCGCCGGGGACCGGGCCAGCCCGGAGGTCCCGAGGCCCGAGATCAGCGCCGTGGCGAGCAGCAAGTACAGCGCCACGGTCACGGCGAGGGCGATCAGGATGGCGCGCGGGATCGTGCGTGCGGGGTCGATGACCTCCTCACCCATGGTGGCCACGCGCGCGTAGCCGGCGAACGCGAAGAACAGGACGCCCGCGCCCATGAGCACGCCCTGCACGGGGGAGTCGACGCCGAGCGCCGCGGCCGAGCCCCCGGGGGCCTCGCGCGCCAGGCCTGCGCCGATGGCCAACACGAGCACGGCGAGCACGGGCACGAGGATCGCCAACGTCGCCTGCGCGGTCCGCGTCACGCCCGCCATCGCCACCCCGGTGAGCACGACGACGGCGGCCACGCCCGTCCACCGGGCCGCGGCGGCGTCGTCGGGGAAGAGGTACAGGCCGAGGGTGGCCGCCATCGCGGCCACCGACGCGGTCTTGCCCGTGACGAAGCCCCAGCCGGCGACGAAGCCGGCCCACGGGTGCAGCTGCCGCCGGCCGTAGACGTAGGCGCCGCCGGACTCGGGGTGGACGGTGGCCAGCTGCGCCGTGGACAGGGCGTTGCACAGGGCCGCGACGGCCGCGACCGCCAGGGCCCCGTACAGCAGGCCGGGGTGGCCGCCGGTGAGCGCGGCCGCCAGGCCGATCGCGGTGAACACGCCCGCGCCGATCATCGAGCCGAGGCCGATCGCGACGGCGTGGAGCAGGGTCAGGCGGCGCTGCAGGGCGGCGGTCATGACGGGGTCCTCCTGGGCTGGGGCAGTGTGGACGGGGCACTAGACTGACGGGAACGGCGCGCGCCCGCCCCGCAGGCGTATCACACGGCGTCGACCATCACATGAACCCCGCACATCGTCCGGCGACCGGACGGAGAGGATCCTCGTGCTGCGCACCCACTCCCTCGGCGAGCTCAACGCCTCGCTCATCGGCCAGACCGTCACCGTCACCGGCTGGGTGGCGCGGCGGCGAGACCACGGCGGCGTGGCCTTCGTGGACCTGCGCGACGCCTCGGGCTTCGCCCAGGTCGTGGTGCGGGACGAGGCGGACTTCGACCCGCTGCGCAACGAGTGGGTCCTGCAGGTCACCGGCACGGTCGAGCGCCGCCCCGAGGGCAATGAGAACCCGAACCTGCCCTCCGGTGAGATCGAGCTGATCGCGGAGACCGTGACGGTGCTCAACACCGCCGCCGCGCTGCCGTTCCAGGTGGACGAGCACGTGGAGGTCGGCGAGGAGGCCCGGCTGCGCCACCGCTACCTGGACCTGCGCCGCCCGCAGCCCTCGCGCATCATGCGCCTGCGCTCCGAGGTCAACCGGACGGCGCGCGAGCTGCTGCACGGCGAGGGCTTCGTGGAGGTCGAGACCCCGACACTCACGCGCTCGACGCCGGAGGGCGCCCGCGACTTCCTCGTCCCGGCCCGCCTGGCTCCCGGCTCCTGGTACGCCCTGCCGCAGTCACCGCAGCTGTTCAAGCAGCTGCTGCAGGTGGGCGGGATCGAGAAGTACTACCAGATCGCCCGCTGCTACCGCGACGAGGACTTCCGCGCGGACCGCCAGCCCGAGTTCACCCAGCTGGACATCGAGGCCTCCTTCGTGGAGCAGGACGACGTGATCGCCCTCGGCGAGAAGATCGTCAAGGCCCTGTGGGCCCTCGTCGGTGTGGACGTCCCGACGCCGATCCGCCGCATGACCTACGCCGAGGCGATGGAGAAGTACGGCTCGGACAAGCCGGACCTGCGCTTCGGCCTCGAGCTGACGGACCTGACCGAATACTTCAAGGACACCCCGTTCCGCGTGTTCCAGAACGAGTACGTGGGCGCCGTCGTGATGCCGGGCGGCGCCTCCCAGGCCCGCCGCACCCTCGACGCGTGGCAGGAGTGGGCCAAGCAGCGCGGCGCCAAGGGCCTGGCCTACGTGCTCATCCAGGAGGACGGCGAACTGACCGGCCCGGTGTCCAAGAACATCTCCGAGGAGGAGAAGGCCGGGCTGGCCGCCGCCGTGGGCGCGAACCCGGGCGACTGCGTGTTCTTCGCCGCCGGGAAGCCGAAGGAGTCCCGCGCGCTGCTGGGTGCGGCCCGCGTGGAGATCGGCCGTCGCTGCGGGCTGTTCACCGATGCCGGTGACGGCGTGGCCGCGAAGGACGCCGACTGGGCGTTCGTGTGGGTCGTGGACGCGCCGATGTTCGAGCCGGCGGCCGACGCCGTGGCCTCGGGCGACGTCGCCGTGGGTGCGGGCGCCTGGACCGCCGTGCACCACGCGTTCACCTCGCCCAAGCCGGAGTTCGCGGACACCTTCGACACCGACCCGGGCGCGGCCCTGGCGTATGCGTACGACATCGTGTGCAACGGCAACGAGATCGGCGGCGGTTCCATCCGCATCCACCGTCGGGACGTGCAGGAGCGCGTGTTCGAGGTCATGGGCTTGTCCCCGGAGGAGGCGAACGAGAAGTTCGGCTTCCTGCTCGAGGGCTTCAAGTACGGCGCCCCGCCGCACGGCGGCATCGCGTTCGGCTGGGACCGCGTGGTCGCCCTGCTGGCCGGCACCGACTCGATCCGCGAGGTCATCGCGTTCCCGAAGACCGGCGGCGGCTTCGACCCGCTGACGGCCGCACCGGCGCCCATCACCGCCCAGCAGCGCAAGGAGGCCGGCGTCGACGCGCAGCCGGAGCCGAAGCAGGCCGAGGCCGAGCCGGAGGCCTGATCCGGGTCCGCGGCGGGCCCGCCTCAGCCGCGCCGCGGACCGGCCAGCTCGTCCGAGTCCACGATCAGCGTGAACGGCCCGGAGTTGGTGAGGGAGACGTCCATCTTCGCGCCGAACACCCCGCGCTCCACGCGCACGCCGGCGGCCTCGAGCTCGGCCGTGAACCGCTCGTAGAGCGGCTCGGCCTGGTTGCCCTTCGCCGCGCGCGTCCAGGACGGCCGCCGGCCCTTCCGCACGTCGCCGTACAGCGTGAACTGGCTGACGACGAGCGCCGGGGCACCGGCGTCGGTGAGGGACCGCTCGCCGTCGAGCATGCGGAGCCCGGCCACCTTGCGGGCCACCTGGACGGCCTCGGCCTCCGTGTCCGTGACTGACACTCCGAGCAGGATCACCAGCCCCTCGCCCTCGAAGGAGCCGACCACCTCGCCATCCACGACGACGGAAGCGGAACGGGCGCGTTGCAGAACGGCTCTCATGCAGCCATTCTGCAACGCGCCCGGAACCGGTCCGCGTCAGCGGATCACTGACGACGGGTCGGATCCACCTCGTACACGGTGGTCGAGCCGGAGACCTCGTTGGCGACGATCAGCAGGGCGGTGCCGGAGGGGGACTCGTCGGCCGGCACGAAGGTCAGGCCCTCGGCGCCCATGTCACCCAGGCCGGCCGCGGCGTCGTCGCCCGCGGCATCCCAGTCACGGTCGTTGACGTAGTCCACGTAGGTGGCGTTCCGCGGGTCGGTGATGTCGAAGACCATCACGCCGCCGATGCGCTCGAGGCCCACGAACGCGTAGGTGCGGCCCTGGATCGTGCCCACCACCACGGACTCGGGCTCGGGGCCCTTGTCATCCGAACGGGAGTCCCCGGACGGGGTCTCGTCGTTGTTCGCGTTGAACGCGTGCTCCGGCAGCTCGCCGGCGGCCACGAGCCGGGCGATCTGCTCTTCGATCATGCCGGCGGAGTCGAACAGGCGGGTGCCGTCCGCGGTGTAGATGGAGAAGGACCGGCCGCCCAGTGTGGTCAGGGAGGAGTGGCACTCGCGCTCAGAGTCGTAGCCGAGGTCGGTGAGCACCTTCAGGCGGCCCAGGGCATCCTTCTTCTGCAGGGCCTTGGCCCCCGGGAACTCGGCGGCGCACAGGTCCAGGTCGCTGACGCGCTCGGAGTCGTTGAAGTCGCCCCACTCCCGCCCGTCACCCTCGTTGGCGGTGACGACCAGGTTCTGACCGCGCCAGCGGTACGTGTCGATGCCGTCGGGCATGGGCAGGCCGTCGACCGGCCAGTGGCCCAGCTCGATGCCGCCGTCCTTGTCCGAGGCGTCCAGCATGCCCTCGGTGGACCAGTCGGTGGGCGTCAGCGCCCAGAGGTCCTCCAGCGTGGCGGACTTCAGGTCCACGACGGCGACGGCGTTGGCCTCCTGCACGGACACGTAGGCGGTGCGTCCGGGCGGGTCGATGGTGACGTACTCCGGCTCGAGGTTGCGGGCCACCCGACCGGCGGGCTCGTGACCGGCGGGCACGGCCACATCGGGGCCGGAGACGCGCACGCCGGCGGGCAGGGCGGTGCCGGCGTCGTAGGCGCGGAAGTCCACGGTGCGCACCGCGTCTTGGGTCAGGCGGGAGAACTGCTGGGCGTTCTTCGGCACGGAGACCACGGAGATCGTGCCCTCCGGGTCGACGGAGAAGTCGTCGGCCGGTTCGCCCTCGTTGGCGACCACCACGTACGCCCCGTTCGGGGAGAAGGCCAGCGAGTCCGGCAGGGCGCCCACCCGCACGCCGCCGAGGTAGCGCAGGGTGGTGGTGTCGAAGAACACGACCCAGCCGTGGTCGGTCTTCTCGGCGGCCTCCACGGCGACGGCCATCACGCCGCCGGAGACGGCCACGGAGTTCACCGTGGCGCCCTTGTCCGTGACGGAGCCGTCCGCGGTGCGCAGGCCCTCGGCGGAGAGGGTCCGCTCGGCCACGGGGGCGGCGTCGGCGCCCAGGCGCATGACGTCGACGGCGCCGCGCTGCGCGTTCACCACGAACAGGCGGCCGGAGACCGCGTCGAAGGCCGGGATCTCGGCGGCGGACTCGCCGAACACGCCGGTCTCGTGGGTGCCGGCGCGGGTGAGCTCGATGCTCTTGCCGGACGGGTTGGCGGCGATGGCGGCGCGCTGGGCCGTGGCCGAGTGCGGGGCGGGCGCGCTGAGGGAGGCCGGGGCGAGGAAGGCCGTGGACAGGGCCGCGGCGGTGACGGCCGTGGCGAGGCGTGCGAGGCGAGGCATGGATGCTCCAGTCAGGGCAGGGAGGCGGAGGACGGGGTCACCCCATCGCACGGATGTGAACGGACCGTGACGTCCCGGCCAGCGCGCGGTGTCCCGCGGGTGTCGACGCCCCGGACGCCCCGCGTGCCGTCCGCCGAGGTCAGTCCTCGCTCGGCAGCCCCGCGAGCACCCGCACCGTCGTGAGGTTCCGGGCCGTGCCGCGCACCCCGAGCGCCCGGTCGAGGCGAGCCGGGGTGAGCGGGGAGTCGGCGACCCCCGCGGCGCAGCGCATCCACAGCAGCCGTCCCTCCAGGGCCGTGCGATCCGGCCCCGCGGGTCGGCCATCCCCGTGGTCGAGCGCGGCCAGGGCGGCGGCCGCCTCGGGTGCGGGGTCGTCCTCGAGCACGGTGAGCTGGGTGCGTTTCGGCTCGCCGCCGGCCCAGGGGAGCGCGTCGTGCAGCTCCAGGGCGCGCCGGAGCGTGCCCACGTCCACGAGGACCACGGGGACGTCGAGGCCGCCCTCCTCACGCGCCCGCCGCGCGAACCCCTGCCGCACGCCCTCGGCGGCCGCGTCGGAGGACGCCCGGAACAGGACGTTGCCGCTGGCCAGGTGGGTCGTGACCGCCTCCCCGCCGGCGGCCCGGGCCCAGCGGATCAGCGTGTCCTTCCCGACACGGTTGCTCCGGCCCACGTTGATCCCGCGCAGCAGCAGGACATGGGTGTGGTCGGCGCGCGGGGCGGCGGGGCTCATGCGGCCAGGATGCCACCCACGCGCCCGCGGGCCGAGGACTACCCTGGACCCGATGGACGACCTCTTCAGCGCCGCGCACACCGGGGCCGACGACGACGGCCCGGCCGGCACCGTGGCCGCCCCGCACCCCGGCGCACCGCTGGCCGTGCGCATGCGCCCGCGCACGCTGGATGACGTGCTGGGCCAGCGGCACCTCATGCGGCCGGGCTCCCCGCTGCGCAAGCTCGCCGAGCCCGATCCGGACTCCGCCGCGGGACCGAGCTCGGTCATCCTCTACGGGCCTCCGGGCATCGGCAAGACGACGCTGGCCCACGTGATCGCCCGCGCCCCCGGGCGCACGTTCACGGAGCTGTCCGCGATCACGGCCGGTGTGAAGGACGTGCGGCAGGTGATGGAGCAGGCCCAGCGCGAACGGGACCTCTACGGGCGCACCACCGTCCTGTTCCTCGATGAGATCCACCGCTTCTCCAAGGCGCAGCAGGACGCGCTGCTGCCGGGCGTCGAGAACCGCTGGGTCGTGCTGGTGGCCGCGACCACGGAGAACCCGTCCTTCTCCGTGATCGCACCCCTGCTCTCCCGGTCGCTGCTGCTCACGCTGCGTCCCCTCACGGACGACGACATCGTCGGGCTGCTGGACCGTGCCGTGACCCAGGAGCGCGGGCTCAACGGCGCCGTGGTGCTCCAGGACGACGCGCGGGACTACCTGGTGCGGATGGCCGGCGGCGACGCGAGGCGGGCGCTCACGGTGCTGGAGGCCGCGGCCGGCGTCGCCCTGGACAAGGCGCGCGAGGCCGGCCGGGCGGGGGAGGGCGCCGTCGCGGTCACGGAGGAGGACGCCGCGCAGGCGATGGACCACCACGTCCAGCGCTACGACAAGGACGGCGACCAGCACTACGACGTGATCAGTGCCTTCATCAAGTCCATCCGCGGCTCGGACGTGGACGCGTCGATGCACTACCTCGCCCGGATGCTGGAGGCGGGGGAGGACCCCCGGTTCATCGCCCGGCGGCTGATCATCTCCGCGTCCGAGGACGTGGGCATGGCCGACCCGACCGCGCTGCAGACCGCCGTGGCCGCCGCCCAGGCCGTGCAGCTGATCGGCATGCCGGAGGGACGCATCATCCTGGCGCAGGCCGTGACGCATCTGGCCACCGCGCCGAAGTCCAACGCGAGCTACACCGCCGTGAACGAGGCGATCGCGGACGTGCGGGCCGGCCACACGGGCGCGGTGCCGGCGCACCTGCGGGACGCGCACTACCCCGGCGCGGCGGCCCTCGGCCACGGCCAGGGCTACGTCTACAGCCACGACGAGCCGCACGCCGTCGCCCGTCAGCAGTACGCGCCGGACCCCCTGGTCGGGAGGGACTATTACCGGCCCAAGCCCATCGGACACGAGAAGCGGCTCACCGAGCAGGTGGCCGCGCTGCGCCGGATCATCCGCGGCGACTGAGCGCGCGCCGGGCCCGAGGGCGGAGGCCTCGGGCGGCCGCGCGGAATAAAGACGCCCGGATCACCGGTTGTCCAGGGATGAGCGGGGCGGTCGACGTCGGCCCGCCGACTCCTCGCCCGCTCGCGCCCCCATGCACCACCGACGCACAGAAGGAACAGAAGGAGCCGCCCCCATGACCCAGTCCACTCCGCAGCAGTCCACCCCCCAGCACACCGCCGCGCAGCAGCCGGCCCCGTACGGCCGCCCCGGCGCCGGCGGCCCCGCCCTCCCGCAGGCCGACTACCGCATCCTGCGCTCCGTCCCGGCCTACGCCGAGGCCCAGGCCCTCGTGGACCAGCTCTCCGACGCCGGGTTCCCCGTGGAGCGCGTGCGCATCGTGGGCACCGGGCTGCGCTCCGTGGAGCAGGTCCTGGGCCGGATGACCACCGGCAAGGCCGCCGTCCGCGGCGGGCTGCAGGGCCTGTGGTTCGGCCTCCTGCTCGGCCTGCTCTTCTCGATCTTCGCCCCCGGCTTCGGGTTCCTCTGGATCCTGCTGATCTCCCTGGGCCTGGGCGCCCTGTGGGGGGCGGTCTTCGGGGCGATCGGCCACGCGGCCACCGGCGGCAGGCGCGACTTCACGTCCCTGCAGACCATGGAGGCCGAGTCGTACGACGTGCTGGTCGAGGCCTCCCACCTGGACCAGGCCGGTCAGCTCCTCGGCGCGGACCCCGGCACCGCGGCCACGCCGCGCGCCTGAGCCCCGGCCCGCCCCGTCGTCGTCGCTCTGGTAAGGTGGACCGGTCTGGCAGGCGCTGCGCCCCGGACGCATCCCCCTCGCTCGGATCCCCGCGGACGCCCGCGTGCCCGGGCGAGGGACGCGCAGCGCATCAGTGGATGACGGGCGGCGGCACGCCCCTCAGCTCTCCTCAGGATCGCGGGGAGGCCAGGTTCGAGGCCCCTTGACCCGTGCGCCCCGGCGCCCGGACGAGACCTCGAGACAAACCCGAACCGTGCCGCACGTCAAGGAAAGGCAGGTCCACCATGAGTGGCAACCTTCGCACCCGCCGCACCGTGCGGCACTCCCGCGCCCTGGGCATCGCGCTGACCCCCAAGGCCGAGAAGTACATGGAGCGTCGTCCGTACGGCCCCGGCCAGCACGGCCGTGCCCGCCGCAAGCAGGACTCGGACTACGCGGTGCGCCTCAAGGAGAAGCAGCGTCTGCGCGCCCAGTACAACATCCGCGAGGCCCAGATGCGCCGCTACTTCGAGGAGGCCAAGCGCACCGCCGGCCTGACCGGTGAGAACCTGGTCGAGCTCCTCGAGCAGCGCCTCGACGCCCTCGTGCTGCGTGCCGGCTTCGCCCGCACCATCCAGCAGGCCCGTCAGCTCGTCGTGCACCGCCACATCATGGTGGACGGCAAGCGCGTGGACGTCCCCTCGTTCCGCGTGAAGGAGGGCCAGATGATCCACGTGCACGAGCGCTCGGAGAAGATGGTCCCCTTCCAGCTGGCCGCCGCCGGCGCCCACCAGCAGGTCCTGCCCGCCACCCCGGGCTACCTGACCGTGGAGATCGACAAGCTGCGCGCCACCCTCACCCGTCGCCCGAAGCGCTCCGAGGTCCCCGTGACCTGCGAGGAGCAGCTCGTGGTCGAGTACTACGCGCGCTGATCCGCCGCGGCCGGGTCCGTCCCGGACGACGGCGCCCCGCGCGTCCCGCAGGCCCGGTCACCTCTCGGAGGTGACCGGGCCTGCGGCGTCCCCCGGGCCCGCCGCCGGGGATCGGCGCCGCGCCCGGTAAGGTGGGGCCGGAATCCCTGCCGTCCGAAGGAGGCCCCCGCCATGCTCCGCTCGCTGCTGCTCGTCGGCGCCGGCGCCGCATCCGGCTGGTTCGCACACCGCGCCCTCGGCGACCGTGCCCACCCGGCCACCGACGCGACCGACGCGCCGACGTCTGACCCTGGCTCCGCGGGGGGGCGCGCGGGGTTCTCCGCCCGCCTGGACCCGGAGCGTCTGGCCCGCCAGGCCGGTGAGGCCGCCGCCGACGCCGCGGCGGCCGCCCTGCAGGACGGTGCCCGGCGCCTGGCCGAGCGCGTCCGCGCCGAGGCCCCCTGGGCCGCGCCCTACCTGCCCCACACGGGGCCGATCATCTCCGGGGAGACCGTGGAGCCGCCGTCGCACGGCGCCGCCCGCCCCCAGACCACCACCACGCAGAAGGACACCCCCGCATGAAGTCCCAGGAGATCGCCCGCCGCTGGACCGCCTTCTTTGAGTCCAGGGGGCACCGCGTGGTGCCGTCGGCGTCGCTCGTCTCGCCGGATCCGTCGCTGCTGTTCACGGTGGCCGGCATGGTCCCGTTCATCCCGTACTTCCTGGGGGAGCAGACCCCGCCGAGCCCGCGCGTCGTCTCGGTGCAGAAGTGCATCCGCACCGCGGACATCGAGGAGGTCGGCAAGACCGTCCGCCACGGCACCTTCTTCCAGATGTGCGGCAACTTCTCCTTCGGCGACTACTTCAAGGAGACGGCCATCCCGATGGCCTGGGAGCTGCTGACGTCCTCGGTCGAGGACGGCGGCTTCGGCCTGGACCCCGAGCGCCTCTGGGTCACCGTGTACCGCGAGGACGACGAGGCCGAGCGCATCTGGCGCGAGGACGTGGGCGTCCGTCCCGAGCGCATCCAGCGCATGGGCAAGGACGACAACTACTGGAACACCGGCCAGCCCGGCCCGGGCGGCCCCTGCTCGGAGATCTTCTACGACCGCGGCCCCGCGTACGGCGTCGACGGCGGCCCGGCCGCGGACGACACCCGCTACATCGAGATCTGGAACCTCGTGTTCATGCAGTACCGCCTCTCCGCGGTGCGCTCGAAGGACGACTTCGACATCGCCGGCGAGCTCGAGCACAAGAACATCGACACCGGTCTCGGCCTCGAGCGGCTCGCCATGATCCTCCAGGGTGTGGAGAACATGTACGAGACGGACCAGGTCCGCCCCGTGCTCGACCGCGCCGCGCAGCTGGCCGGCCGCTCCTACACCTCCACCGAGGACCCGGCCGACCCGCACTACGACGACGACGTCCGCCTGCGCATGGTGGCCGACCACGTGCGCTCGGCCCTGATGCTGATCAGCGACGGCGTGCGTCCCGGCAACGAGGGCCGCGGCTACGTGCTGCGCCGCCTCATCCGCCGCGTCGTCCGCGCCCTGCGCCTGATGGGCGTCACCGAGCCCGTGTTCCCCGAGCTGCTGCCGGTCTCCCGGGACGCGATGAAGGGCACCTACCCGGTGGTCGCGGACGAGTTCGAGCGCATCTCCCGGATCGCCTACGCCGAGGAGAAGGCGTTCCTGCGGACCATCGCCGCGGGCACGGCCCGCCTCGACGCCGCGGTGGGCCAGGCCCGCTCGGCGGGCGGCGGCATCGCGGGCCCGGACGCGTTCGAGCTGCACGACACCTACGGCTTCCCGATCGAGCTGACGCTCGAGATCGCGGAGGAGGCCGGCGTCGCCGTGGACGAGGCCGGGTTCCGCGCCCTCATGGCCGAGCAGCGCGACCGCGCCCGCGCGGACGCCAAGGCCAAGAAGTCCGGTCACACGGACACGGCCGTGTACCAGCGCCTGCGCGCCGAGGGCCAGACCCACTTCACCGGCTACACCGAGCACACCACCGAGTCCGTGGTGCGCGGCCTGCTGCAGAACGGCGAGGAGGTCGCGTCCGCGGGCGCCGGCACGGAGCTCGAGCTCGTCCTGGACGCCACGCCGTTCTACGCGGAGTCCGGCGGCCAGGCCGCGGACACCGGCCTGATCACCGGCGACGGCTTCCGCCTCGAGGTGCTCGACGTGCAGGCCCCCGTGAAGGGGCTGTCCGTGCACCGGGTCAAGGTCCTCGACGGGGAGGTCGCCGCCGGCGCGCAGGCCCTCGGCGCGATCGACCTGCAGCGCCGCCTCGACGGCGAGAAGGCCCACTCCGGCACCCACCTGGTGCACGCCGCGCTGCACCAGGTCCTCGGCCCCGAGGCCACGCAGTCCGGCTCCTTCAACAAGGAGGGCTACCTGCGCTTCGACTTCCGCTGGGCCGAGGCGCTCTCGGCCGGGGCCCGCTCCGAGGTCGAGGACGTGGTGAACATCGCCATCCGCGACGACCACGCCGTGCTCACCCAGGAGATGAGCCTCGAGGAGGCGCGCGCACTTGGTGCGATGAGCCTGTTCGGCGAGAAGTACGGCGACCGGGTGCGCGTCGTGGAGATCGACGGTGCCTGGTCCCGCGAGCTGTGCGGCGGCACCCACGTGGGCCGCACCGCGCAGATCGGCTCGCTGACCCTGCTCGGCGAGCAGTCCGTGGGCTCGGGCAACCGCCGCGTCGAGGCGCTCGTCGGCCTGGACTCGTTCCGCCACCTCGCCGCGGAGCGCACCCTCGTCTCCGAGCTCTCGGAGATGTTCAAGGCCCCGGCCGAGGAGCTCAAGGACCGCATCGGCGCCACCCTGGACCGGCTCAAGGCGGCCGAGAAGCAGGTCGCGGAGCTGCGGGCCCAGGCGCTGCAGGCCCAGGCCGGCCAGCTCGCCGGGCAGGCCCAGGACGTCACGACGTCCGCCGGGACGTCGGTGCGGGTGCTGGCGCACCACGTCGGCGACGTGGCCGGGGACCAGCTGCGTTCCCTCGTGCTGGACCTGCGCGCCCGGATCGAGTCGGCCGGCGGCAACGCGGCGGGCACGCCTGTGCTCGTGGCCCTCACGGCCGAGGCCAAGGGCCGGCCCCTCGTGGTCGTGGCGACCAACGAGGCCGCCCGCGCGGCCGGCCTCAAGGCGGGCGCCATGGTCAAGACCGCCACCGGCGTGCTCGGCGGCGGGGGCGGAGGCAAGGACGACGTCGCCCAGGGCGGCGGCCAGGACGTCACGCGCGTCGAGGACGCGCTCGAGGCCGTCGTCGCCGCGGTGCGCGCGGCCTGAGGCGGACGTGAGCGCAGGTCAGGACGGGGCCGCCGTGGCGAGCGACGCCGTGCGCCGGGGGCGCACCCTCGGCGTCGACGTCGGCCGTGCCCGCGTGGGCGTCGCGTCGGCCGACCCCGACGGCCTGATCGCCACCCCCGTGGCCACCCTGCGGCGGGATGCGCGTCGACGTCGTGACGTGGACGAGCTCGTCGCCCACGCACGCGAGCTCGACGTCGTCGCCGTGTACGTCGGTCTGCCGGTGAATCTGCGGGGCGAGCACACGCCGTCCACGCAGGACGCCCTCGACTACGCGGACGCCGTCGCCGCCGCCCTGGTCGAGGCGGGCCAGCCTGTGCCGGTCCGGCTCGTCGACGAGCGGCTCAGCACGGTCTCCGCGCAGGCCGGACTGCGGGCCGCGGGCCGGTCCGTCAAGGACAGCCGCGGCGTGATCGACCAGGCGGCCGCCGTCGCGATCCTGCAGGCCGCCGTGGACGAGCAGCGCCGCACCGGACGCTGGGCCGGCCAGGACCGGGAGCGGATCCGGTGACCGGCGACCGCCAGCACGCTCGGCGTGAGGACCAGTGGGACGATCTGCTCGGCGACGAGGCCGACGTCCACGACGACCTCGACGTGTTCGGCTTCGCCCACGGCGAGGCGGACGAGGCCGATCTCGGCGCCCCGTCCCAGCCGGTCGACGCGGCCGGCCCACGCCGGCCTCGCAGGTTCCTGCGTCGCCGGGGCTCCGGGTCTCACCCGGCCCCGCGGGTCGACCGCGGCGCCGACCGGCGGCGGACCGCGCTGGTGCTGGGCACGGTGCTCGTGGCGTTCGCCGTCGTGGTCGGGCTGATCGTGCGCGGCTTCCTGAGCGGCCCCGACCACACGGCCGTCGAGGGTGACGAGGTGACGTTCTCGGTGGGGCCGGGCGAGGACCTGGGCTCCGTGGCGGCCCGCCTGGACCGGGCCGGCATCGTGGCCTCCGCCCGTGCGTTCGAGCGCGCTGCCCGGGACACGGACAGCGGTCTCGTGCGGTCGGGGGACTTCGTGCTGCGCGAGCGGATGCCCGCGGCCGAGGCCCTCGCGGTGCTCCAGGGCGCCACGGACGGGGCCGTGCACTACGTGCTCGTGGAGCGCGGCCGGCGGCTCACCGAGGTGCTGGACGCCGTCGCCGAGGCCACGGGGCTGCCCCGCGAGGAGCTCGAGGCCGCCGCCCAGGACCCGACCCGCTACGGCGTCCCCGGGGAGGCGGGCACGCTCGAGGGCTGGCTCGACGCGGGGGAGTACCGCCTCCCCGTCGACGCCACCGCCGAGCAGGTGCTCGACGCCCTGATCCGGCCCACCCTCGCCGAGCTCGACGCCCTCGACATCCGCGACCCGGCCGACCAGCAGCGCGTGCTCACGATCGCCTCCATCCTCGAGGCGGAGGCCCTGCCCCAGGACTACCGGCAGGTCGCCGGCGCCATCGAGAACCGCCTCGCCCCGGACAACACCGAGACGCACGGCCTCCTGCAGATCGACGCCACCGTCACGTACGGCCTCGGCGTGCGCAGCCTCAGCTTCACCTCGGGCCAGCGCCAGGACGCCTCGAACCCCTACAACACGTACGTGCACCCGGGCCTGCCACCGGGTCCGATCGGCATGCCCTCCGACGCGGCCGTCGAGGCCGCCCTCGACCCGGCCGAGACGGACGCCTACTACTGGGTGACCACGGACATCGGCACCGGCCACACCGAGTTCTCCCGCACCTATGAGGAGCACCAGCAGCACGTGCGCACCCTGCAGCGCTACTGCGCCTCCAATCCGGGGGTGTGCTGATGCGCCCCGTGCTGCGCGCGGCGGTCCTGGGCCGGCCGATCGCCCACTCGCTCTCCCCGGTGCTGCACACGGCCGCCTACCGGGTCCTGGGCCTCGACGTCGACTACGGCCGCCGTGACCTGGGCGAGGACGAGGTGCTCGCCTTCGCGGCCGAGCACCTCGGCGCCCCGGGCGCGGCCGACGGCGGCGCGGCCGCGGCCCGCGGGCAGGACTGGCTCGGCTGCTCCGTCACCATGCCGCTGAAGCGGGCGGTCGTCGCCGCCGCCGGGCACGTCAGCGACCGTGTCCGGCTCCTGGGCAGCGCGAACACCCTCGTGCGCGACCACCCCTCCGCGCCCGGGGTCGTCCACGCCGAGAACACGGACGTGGACGGCATCCTCGGCGCCCTCGCCGCGGCCGGCCTCGACCGTGCCGCCCGGGGCGGGACCCTCGGCGTCCTCGGGAACGGGGGGACCGCGACGGCGGCCGTCCTCGCCGCCGCCACGCTCGGCGCGGACGCGGTGCTCTTCGGCGTCCGCGACGCCGCCCGCGCCGCCGAGGTGACGGCCCTGGCCGACGCGCTCGGGCTGCGCTGGGCGACCCTGACCCAGGCGGATCTGCTCCGGCGGGCGCCGGGGCTGCGTGCCGTCGTCGCCACCCTGCCGCCGCGCGCCGCGGACGCCCTGGCCGCACACGTGCCGGCCGACGCCGCCCTGCCGCCCCTGCTGGACGCGGCCTACGACCCGTGGCCTTCCGTGCTGGCGTCCGCCTGGTCCCGGGAGGTCGGTCCGGTGGCGTCCGGGCTGTCCATGCTGCTGCACCAGGGCATCCAGCAGGTCCGGCTGTTCACGGCCCGGCCCCGCGCCGCGGCCGGGATGCCCGAGCCGGACTGGGCGGCGGTGACGCGCGCCGCGGCGGACGCCCTGGGGCCGGCCGCCGGCTGAGTGCCGGACGCCGCACCCGGCGCGTCCCGTCCGGTCACACGTGGCGGCGCGGTGCCCCGTGCGTGAGAGACTGCACGCCATGGTGCGCTGGTTGACAGCGGGGGAGTCTCACGGCCCCGCGCTCACAGGAATCGTTGAGGGACTGCCGGCCGGGATCCCGGTCACGACGCAGGACGTGCAGGACGCGCTCGCGCGCCGCCGCCTGGGGTACGGGCGCGGCGCGCGCATGAAGTTCGAGCAGGACGCGGTGACGATCCTCGGCGGCGTCCGCCACGGCCGCACCCTCGGCTCGCCCGTGGCGATCCAGGTGGGCAACACGGAATGGCCCAAGTGGGAGAAGGTGATGGCCGCCGATCCCGTCCCCGCGGAGGAGCTCGACGGTCTGGCCCGCAACGCGGCGCTCACCCGCCCACGGCCCGGCCACGCCGACCTGACCGGCATGCAGAAGTACGGCTTCGACGAGGCCCGCCCCCTCCTCGAGCGCGCCTCGGCCCGTGAGACCGCCGCCCGTGTGGCCCTGGGCACCGTCGCCCGCGCCTTCCTCGGCGAGCTCGGCGTGCGGATCGTCTCCCACACCGTGGCCTTCGGGGAGGCCGCCCTGCCGGAGGGCCACCCGTTCCCCGTCCCCGAGGACGAGGCCCGCCTCGACGCCGACCCGGTCCGCTGCCTCGACCCGCAGACCTCCGCGGCGATGGTCGCCGAGGTCGACGACGCCCACCGCGCCGGGGAGACCCTCGGCGGCGTCGTGGAGGTGCTGGCGTACGGCGTGCCGATCGGCCTGGGCTCCCACGTGCACTGGGACCGCCGCCTCGACGCGCGGCTGGCGGGGGCGCTCATGGGCATCCAGGCGATCAAGGGCGTGCAGGTCGGCGACGGGTTCGCCACGGCCGCCCGACGCGGCTCCGCCGCCCACGACGGGATCGCCCGCGGCGCGGACGGCCGCCCCCGGCGCACGAGCGACCGGGCCGGCGGCATCGAGGCCGGCATGTCGACGGGCGAGCTGCTGCGCGTGAGCGCCGCGATGAAGCCGATCGCCACGGTGCCGCGCGCACTGCCCACGGTCGACGTCGCCACGGGCGCGGAGACCACGGCCCACCATCAGCGCTCCGACGTGGCGGCCGTGCCCGCCGCGGGCATCGTCGCCGAGGCCATGGTCGCCCTCGTCCTGGCCGACGCGATGCTCGAGAAGTTCGGCGGCGACTCCGTGGCCGAGACGCGCCGCAACCTCGAGGCGTTCCAGGCCGCGGTCCCCGCCTTGCCGGAGCCGGGCGCCGACGTCGTGGCGGACGGCCCGATGGGCGACCCCCTGCCGTGACCGACACCCCCGGGACCGCGCCGGCCCCGGGACCGGACCCGAGCACGCGTCCCGTCCCCGGGCCCGTCACTGTGTGCCCGTGGGAGGGCATGACCGGTGCCCTCGAGGCGCGCCTGACGGCCGCGGCCACGGTGGCCGCCGCGGCCGACGAGGACCCGGCCGCGCGCCCGGCCCGCCGGGTCGTCCTCGTCGGCCCGATGGGGGCCGGGAAGACGACGGTCGGCCGGGCCCTGGCCGCCGTGACCGGGCTGCCCTTCGTGGACTCCGACGAGCTGTTCATCCAGGTGCACGGCCCGATCCCGGAGTTCTTCGCCGAGCACGGCGAGGCCGCGTTCCGGGCGGAGGAGGCGCGCGTCATCGGCCATGTGCTCGGCCGACCCGCCCCGTGCGTCCTCTCGTGCGGCGGCGGCGCCGTCCTGCATCCGGGCACCCGCCGCGCGCTGGCCGGGCCGGACTCCGACGTCGTCTACCTCGCGGTCGGAGAGGAGGAGGCGCTGCGCCGCGTGGGCGGCGGCGCGGGCCGCCCCGTCCTGGCCGGAGACCCCGCCGGGACCTGGCGGCGCATCCTCGCCGAACGCGAGGGGCTGTACCGCGAGGTCGCCGACCTCGTGCTCGACACCACAGGCCTGACGGCCGCCGAGGCGGCCTGGCGTATCGTGGGGGACGCCCACCGCCCCCGAAGGAGTGAGTCACACCCATGACCGACCGTGAGCCGGACATCACCGAGCAGGAGACCCCGGGGGCGGCGCCCGCGGCCGCTCCGGCCGCACCCGAGGACGTGACGGTCATCCCCGTGGCCGGCGGCCACGAGGCGGCCGTGCACGGCGGCTACGACGTGGTGGTGGGCCGGGGCCTGCTCGCGCGCCTGCCGGACATGCTCGGCCCGACCGTCCGACGCGTGCTGGTCATCCATCCGCGCGCCCTCCGGGCCACCGGCGACGTCGTCAAGAACGACCTCGAGGCCGTGGGCCTGACCGCACTGACCGCCGAGATCCCGGACGCCGAGGAGGGCAAGCACCTGCAGGTGGCCGGGTTCTGCTGGCAGGTGCTCGGCCAGAACGACTTCACCCGGTCGGACGCGATCGTCTCCGTGGGCGGCGGCGCCGTGTCCGACCTGGCCGGCTTCGTGGCGGCCACGTGGCTGCGCGGCATCCGCGTCGTGCACATGCCCACCACCCTGCTGGGCATGGTGGACGCGGCGGTGGGCGGCAAGACCGGCATCAACACCGCCGAGGGCAAGAACCTGGTGGGGGCGTTCCACAATCCGGCCGG
The DNA here is from genome assembly GCF_027158145.1 of Micrococcus sp. H39-S4. Classification (NCBI taxonomy): domain Bacteria; kingdom Bacillati; phylum Actinomycetota; class Actinomycetes; order Micrococcales; family Micrococcaceae; genus Micrococcus; species Micrococcus sp. H39-S4. Next base: position 168,070 of record NZ_JAPVLT010000005.1, read on the forward strand.
CGTGCTGGCCGACCTGGACACGCTGCTCACCCTGCCGGCCAACGAGCTGATCTCCGGCCTGGCCGAGGTCGTGAAGTGCGGCTTCATCGCCGACCCCGCGATCCTCGACCTCATCGAGGAGGACCCGGCCCAGGCCCAGAACCCGCACTCCGCGCGGCTGCGCGAGCTGATCGAGCGCTCGATCCGGGTGAAGGCGGACGTCGTCTCCCGCGACCCCCGCGAGTCGGGGGCCCGCGAGGCGCTGAACTACGGCCACACGATGGGCCACGCGATCGAGCTCGCCGAGCGCTACCAGTGGCGCCACGGCGCCGCGGTGTCCGTGGGGCTGGTCTTCGCTGCCGAGCTGGCCCGCTCCCTCGGCCGGCTCGACGACGCCACCGCGGACCGGCACTGGTCGGTGCTGACGGCCCTGGGCCTGCCCGTCTCCTACCGCGGGGACCGGTGGCAGACCCTGCTCGAGGGCATCCGCCGGGACAAGAAGAACCGCGGCGACCAGCTGCGCTTCGTCCTGCTGGACGGGCTCGCGCAGCCCACCACCGTGGACATCCCGGACGCGTCCCTGCTCTTCGCGGCGTACCAGGAGATCGCGGAGTGAGCCGCCGCTGACCCCGGCCCCGCGCGGGGCCTCCCGTAGACTGGCCCGCGCACATCCAAGACCCCACCCACTCCAGGCGGACCCGTGACGGTCCGCGAGACCGATCGGGAGCACACACGTGGCAACGAGCAACGACATCAAGAACGGCGCCGTCCTGAAGCTGGAGGGCCAGCTCTGGAACGTCACCGAGTTCCAGCACGTCAAGCCGGGCAAGGGCGGCGCGTTCGTCCGCACCAAGATGAAGAACATCACCACGGGCAAGGTCGTGGACAAGACCTTCAACGCCGGCGCCAAGGTCGAGTTCGCCACCGTCGACCGCTCCGACTACCAGTACCTCTACCAGGACGGCGCGGACTACGTGTTCATGGACGTCAAGGACTACGACCAGATCACCGTGCCCGGGGCCGTGGTCGGCGACGCCGCGAAGTACATGCTCGAGAACACCCAGGTCGTCATCGCCCTGCACGAGGGCACGCCGCTGTACCTCGAGATGCCGGCGTCCGTGGTCCTGGAGATCACCTACACCGAGCCGGGCCTGCAGGGGGACCGCTCGTCCGCCGGCACCAAGCCCGCCACCGTGGAGACCGGCGCCGAGATCCAGGTGCCGCTCTTCGTGGAGCAGGGCACCCGCGTCAAGGTCGACACCCGCACCGGCGACTACCTCGGCCGCGTCAATGACTGAGCGGGCCTCCGCCGGCTCCGCTGCCAAGCGGGGGACCACGGCGCGCAGCCGCTCCCGGCAGCGTGCGGTGGAGATCCTGTTCGAGGCCGAGCAGCGCGGCTCCACCGCGCTGGAGGGCATCCGCACCCGACGCGAGAGCACCGACCTGCAGGTGAACGCCTACACCCAGCGGCTCGTGGAAGGCGTCATCGCGGACCAGGAGCGGCTCGACGAGGCCCTGAGCTCCTACTCCCGCGGCTGGTCCCTGGACCGCATGCCCGCCGTCGACCGGGCGATCCTGCGCGTGGGGGCCTGGGAGCTGCTGTTCCAGGACGACGTGCCGGACGCCGTCGCCATCTCCGAGGCCGTCGCCCTGGCCGCCCAGCTGTCCACGGACGACTCGCCCGAGTTCGTCAACGGTCTGCTCGGCCGCCTGCAGCAGGTCAAGTCGACACTGCTCGCCTGAGCCGCCGAGAGCTCCGTCACGAGGCCCGTCCCGCACCGCGTCATCCGCGCCGTGGGGCGGGCCTCGCTGGTAGAGTCGGCGACGTCCCGCGCGGGGGCCCACCGGCGCCCGGGGACGAACCACGCATCCTTTAAGAGCCGTCCTGTGAGGCGGGGAAGGAGGCGCCGGCATGGGAACTGATCCCGCCGCACCTCGTGCTGCCCGGACCGTGCTGTCCGCGTCCGAGATCGACCGGGCGCTGACCCGGATCGCCCACGAGATCCTCGAGTCCAACAAGGGTGCCGAGGGTCTCGTCCTGATGGGGATCCCGCGCCGCGGGGCGCCCCTGGCCCGGCGGCTCGGCGCCCTGCTGGCCCGCATCGAGCCGGCCTTCGACCCCACCGCCGCCGTCGGCGAGGTGGACGTGACGCTCTACCGCGACGACCTCCGCCGCGGCACGGCCCGCACCCCGATGCCCACCCGCCTGCCCGAGGTCCCCCTCGACGGCGCCGTCGTCGTGCTCGTGGACGACGTCCTCTTCTCCGGCCGCACCGTCCGGGCCGCCCTCGACGCGATCGCCGACCTGGGCCGCCCCGCCGCCGTGCGCCTGGCCGTCCTCGTGGACCGCGGGCACCGCGAGCTGCCCGTCCGGGCCGACTTCGTGGGCAAGAACCTGCCGACCTCCACCGCCGAGCGCGTTCAGGTCCGGCTCATGGAGGTCGACGGCCCCGAGGGCACCGGCGAGGTCACCGAGGACGCCGTGAGCATCGTCGACCGCGTCGCGACCCGGGAGGGCTGAGCCGTGCGCCACCTGCTGTCCACCGCCGACCTCTCCCGCGCCGACGCCCTCGCCGTCCTCGACACCGCCGAGGAGATGGCCGCCGTCAACCAGCGCGAGGTCAAGAAGCTGCCCGCCCTGCGCGGCCGCACCGTGGTGAACCTCTTCCTCGAGGACTCCACCCGCACCCGCATCTCCTTCGAGGCCGCCGCCAAGCGGCTCTCCGCGGACGTGATCAACTTCTCCGCGAAGGGATCGTCCGTCTCCAAGGGGGAGTCGCTCAAGGACACCGTCCAGACGCTCGAGGCCATCGGCGCGGACGCCATCGTGATGCGCCACTGGTCCTCGGGCGCGGCCCGCCAGCTGGCCGACTCCGGCTGGGTGCGCTCCGCCGTCGTGAACGCCGGCGACGGCACCCACGAGCACCCCACCCAGGCCCTCCTGGACGCCTTCACCCTGCGCCGGCGCCTCGCCGCGGCGACGGGAGAGGACCTGGTCGGCCAGGACCTGACCGGCATGCGCGTGGTGATCGTGGGGGACATCCTGCACTCGCGCGTGGCCCGGTCCAACGTGTGGCTGCTCAGCACGCTGGGCGCCCAGGTCACCCTGGCCGCCCCGCCCACCCTGCTGCCCGTCGGCGTGGCCGCGTGGCCGTGCCAGGTCACCTACTCGCTGGACGAGGCCCTCGACGCCGGCCCCGACGCCGTCATGATGCTCCGCGTCCAGGCCGAGCGGATGGGCGGCGCCTTCTTCCCGTCCGCGGGGGAGTACACCCGGACCTGGGGGCTGACCGACGACCGCTTCGCCCGCCTCACCGCCGGCCGCGGCGCCCTGCTCGACGAGCCCGTGGTCATGCACCCCGGCCCGATGAACCGCGGCCTGGAGATCAGCCCGGCGGCGGCGGACTCGCCCCGCAACACCGCCCTCGAGCAGGTCGCCAACGGCGTGTCCGTCCGCATGGCGGTCCTGCACCTCGTCCTCAACCACGACCAGGAGGTCCGCCCGTGAGCGCCCCCAGCCCCGCCCCCCTGCTGCTGCGCAGCGCGCGCCTGACCACGGGCGAGACCGCCGACGTGCTCGTCGCCGAGGGCCGGATCGCCGCCCTCGGCCCGGACGCCGCGACCCACGCCGCCGGCCTCGACCCGGCCCCCGAGGAGGTCGACTGCGCCGGCCTGGTGCTGCTGCCCGGGCTCGTCGACCTGCACACCCATCTGCGCCAGCCCGGCAAGGAGGACGCGGAGACGGTCGAGACCGGCACCCGCGCCGCCGCGATGGGCGGCTTCACCTCGGTCCACGCGATGGCCAACTCGACGCCGACGGCCGACACCGCCGGCGTGGTGGAGCAGGTGTGGCGGCTGGGCCGGGACGCGGGCTGGTGCGATGTGCACCCCGTGGGCGCGGTGACCGTGGGCCTGGCCGGCGAGGCCCTGGCCGACCTCGGCGCGATGGCCGACTCGCAGGCCCGCGTGCGGATGTTCTCCGACGACGGCATGTGCGTCCACGACGCCGTGCTGATGCGCCGGGCGCTCGAGTACGTGAAGTCCTTCGGCGGCTTCGTGGCCCAGCACGCGCAGGAGCCGAACCTCACCGCCGGCGCCCAGATGAACGAGTCCGAGCTCTCCGGCGTCCTCGGCCTGGCCGGCTGGCCCGCCGTGGCGGAGGAGGCCGTCATCGCCCGTGACGTGCTGCTGGCCCAGCACGTGGACTCCCGCCTGCACGTGTGCCACGTCTCCACGGCCGGCTCCGTCGAGCTGATCCGCTGGGCCAAGGCCCAGGGCGTGGCCGTGACCGCCGAGGTCACCCCGCACCACCTGCTGCTCACGGAGGAGCTCGTCCGATCCTACGACCCCGTGTTCAAGGTCAACCCGCCGCTGCGCCGCGAGTCCGACGTCCTGGCCCTGCGCGCCGGCCTGGCCGACGGCACCATCGACACCGTGGGCACCGACCACGCCCCGCACACCGCCGAGACCAAGCAGTGCGAGTGGACGGTCGCGGCGATGGGCATGACGGGCCTCGAGACCGCCCTGTCCGTGGTGCAGCAGGCGATGGTGGACACCGGCCTGATGGACTGGGCGGGCGTCGCCCGCGTGATGTCCACGGCGCCGGCCCGGATCGCCGGCCTGACCGACCAGGGCCAGGCCGACGAGCGCGGCGTCCCGCGCGTCGGCGCCGTGGCCAACCTCGTGCTCGTGGACCCGCGGGCCCGCCGCACCGTGGACCCCGAGCAGCACCTGACGAAGTCCCGCAACAGCCCGTACCGGGGCATGGAGCTGCCGGGCGCGGTGCGCCACACGGTCTATCGCGGCGCCCGCGTCGTCGCCGACGGCGCCCCCGCCCGGCCGTACCGCCACCCGGCCCTGACGGAGACGGGGGAGCGCGCGTGAGCATCACCCCCCTGGCCGCCGCCCTGGCGGCCCGACCCGTCCCCCCGCGGACCCCGACGAAGGACTACGCGGACGTGTGGCTGCCGGTGACCCTGGGCACCCTGGCCGTCGTCCTCGTGCTGCTCGGCCTGCTGGCCCTCGGGTGGCGGGCCCGCCGCCGGGCGCAGGCCGGGATCCCGGCCCCGGCCCCCGTGCCGACGGCCCTCTACGACGCCGAGCCGACGCTGTCCGCGGAGGGCATGCACGTGGGCACGGTGCGCGGCGAGGACCGACTGGACCGCGTGGCGGTGCACGGCCTGGGCCTGCGCTCGCGCGCCGTCCTCGAGGTCCACGACGCCGGCGCCCACCGCGGCCTGCTCGTGCTCCGCCCCGGGGCCGCCAACCTGTTCATCCCCGCGGACGACCTCGTCGAGGCCGGCCTGTCCGCGGGGATCGCCGGCAAGTTCGTCGAGCCGGGCGGGCTCGTCGCCTGGGGCTGGCGCCTCGGCGACGTCGAACTCACCTCCGCCTTCCGCCCCGACCGCCCCGAGGACCGCGACCGGCTCCTCGCCGCCCTGCAGACCATCATCGACCCCGCCCCGGCCGACCCGGCCGGCCGCGCAGGAGAAGGAGACCCCCGATGAGCACCCCCACCGACGACCTGGCCCTGCTCGTCCTCGAGGACGGCACCGTCCACCGCGGCCGGGCCTACGGCGCCCGCGGCCGCACCCTGGGCGAGGCCGTGTTCACCACGGGCATGACCGGCTACCAGGAGACCCTCACCGACCCGTCCTACGCGGGGCAGATCATCGTGCAGACCTCCCCGCACATCGGCAACACCGGGGTCAACGACGCCGACCGCGAGTCGCGGGCGATCTTCGCCGCCGGCTACGTGGTCCGCGACGCGGCCCGGCGTCCGTCCAACTGGCGCGCCGAGCGCACCCTCGACGAGGAGCTCGAGACGTTCGGCGTCGTCGGGATCCGCGAGGTCGACACCCGGGCCATCACCCGCCGCCTGCGCACCGAGGGCTCGATGCGCGCCGGCGTGTTCTCCGGCGAGCACGCCGCCCGCCCGGAGGCCGAGCTGCTGGCGGAGGTGCGCGCCCAGCCGTCGATGGCCGGCGCCCGCCTCGCGGAGTCCGTCACCACGGAGCAGCCGTACGTCATCGAGCCGGCCGAGCACGGCTGGGAGGGCGAGCCGATCGCCGAGATCGCCGCCCTCGACCTCGGCATCAAGGCCGCCACGCCGCGGCACCTGGCCTCCCGCGGCATCCGCGTGCACGTGCTGCCCGCGGCCACGGACCTGGCCGGCATCCGCGCCGTGGACCCGGACGGCGTCTTCCTGTCCAACGGCCCCGGCGACCCGGCCACGGCAGACGCCCAGGTGGAGCTGCTGCGCGAGGTCCTCGACGCCGGCCTGCCGTTCTTCGGCATCTGCTTCGGCAACCAGATCTTCGGCCGCGCGCTCGGCTTCGACACCTACAAGCTGAAGTTCGGCCACCGCGGCCCGAACCAGCCGGTGCTGGACAAGGCCACGGGCCGCGTGGCCATCACCTCCCAGAACCACGGCTTCGCCGTGGACGCCCCCCTCGGCGAGCCGATCGAGGCGCCGGAGTCGCGCTTCGGCCGCGTCGAGGTCTCCCACTGGTCCCTGAACGACCAGGTCGTCGAGGGCCTGCGCCTGCTCGACCGGCCCGCCTTCTCCGTGCAGTTCCACCCGGAGTCCGCGGCCGGCCCCAACGACACCCTCGACCTGTTCGACCGCTTCGTGCAGCTGCTCACCGAGCACCGCGCCGCCACCACCCCCGCCACCGAAGGAGCCTGATCCATGCCCAAGCGCACCGACCTGAAGTCCGTCCTGGTCATCGGCTCCGGCCCCATCGTGATCGGCCAGGCCGCCGAGTTCGACTACTCGGGCACCCAGGCCATCCGCGTCCTCAAGGAGGAGGGCGTCCGCGTCGTCCTCGTCAACTCCAACCCGGCCACGATCATGACCGACCCGGAGCTGGCCGACGCCACCTACGTCGAGCCCATCACCCCGGCCGTGGTCGCCAAGATCATCGAGAAGGAGCGCCCGGACGCCCTGCTGCCCACCCTGGGCGGCCAGACGGCGCTGAACACCGCCATCGCCCTCGACAAGGACGGGGTGCTCGAGCGCTTCGGCGTCGAGCTGATCGGCGCGAACATCGAGGCCATCGAGCTCGGCGAGAACCGCGAGCTGTTCAAGGGCGTCGTGGAGCGTGCCGGCGGCGAGTCCGCCCGGTCCCACATCGTGCACACGATGGAGGAGGCCCTGGCCGCCGTCGAGGACCTGAAGTACCCCGTGGTGGTGCGCCCCTCGTTCACGATGGGCGGCCTCGGCTCCGGCATGGCCTACGACGAGGCCGACCTGTACCGCATCTGCGGCGCCGGCCTGCAGTACAGCCCGACCTCCGAGGTCCTGCTCGAGGAGTCCATCCTCGGCTGGAAGGAGTACGAGCTGGAGATGATGCGGGACAAGAACGACAACGTCGTCGTCGTCTGCTCCATCGAGAACGTGGACCCCGTGGGCGTGCACACCGGCGACTCCATCACCGTGGCCCCGGCCATGACGCTGACGGACCGCGAGTACCAGAAGCTGCGGGACATCTCGATCAACGTCATCCGCGAGGTCGGCGTGGACACCGGCGGCTGCAACATCCAGTTCGCGGTGAACCCCGTGGACGGGCGCGTCGTCGTCATCGAGATGAACCCGCGCGTCTCCCGCTCCTCGGCGCTGGCCTCGAAGGCCACCGGCTTCGCGATCGCCAAGATCGCCACCAAGCTGGCCCTGGGCTACACGATGGACGAGATCCCCAACGACATCACCCAGAAGACCCCGGCGTCCTTCGAGCCGGTCCTGGACTACGTGGTCGTGAAGGTCCCGCGCTTCGCGTTCGAGAAGTTCCCGGCGGCGGATCCCACGCTGACCACCACCATGAAGTCGGTCGGCGAGGCCATGGCCATCGGCCGCAACTTCACGGAGGCCCTGCAGAAGGCCCTGCGCTCGCTCGAGCAGAAGGGCTCGGAGCTCGCGTTCCCGCAGGACGCCGACCCGCAGGCCCTGCTCGCGGCGGCGAGCACGGCCACCACCGACCGGCTCTCCCAGACCCAGCAGGCGCTCTACGCCGGCGCCACGATCGAGGAGGCCTTCGAGGCCACCGCGATCGACCCGTGGTTCCTGGACCAGTTCGTGCTCATCAACGAGGTCGCGGACGAGATCCGCGACGCCGAGGTCCTCGACGAGGCCCTGCTGCGCCGCGCCAAGCGGCACGGGTTCTCCGACGCCCAGATCGGCTCGCTGCGGCACATGGACGCCGCGGTCGTGCGCGGCGTGCGTCACGCCCTGGGCGTGCGCCCCGTCTACAAGACCGTGGACACCTGTGCCGCCGAGTTCGAGGCCTTCACCCCGTACCGGTACTCCAGCTACGACCTCGAGACCGAGGTCGCCCCGCACGAGGGCGAGTCGGTGATCATCCTCGGCTCGGGCCCGAACCGGATCGGCCAGGGCATCGAGTTCGACTACTCGTGCGTGCACGCCACCATGGCGCTGCGCGAGGCCGGCTACGAGACCGTGATGGTCAACTGCAACCCGGAGACGGTATCCACGGACTACGACATCTCCGATCGCCTCTACTTCGAGCCGCTCACGCTCGAGGACGTCCTGGAGGTCATCGCGGCAGAGGAGGCCTCCGGCGGCGTGCGCGGCGTCTTCGTGCAGCTCGGCGGCCAGACCCCGCTCAAGCTGGCCCAGCAGCTCGCCGACGCCGGCGTGCCGATCCTGGGCACCTCGCCCGCGGCCATCGACCTGGCCGAGCACCGCGGTGAGTTCGCGCTCGTGCTCGAGCGCGCGGGCCTGGTGGCGCCGAAGAACGGCACGGCCGTCTCCTTCGACGACGCCAAGCGCGTGGCGGACGAGATCGGCTACCCCGTGCTCGTGCGCCCCTCCTACGTGCTCGGCGGCCGCGGCATGGAGATCGTGTACTCCGAGGAGGCGCTGGCCCACTACGTGGCGCACGCGACGGAGATCACCCCCGACCAGCCGATGCTCGTGGACCGCTTCCTCGAGGACGCGATCGAGATCGACGTCGACGCCCTCTACGACGGCACCGAGCTGTACCTCGGCGGCGTCATGGAGCACATCGAGGAGGCGGGCATCCACTCGGGCGACTCCGCGTGCGTGCTGCCCCCCGTCACCCTGGGCCCGGACGTGCTCGAGCGCGTGCACCGCGCCACCGAGCGGATCGCGGCCGGCGTCGGCGTGCGCGGCCTGATCAACATCCAGTTCGCGCTCGCCTCGGACGTGCTGTACGTGATCGAGGCGAACCCGCGCGCCTCGCGGACCGTGCCGTTCGTCTCGAAGGCCACGGGCGTCCAGCTGGCCAAGGCGGCCGCGCGGATCGGCGTCGGCGAGAGCATCGCCGACCTGCGCGCGGCCGGCATGCTGCCCACGGCGTACGACGGCGGCACCCTGCCGATCGGCGCGCCCGTGGCGGTCAAGGAGGCGGTGCTGCCGTTCACCCGCTTCCGCACCGCGGAGGGCCGCGTGGTCGACTCGCTGCTGGGCCCGGAGATGCGCTCGACGGGCGAGGTCATGGGCATCGACAAGCACTTCGACACCGCGTTCGCCAAGTCCCAGTCCGCCGCCGGCGGCCCGCTGCCCACCTCGGGGCGCGTGTTCGTGTCGGTCGCGAACCGGGACAAGCGCACCCTCGTGGGCCAGGCCAAGCGCCTCGTCGACCTCGGCTTCCAGGTGGTCTCCACCGGCGGCACCGCCGAGGTGCTGCGGCGCAACGGCATCCCCGCGGAGGTCGTGGCGAAGATCGCCGACGCCGGGCACGAGGACGGCGCGGGCACCGTGCTGGAGCAGCTGCACGCCGGCACCGTCGATCTCGTGCTGAACACGCCCTCCGGCGGCGACGCCCGCACGGACGGCTACGAGATCCGCGCGGCCGCGACGTCGCTCGGCGTGCCGGTGATCACGACCACGGCCGAGTTCGGGGCGTGCCTGCAGGCCATCGAGGCCATGCGGTCCTACGAGTGGTCCGTCACCTCACTGCAGGAGCACGACGCGCGCCTGCAGCAGGCTGTCGCCGGTCCGGAGGCCGCGGCGTGACCACGACGGCGACGGGCGGCGCGGGGCCCCGCGCCCCCTTCGGGCGGCGGCTGGCCCAGGCCATGGAGACGGCCGGTCCGCTGTGCCTCGGCGTGGACCCCCATCCGGGCCTGCTGCGGCAGTGGGGCCTGAGCGACACCCCGGCGGGCCTCGAGGCGTTCTCCCTGACCGCCCTCGAGGCGGCGGTGGGTCCCGAGGGGCCCCGCGTGGCGGCGATCAAGCCCCAGGTGGCGCTGTACGAGCGCCACGGATCGGCCGGCCTGGCGGCCCTGGAGCGGCTGCTCGCGGCCGCCCGAGACGCCGGGGTGCTCACGATCGCGGACGCCAAGCGCGGTGACATCGGCTCCACCATGGACGGCTACGCCGCCGCGTGGATCGCCGATGCCTCGCCCCTGGCCGCGGATGCGGTGACGCTCAGCCCGTACCTGGGTTTCGGCACCCTCGTGCCGACCATCCGCGCCGCCCACGAGGCCGGCCGCGGCGTGTTCGTCCTCGCGCTGACCTCCAATCCGGAGGGCCGCGAGGTCCAGCACGTGGGCGAGGGGTCGGCCGAGGGATCGGTCGCCCGGCGCATCGCCGCGGCGGCGGCCGCCGAGAACGCGGCCCTGCGCGGCGACGACGCGTGGGGGCCGGTGGGACTCGTCTTGGGCGCCACGGTGGCCGCCGAGGCGGACCGCCTCGGCCTGGACCTGCCGGCCCTCGGCGGGCCCCTGCTGGCGCCCGGGTTCGGTGCCCAGGGCGCCACGGCCCGGGGCATGCGGGCCGACTTCGGGACGGCCTGGCCGCAGGTCTTGGCGACCTCGTCCCGCGGCATCCTGAGCGCGGGCCCGTCGGTGGCCTCGCTGGTGGACACGATCGAGGAGAATCGCGCCGCCCTGCGGTGACGCCCGCGTCCTCCCGGCGCGCCCGTGCCGTGTGGACGGGATGGTATCTTCCCTTTCGATCGGCTGTGCTCGTCGTCCTTGACGGTGGAAGGGTCTCGACGGGGCCGGTGAGGAATGAGAGGCATCGAGGTCAGACCATGGCGTTGCGGCAGCTCAGTGTGCAGGAGCGGGCGGAGGCCCGGAGGAAGGCCCTCCAGGCCCGCCAGGCGCGGGCGGAGCTCAAGGCGGCCTTCGCCGCCGGTGCGGTCGGCCTGGCCGACGTGTTCGCGCGCGCGGACACCGAGGACGCCGTCGCCCGCCTGCGGACCGTGGACCTGCTGCTGGCCCTGCCGGGCGTGGGCGAGGTCCGGGCCCGGGAGACGATGGCGGGGTGCGGCATCTCGCCGCGGCGTCGGCTGGGCGGCCTGGGCCGTCGTCAGCGCGAGGCGTTGATCGCCTATATTGGCCGGTGACCCCCACACCCCGGCGGGTCGGCGCCGGCCCGGGTGAAGGGCCTGCGAGGCCCGTCCCACCAGGAGGATGCGTGACCGACACGTTCGACCCCGGACCCGCCCCCGCCGTCCCGGTGGCCCGCACCGCCGTCCAGGAACGCCCCCCGGGCCCGGGCGTCACCGTCCTGGCAGGACCCACCGCCGTCGGCAAGGGCACCGTCTCGGCCTATGTCCGCGAGCACTATCCCGAGGCCTGGCTGTCCGTCTCCGCCACCACCCGCCCGGCGCGCCCGGGTGAGGAGGACGGGGTGCACTACTACTTCACGACGCCGGAGGAGTTCGACTCCCTCGTCGAGGCGGACGAGATGCTGGAATGGGCCGTCGTCCACGGCGTCCACCGCTACGGCACGCGGCGCGACCGTGTGATGGAGGCCGTGGCGCAGGGGCGCCACGTCCTGCTGGAGATCGACCTGCAGGGCGCGCGCCAGGTCCGCCGTGCGCTGCCGGAGGCCACCTTCGTGTTCCTGGCGCCGCCGAGCTGGGAGGAACTCGTGTCCCGGCTGCTCGGCCGCGGCACCGAGAGCCCGGAGGAACAGCGGCGTCGGCTCGAAACGGCTAGACTGGAACTCGCAGCGGAACCCGAGTTCGACGCCGTCGTCGTGAACGACCGCGTGGAGCGGGCCGCCGAGGAACTGGTGAGACTCATGGGGCTGGACCCCGAGCGCCGTCCGACCGAGGCCTGAGGACCGGCCGCACCGACGCCGCACCCGGCGCCGACGTGACAGTGAGATGAAGACTTTGGAGACCCCGTGACCGAACAGTACGAAGGCATCGTCAACCCGCCCATCGACTCCCTGCTGGAGCGGGTCGACTCGAAGTACGCCCTGGTGCTCTTCGCCGCCAAGCGGGCCCGGCAGATCAACGCCTACTACTCGCAGCTGCACGAGGGGCTGTTCGAGTACGTCGGCCCGCTCGTGGACACCCAGCTGAACGAGAAGCCGCTGTCCATCGCCCTGCGCGAGATCGAGGCCGACCTGCTCGAGTCCCACGAGGCCGTCGAGGCCACCCCGGAGGCCGACCTGGCCGCCGAGGACTTCGGCGACTTCTCCCTGCCGGGCGAGGACGACCCGTTCGCCACCCTCGAGTCGTCCGACGCCCACCAGCCGATGGGCGATCCCGCCGCCATCGAGGAGGCCGCCGAGACGGTGCGCGCCGAGGAGGGCACCTCCGAGGACGCCACGGAGGCCTGAGCCCGTCATGGAGATCGTCCTCGGGGTCGGCGGCGGCATCGCGGCCTACAAGGCGGCGCTGCTGCTGCGCTTGATGACCGAGGCCGGCCACGGCGTGACCGTGGTGCCCACCGCCAACGCCCTCGAGTTCGTGGGCGCGGCGACGTGGGAGGCCCTCTCCGGTCGCCCGGTCCGCACGGACACGTTCGAGGCGGTCGACGAGGTGAACCACGTCCGGCTCGGCCGGCGTGCGGACCTCGTGGTGGTCGCGCCGGCCACGGCCGACCTGCTCGCGCGCACCGCCGCGGGGATGGCGCCCGACCTGCTGGGCAACGTGCTGCTCACCGCCACGTGCCCCGTCGTCCTGGCCCCCGCCATGCACACCGAGATGTGGCACCACCCCGCCACGGTGGCCAACGTCGCCCTCCTGCGCGAGCGCGGCGTCACGGTCGTGGATCCCGCCGTGGGCCGCCTCACCGGGGCCGACTCCGGCGCCGGACGTCTGCCCGAGCCCGCCGAGATCTGGGAGCGTGCGCAGGCCGCCGCCGCCGCGGGCGCCCCGCGCCGTCCCCGGGCCTCCGGGTCCGACGCCGAGCCGACGCCCGGCCCGCTGGCCGGTCGCACCGTGGTGATCACGGCCGGGGGCACCCGCGAGGCCCTGGACCCGGTCCGCTACCTGGGGAACCGCTCCTCCGGCAAGCAGGGGGCCGCCCTGGCGCGCGCCGCCCTCGACGCCGGCGCCACCGTGCGGTTCGTCGCCGGGTCCATGTCCGTCCCGACGCCCGAGGGCGTCGAGCGCGTCGTGCCCGTGGAGTCCACGCAGGACCTGTTGGACGCCGTGCAGGCGGAGGCCGCCGACGCCGACGTCCTCGTGATGGCGGCGGCCGTCGCGGACTTCCGGCCGGCCGAGGTCTCGGACGCCAAGATGAAGAAGGGCGACGACGGCGGCGCGCCCGTCATCGTGCTCGAGCGCACCCCGGACGTGCTCGCCACGGCCGTGCGCACCCGCTCCGAGGGCGGGCCCATGGCCCCGCTCATCGTCGGCTTCGCCGCGGAGACCGGCGACGCGACGTCCTCCGTGCTCGAGTACGGCCGGGCCAAACTGGCGCGCAAGGGCTGCGAGATGCTCGTGGTCAACGAGGTCGGCACGGACAAGGTGTTCGGCCGGGACGAGACCGCCGTGACCATCCTGTTCGCCGACGGCCGCCCCGCCGTGGAGGCCGCAGGCTCCAAGGACGAGGCCGCGGCCGCCGTCGTGCAGGCGATCGTGGATGACCTCGCCGGTCGCGACCCCGTCGGCGCGTCGGGCCGCTGACCTAGACTGTGCGGCATGACCGATGCCGCCTCGCTGAGCCCCGCCCGCCACGCCGACCCGTATTCGGGGGTGGGCGGCGGAGAGCTCCGCCTCTTCACCTCCGAGTCCGTCACGGCGGGCCACCCCGACAAGATCTGCGACCAGATCTCCGACGCCATCCTGGACGCGATCCTCGCCGCCGACCCGTCGGCGAAGGTGGCCGTGGAGACCCTGACCACCACCGGCCTGGTGCAGGTGGCCGGCGAGGTGAACACCTCAGCGTACGTGGAGATCCCCAGGATCGTGCGCGAGACCATCCTGGACATCGGCTACGACTCCTCGGCCAACGGCTTCGACGGCGCCCAGTGCGGCGTGAACATCTCCATCGGCCAGCAGTCCTCGGACATCTTCGCCGGCGTCTCCCGGTCCCTCGAGGCCCGCGAGTACGGCTCGGCGGACGAGGTGGACGAGCAGGGCGCGGGGGACCAGGGCATCATGTTCGGCTACGCCACGGACGAGACCCCGGCGTACATGCCCATGCCCATCTACCTCGCGCACCGGCTCTCCGAGCGGCTCACCGCGGTGCGCCGGGCGGAGAACACGCCCATGCCGTACCTGCTGCCGGACGGCAAGACGCAGGTCACCATCGGCTACGCGCCCGGCCACGTGCCCACCACGGTCGAGGCCGTGGTGGTCTCCACGCAGCACCACGAGTGGGTCACGCAGGAGCAGCTGCGGGCGGACGTGGAGGAGCACGTGATCCGGCCCGTCATCGAGCGCTCCGGCCTCGACACCTCCGGCATGCGGATCATCATCAACCCGGGCGGCAAGTTCGTCATCGGCGGCCCCGTGGGCGACGCCGGCCTCACCGGTCGCAAGATCATCGTGGACACCTACGGCGGCATGGCCCGGCACGGCGGCGGCGCCTTCTCCGGCAAGGACCCGTCCAAGGTGGACCGCTCCGCCGCCTACATGCTCCGCTGGGTCGCGAAGAACGTGGTGGCCGCCGGCCTCGCCTCGCGCGCCGAGTTCCAGGTGGCCTACGCGATCGGTTCGGCCCGGCCCGTGGGCCTGTACGTGGACACCTTCGGGACGGCCACGGTGCCGGAGGAGAAGATCATCGAGGCCGTGAACGCGGTGTTCGACCTGCGTCCGGCCGCCATCGTGAAGGAGCTGAACCTCCTGCGGCCCATCTACCGACGGACCGCCGCGAACGGCCACTTCGGCCGGGACGACGCCGACTTCACGTGGGAGCGCACGGACCGCGTCGAGCAGCTGCGCGCTGCCGCCGGCCTCTGACCCGGAGGCGGGCATCACAGACGCGCTGTTCGCCCTCCCGGAGCCGGAGGACGCGCCCCGACTGCCGGAGCGGGCCGAGGGGTGGCCGGAGCGGCCGATCGCACGCGTCCTGCTGGACTCGCCCGTGCCGCACCTGGACCGCGAGTTCGACTATCTCGTGCCCGTGGCCCTGGACGACCGGGCGGTCCCCGGCTCCCGCGTGTCCGTCCGCTTCGGCGGACGGGCCATGACGGGCTGGCTCGTCTCGCGGGAGCAGGAGCCGGCCACCGGCGCCCAGCTCACCGAGCTCACCGGCGTGCTCACCGTCATCCCGCCGCTGACGGAGGAGGTCCTGGCGACCGCGCGCGCGGTGGCCCGCCGCCAGGCCGGCGTCGTCACGGACGTGCTGCGGGCCGCGGTGCCCCCGCGCGTCGCGCAGGTCGAGAAGGCCGCCCTGGCGGAGGACGCGGAAACCGCCGCGGACCACCCTGTGACGCTGACCGGCACGGACGCCGAGCGCCCGGAGCCTCCCGCGGCGGAGGAGGGCCTCGTGCCCACGGTGTGGGAGTCCCTTGAGGGGGGCACCGCGTTCGTGTCCGCCGTGCTGGCCGGGGACGCCGCGCGGGCGGCCGCCGTCGTGCCCTCGCGCCTGTTCGAATGGGACGAGGCGGGCGCGCTGGCCGCCCTGGCGCGCACGGTGGCCGCCTCGGACGGCGGCGTCCTACTGCTGGTGCCCGACCACCGCGACCTCGACCGGCTCTGCGCCGCCCTCGACGAGCACGTGGGGGAGGACGCCTACGCGCGGATCGGCTCCGAGGACGGCAACACGCCCCGGTACCGCGCCCACCTGGCCGCGCTGCGCGGCACCCGGCGCATCGTGGCCGGCACCCGGGCCGCCGTGTGGTCGCCCGTGCGCGACCTGCGGCTGGTGGTGCTCTGGGACGACGGCGACGACGCGTGGGCAGAACCCCGCGCGCCCTACTTCCACGCCCGAGAGGTCGTGCTGGAGCGGGCCCGCGCGACCGGCGCGGCGCTGCTCTTCGCCGGGCCCTCCCGGTCCGTCCCGGTGCAACGGCTCGTCGAGTCGGGCTGGCTGCTGCACCTGGGCCCCTCCCGCGCGACCCAGCGGGAGCTCGGGCCGCGGGTCGTCTCCACCGCCGACGCCTGGGAGACGGCGCGCGACCCGTTCGCGCAGCGGGCGCGGTTGCCGCAGGCCGCCTGGGCCGCCGCCCGCGCCGCGCTGCTCGGGCCACGGCCCGGCCCGGTGCTCGTGCAGGTGGCCCGGGCCGGCTTCATCCCCGCCCTCGTGTGCGAGCGCTGTCGCACGCCCGCCCGCTGCCGCGTCTGCGCGGGGCCGCTGGGCTTCCGCGACGCGCGGGCCGCCCGGCACGGGGAGGTGGCGTGCCGGTGGTGCGGCACCCGGGAGCGCGGCTTCCGGTGCACCGAGTGCGGCGGCACGACGCTGCGGGCCGGGGCCCGCGGCGTGGACCGCACGGCCGAGGAGCTGGGCCGGGCGTTCCCGCGCGTGCCCGTGCACGCCTCCTCGGCGCAGCACATGCTCGGCTCGGTGCCGCCCGGGCCCTCCCTGGTGGTGGCGACCGTGGGGGCCGAGCCGGTGACGCCCGACGGCTACGCGGCCGCCCTGCTGCTCGACGGGGACAGCCAGCTCCAGCGCGAGGGCCTCGACGTGCCGGGCCGGGTGCTCGCCCGCTGGCTCGCGGCCGCCTGCCTGGTCCGCCCCGCCTCCGACGGGGGCGTCGTGGTGGTCACCGCGGACGCGGGGGAGGCGGTGAACGCGCTCGTCCGACGGGACCCCGACGGCTTCGCCGCGCGCCAGGTCGCCGAGCGGCGCGAGCTGCACCTTCCTCCCGCCGGCCGCCTCGCAGAGGTCACGGGGGAGGCCGCCGCCGTCGCGGAGTACCTCGAGCTCGTGGAGGCCGCCCGCCGGGAACGGCCGGACGAGGACGTCCACGAGGATCCGCACTCGGCCCCGCTCGACGGCGGCCCGGCGCGACTGCCCTGGATCGGGCCGGTGCCGGACCCCGCCGACGAGATCCGCTCCCGCGCCCTGCTGATCTTCCCGTACGCGGCGGCCGAGGCCACCGTCGGCGCCCTGCGCGCCGCCCGGTCCGCGGCGAGCGCTCGGCGCGAGACCGCCCCGGTGCGGGTGCGGCTCGACCCGGCCGGGGTGCTCTGAGGGGGCGGCCGGACCGGCCCCCAGCCCGAGGGGCCGGAGCGCGGCGACGCCGGGGCGACGACGACGTCAGCGGCCGGCGCGGCGGAACCAGTCGCGGATCAGCGCCGCGCAGGCGGCCGGCCGCTCGTAGTGCAGCAGATGCCCGACGCCGTCGAGGACGTGCAGCTCCGCTGTGCCGCCCGCGGCGTCGATCGCCGCGGCGAGCGCCTCCTGTGCCGGCACCGAGCCCAGCGGATCCTCCCGCCCCGCGACCAGCAGCACCGGCAGGGTGAGGCGGGCGGCGACGTCGGCCACGGAGCCCGTGCTCGAGGCGCGGTACGCCTCGGAGAGCATGCGCGCGGAGGCGAAGCCCGAGAAGTGACGCCGGTGCTGGTCATGGGTGTACGCAAGGACATCCCTGTCCCTGGTGCGGGTCATGGCGAGCGTGGTCGCCCACACGACCGGCGGCGCGCCCAGCAGCAGCCGCGCCGAGCGCTCGGGCAGGCGGGCGGCGACCTCGTAGTACCCCTCGGCGACGGCCGCCAGCACCCGACTCGTCGCGGACGCCGACGCCTGCAGCGCGGGTTCGGCGATGGGGTTGAGCAGGACCAGCCGTCCCCACCGGGACGGCTCCCGGGCGACCAGCTCGGCCGCCACCGTCGTCCCGTAGGAGTGTGCGACCAGCACGGGGGCGGCCGGCAGCCCCAGGGCGACGACGGCGGCGGCCACCGCGTCCGCGTGATGGGCCACGGTGTGCTCGGCGCGGGGGAAGGGCTCCGAGGCCCCGAAGCCGGGCAGCTCGATCGAGTGGATCGGATGCTCCGGGAGCGCGTCGGCCAGCAGGGCGAGGCCGTGGTGGTCCCCGCGGAAGCCGTGCACGAACACGAGCGGGGCAGCGGCCGCGTCCCCCTCGAGTGCGCCGGGCGATCCCGGCGCGGCCACCGGAACGGGGGCATACTCCCACACGGCCACGGACGACGGGGTCCTGCGGACGGGGTCCGGGACCGCCAGGGTACGCCGGCGGGGCGTCCGGGCCGGGTGGCCCGTGAGCACGCGGGGATCGGCGGGCGCCGCGGGCGGGCGCAGCAGATCGCGCAGGCGGACGGGCGGGCCCGGGGGGGCGGGCGGCGTCGGGACAGGCACGTCCCCACCCTAGCCAGGCCGGCCTGGAACCTCACCGACGTCACCCACGCCTCCCGCACGCTGCAGATGGACCTGGGCGCGGGGACGGGGTCCGCCGAGGTGCTCGGCCTGATCACGGCCGCGGGCGTACCGGCGGGAGGGCGGCCCTGGGGTGGGCCTGAGGCCACGCTGCCCGGAACCCGGCGACGTCTGGTCCTGGCCACGATGGCGCACGCGTGCCTACCGTACTCCAGCCCGTCCTCGGTCCCGGGGCCCGGACGGGCGCACCCCGTCTCCCACGAAAGGCCCATGCGTGCAGCACCCCGTCGCCCTCAGATCCCTGAAGATCGCCCTCGCCTTCGTCGGTCTGCTCGTCGGCGCCGGCTTCGCCACCGGCGCCGAAGTCATCCAGTACTTCGTCGGCTTCGGCTGGATCGGCATCGTGGGCGCGGGACTGGCCGGCCTGCTCGTCACCGCCGGCGGCGCCGTCATCCTCCAGCTGGGCAGCGTGTTCCTCGCGGCCGACCACAAGGTCGTCTTCCGGAGCGTCTCACACCCCGTGATGGCCCGCATCCTGGACGTCGTGGTCACGGTGACGCTCTTCGCGATCGGCGTCGTCATGCTCGCCGGGGCGGGCTCGACGCTCGCCCAGCAGTTCGGCTGGCCGACGTGGGCGGGCTCCACCCTGATGACCCTGCTCGTGCTCGTGACGGGCATGCTGGACGTGGAGAAGGTCTCCGCGATCATCTCCCTGATCACGCCCCTGGTGGTCGTCGCGGTCGTGGCCGGGTTCGTCCACGTCCTGGTCACCCGCGACGGCGGCTTCACCGCCCACGAGTCCCTCGCCGTCCAGGCCACCACGCCGGTGGACCCGTGGTGGCTGTCCTCGGTCAACTACTTCGGCCTCGTCGTCGTGATGGCCGTGTCCATGTGCCTCGTGATCGGCGGGTCCATCACCCACCCCCGTGAGGCGTTCCTCGGCGGCCTCACCGGCGGCCTGATGTACACCGTCCTGCTCCTGATGGCCTCCACGCTGCTCTACCTCGGCTACGCCGAGATCGGCCGCGCCGACGTCCCCATGCTGCGGCTGTTCGCCTCGATCGCGCCCTGGCTGGGCTGGGCGATGGTCGTGGTGATCTACCTGATGATCTACAACACCGCGATCGGCATGTTCTACGCGCTGGGACGCCGCCTCACGGCCGACCATCCGGGCCGCTACCGCCCCGTGTTCGCCGGCGTCACGCTGCTGGCCTTCGCGGTGAGCTTCGTCGGCTTCGGCGACCTGATGAACGTCGTCTACCCGGCGCTGGGCCACCTGGGGATCGTGCTCGCGCTCGTGCTCCTCGTCTGGTGGCTCACCCACCGCCGGCAGATCTCCGCCGAGTCGGGGCTGCGTCTGCGCCTGCTCGCGCTGCTCCGCCTGCGTGAGCATCCGGAGAAGACCTTCACGGCCCAGCACGCCGTGCAGCTGCAGGAGGCGGTCGGGGACTCCGTGGCGGCCCCAGGCGCGGTGACGGAGGCCCTCGAGGACGAGGTCGCCCAGGTGCTGGAGGAGGACGACGCGGTCACCCCCGACGAGGTGCATCCCGGTCCCGACGCCGGGCCCGAGCGTCCGGCAGGCGGCAGCCACTCCGCCTGAACGCGCCTGCCCGGCCGGGCACGGCGTCTCGGAGCGGCCCTGTGGCCGAGCCGGGGCGCCGTCGCCGTAGGATGGGGTGGCCGGCCGTGCCGCCGGCCCCGTCCGCGCCGCCCGAGGGCCGGCGCCCCATCCCGACTGCGTGAGGACTCGAACCGCCGTGAGCCAGACCCCCGACAGCGCCGTGCCGGCCACCCCCAGCATCCCCGCCGACGCGGAGTACTCGTTCCGTGACGTGGAGGCCCGCTGGGCCGGGTACTGGGAGCAGGCCGGGACGTTCGCCCCGCGCGAGGACGGCTCCGAGACCCGCACCGTGGTCGACATGTTCCCGTACCCGTCGGGCGACCTGCACATGGGGCACGCCGAGGCGTTCGCGATGGGCGACGTCGTCGCGCGCCACTGGATGCAGCGCGGCTTCGACGTGCTGCATCCCATCGGCTGGGACTCCTTCGGCCTGCCGGCCGAGAACGCCGCCATCAAGCGCGACGCCCACCCGGCCGAGTGGACCTACGCGAACATCGAGACGCAGAAGCGCTCCTTCCAGCGGTACGGCATCGCCGTGGACTGGTCCCGTGAGCTGCACACCTCGGACCCCGAGTACTACCGGTGGACCCAGTGGCTGTTCCAGCAGCTGTACCGCAGGGGCCTGGCGTACCGGAAGGACTCCCCGGTCAACTGGTGCCCCCAGGACCAGACGGTGCTCGCCAACGAGCAGGTCGTGGACGGCCGCTGCGAGCGCTGCGGCACCGAGGTCACCAAGCGGACCCTGAACCAGTGGTACTTCCGCATCACCGAGTACGCGGACGCGCTGCTGGACGACATGGACCAGCTCACCGGCCACTGGCCCGAGCGCGTGCTCGCCATGCAGCGCAACTGGATCGGCCGCTCCGAGGGCGCCCACGTCGACTTCCAGGTCGAGGACGGCCCCGTCGTCACGGTCTTCACCACCCGGCCGGACACGCTGCACGGCGCGACCTTCATGGTGGTCGCCGCCGACGCCCCGCTGGCCGCCGAGCTCGCCGGCGACGACGTGCGGGCCGAACTCGAGGCGTACCGCGAGGACCTGAAGAAGGTCTCGGACATCGACCGCCAGGCCACGGACCGTCCCAAGAGCGGCGTGTTCCTGGGCCGCCACGCGGTGAACCCGCTGACCGGTGAGCGTCTGCCGATCTGGGCCTCGGACTACGTGCTGGCCGACTACGGCACGGGCGCCATCATGGCCGTGCCGGCCCACGACCAGCGCGACCTCGACTTCGCCCGCGCCATGGGCCTGCCCGTGCGCACCGTGCTGGACACCGGCGAGGAGGACCCGGCGGTCTCCGGCGTCGCGACGACCGGCGAGGGCATCCTGGTGAACTCCGGGGAGCTCGACGGCCTGGACAAGACCGCCGCCATCGCGCGGGCCATCGAGATCGTGCAGGAGCGCGGCACCGGCCGGGGCACCACCACGTACCGCCTGCGCGACTGGCTGCTCTCCCGTCAGCGCTTCTGGGGCACCCCGATCCCCGTGGTCCACTGCCCGGACTGCGGCGAGGTGCTCGTGCCGGAGGACCAGCTGCCGGTCACCCTGCCGACCGACCTCAAGGGCGAGCAGCTCGCCCCCAAGGGCCAGTCGCCCCTGGCCGCGGCGACGTCGTGGGTCGAGGTGGACTGCCCGCAGTGCGGCGGCCCCGCGCGACGGGACACCGACACCATGGACACGTTCGTGGACTCGTCCTGGTACATGCTCCGCTACGCGTCCCCGAACGACGACGCCCGCGTTTTCGACCCCGACGCCCTGCGCCGCTGGCTGCCCGTGGACCAGTACGTGGGCGGCGTGGAGCACGCGATCCTGCACCTGCTGTACGCCCGCTTCTTCACCAAGGCCCTGCACGACCTCGGCCTGGTGCCCTTCACCGAGCCGTTCCGCGCCCTGCTCAACCAGGGCCAGGTGCTCAACGGCGGCAAGGCCATGTCCAAGTCGCTGGGCAACGGCGTGGACCTGGGCGACCAGCTGGACGAGTTCGGCGTCGACGCCGTGCGCCTGACCATGGTGTTCGCCTCGCCGCCCGAGGACGACGTGGACTGGGCCGACGTCGCCCCGGGCGCCGCCGGCAAGTTCCTGGCCCGCGCGTGGCGCCTGGCCCGCGACGTCCGCGCGACGGGCGCCCCGGCCGGCACGGACCCGGCGGGCGGGGCCGTGACCCTGCGCCGGGTGACCCACCGGACCGTGCACGAGGCCCAGCAGCTGCTGGACGACGGCAAGTTCAACGTGGTCGTCGCCAAGACGATGGAGCTGGTCAACGCGGCCCGCAAGGAGATCGACGCCGGCGCCGGCGCGGCCGACCCCGCCGTCCGCGAGGCCGCCGAGGCCGTGGCCGTGCTGCTCTCGCTCGTGGCGCCGTACACGGCCGAGGACATGTGGGTGCTGCTCGGCCACGAGCCCTCCGTGGTCCGCGCCGGCTGGCCCGCGGTGGACGAGGCGCTGCTGGTCGAGGACACCGTCACGGCGGTCGTCCAGGTCAAGGGCAAGGTCCGCGACACCCTCGAGGTGCCCGCGGACATCACCGCCGAGGATCTCGAGGCGCGCGCCCGCGCGTCGCAGAAGGTGCGGAACTTCATCGGGGACGCCGAGATCGTCAAGGTGATCGTGCGCGAGCCCAAGCTCGTGAACCTGGTGATCCGCTGACCGCGTGAGACCGTCCCCGACCGGGCCGGGGGAGAGGAGGCAGGCCGTGGCGAGCATCGAGCAGTGGCGCGACGATGCGCTCGTCCGCCTGCGCTCCCGCCGCTCCCAGCTGGCCGGGCGGGCACGCTACGGGCTGCGCCCGCCCCGCCGGGACCGCACGGCCGTCGTCACGGACTCGGCCGCGGCCCTGCCCGGCGCCGTCCTCGGACACGGTCTGGCCGCGGGGATCCGCCAGGTGGCGCTGCCCGTCATGGTGGGCGAGCAGATCCACACGGAGGGCACGGACGAGCTCGCGCTGGAGCTGCCGCTGGCCCTGGCCGCCGGCACCCCGGTGCGCACCTCACGGCCCTCGCCGGGCGCGTTCCGGACGGCCTACGCCGAGCTGGCCCGCGCCGGCTACGCACGCATCCTCTCCGTCCACCTGTCCGGCGAGCTCTCCGGCACCGTGGAGGCCGCGCGCCTGGCCGCCGCGGAGGCCGAGCGCCCGGTGACCGTGGTGGACTCGCGCACCGTGGGCTTCGCGCTGGGCATGGCCGTGGTGGACGCCGCCGTGGACGCGGGGGTGGGCATGCCCGTGGCCCGCATCCGCGAGCGGCTCGAGGCCACCGTGGACTCCAGCCACGTGCTGTTCACGGTGCCCAGCCTCGAGCAGCTGCGCCGGGGCGGGCGGATCAGCGGGCTGGCCTCGCTGCTGGGCACGCTGCTGCAGGTGCGCCCCGTCATGGCCGTCGACGACGGCGCGATCGGCCTGGTCGACCGCCCGCGGTCCGCGGCCCGGGCCGTCGACCGGCTCGTGGAGCTCGCGACCGAGCGGGCCGGCGAGGACCCGGTGCGGATCGCCGTGCACGAGTACGGCGACCCCGAGACGGCCGTGCAGCTCGCGGAGCGGCTCCAGCCGGTCTCCACCACCCCCGTGCCCGTCGTCGAGCTGCCCGCCGTGCTCGCCGCGCACCTGGGCCTGGGCGCCCTGGGTGTGGTGATCTGCCCGCTGGAATCGCCCACGGGGGGCTCGGGGGACTGAGGCCGCCCGTGCGGGAGCGCCGAGGAGACGGGCGCGTCCGTTCCTGCACACCACCCTGGACCGCGGAGGTCATCCCCAGGTCGGGTGCGGGACGCGCCCGACTCGGCGACGGGGCCGCAGACTGCCCGCATGAGCCCCAGCCACCGCCTCTGCGACGATCCGCCCGCCTTCGCCCCGGACCCCGCGCCCGCGGCCGCCCCCGACGTCGACACAGCCGGCCCGCACGCCGCGTCCCGGTGGGAGCGCACCCCACCTCGGGGCCCGGTGCTGCGGTGGCGGCCGGCCCTGCTGGCCGTCACCGTGCTGCTCGTCGCCGCCACGGCCTGGTGGGCGGTGGCCTGGCTGACCACCCCGGCGCCGCCCGCGGCCATCCCGGCGGCCGCGGCCGGTGCAGGCATCCCGCAGACCGACGCGCCCTCCACCGCCCCGTCGGCGGCGGGCACCGACGCGCGGACGTCCGAGGCGGGGCCGTCGGGGGAGGCGTCCGGCCCCGCCGGGTCCGGCCCGCTGCGGGTGCACGTGGTGGGCGAGGTCGCCCGGCCGGGAGTGGTCAGCCTCGCGCCGGGCTCCCGGGTGGCCGACGCCGTGGGCGCCGCCGGCGGCCCGACCCGGCACGCCCGGGCGGAGCGCATCAACCTCGCGGCCCCGTTGGACGACGGCCAACAGGTCCTCGTCCCCTCCGCCCGCACACCGCAGGACGCCCTGGACCGGGTGGCCGGGGCCGCGCAGGCGCAGCCCACGCCGACCACGGGCAGGGCCGGTGGCGGAGGCGAGCCGGGCGGCGCCGAGTCCGGCGACACCGTGGACCTGAACACCGCCGACGCCACGGAGCTGCAGACCCTGCCCGGCGTCGGCCCCGCCACGGCGGAGAAGATCATCGCCCACCGCGAGACGGTCGGCCCGTTCACCGGCCTGCAGGACCTGGACGCGGTGCCCGGCATCGGCCCGGCCACGCTCGACCGGCTGCGTGACCACGTCTCGTGGTGAGCCCGGCCCCGGGCCCGCCCAGCGATCCCGTGGACCGCCGCGCCCGCCACCGCGAGGTGCCCGGCCCGCTCGAGGCCCGGTGGGTGCCCGCCCTGCTCGTCTGCCTGACCCTCGGGATCCTCGGCGTCGCCTGGGACGCCCCGGCCCGCTCGGCGGCGGCCCTCACCGGGCTGGCCGTCGCCGCGACCACTGTCCTGGGCGCCGCCCGCTCGACCGGTCGGATACGGGGCGTGGCCACCGCGACGACGCTGGCCGGCGTGGCCGCGGCCCTGATGCTGCAGCACTCGGCCGGGCCCGCCGCCGCGGCCAGCGCCAGCGGCTGGACCGGCGCGGTGCACGCCGGCTCACCGCTGCGGCTCGAGCTGACCCTGGACGGGCCCGCCACCCGGAGCGAGGCGACCTTCGGCCCACGCTGGAGCGTGCCCGTGCGGGTCGAGACGTTCGGTCATCCGCCGCGGGCCCCCGAGGCGGCCGTGACGGCCCGACTCACGGGCGGGGGCGCACCGCCCGCGACGATCGCCGCGCCGTTGGACGGGACGGCGGCCCCCGGCGGCGGGCCGGGATCGCGGGTGTGCGTGGTGGCCCGGCCGTCGAGGTCCGGCTCCACCGTGTTCCTGGCCGCCGCGGCCGCCCCGCAGCCGGGACCCTGCCCCGGCGGGGCGGAGCCGGCAGGCGGGGCCACCGACGGCGGCCCGGGCCCGCCGCGGCGGGAGGCGCTGCGCGCCGCGTTCCGTCAGTCCGCGGAGGGCACGGTCGGCACGGCGCCGGAGCTCATCCCGGGGCTGGTGCTGGGCGACCGCTCCGCCCAGGGGGCCGCCCTCGACGACGCCATGAAGGCCTCGGGCCTGTCGCACCTGTCTGCCGTGTCCGGGGCCAACGTGGCCATGATCCTCGGCGCGGTCGCGATCACCCTGCGCAGCGCGCGGGTGCACCGGGCGGTGGTCCTCAGCGCCGGGCTGGCGGTCCTCGGGGTGTTCGTGGTCGTCGTGGGGCCGGAGCCGTCGGTCCTCCGGGCGGCCGTGATGGGCGCTCTCGGCGCCCTCGCGGTGTTCTTCGGCCGCGCGCGGCAGGCGTTCGGACTCCTGACGGTGGGCGGCACGGCCCTGCTCGTCGCGGTGCCGGCCCTCGCCGTGGAACCGGCCTTCCACCTCTCCCTGGCGGCGACCGCGGGCATCGTCCTGGGCGGCGCGCCCCTCGACCGTGCGCTGCACGCCGGGCTCGGCCGGGTGCTGCCCGACGTCGTGGCGCGGTGGCTCTCGGCGTCGCTCGCGGTGACCGTGGCCGCCCACCTGGCCTGCCAGCCGATCATCCTGGCCATGACCGGTGAGGTGTCGGCCTACGCGGTGCCGGCCAATCTGCTGGCCGCCCCGGCCGTGCCGCCCGTGACCGTCCTGGGCACCCTCGCCGCGGCCCTCGCCCTGCCCGCGCCGGGGATCGCCGCCGCCCTCGTCGCCGTGATCCAGTGGCCCGCGGCCTGGATCGGGTGGGTCGCCCACACCAGCGCCTCCCTGCCCGGGGCGCTGCGTCCGTGGCCGGCCGGAGCCCTCGGCGCCGGGCTGGGCGTCCTGCTGGTGGCCGCGACGCTCCTCGGATTCGCCGCCGTGCTCCTGCTCGAACGACGCCGGGCCGCCCCGGTGCGGCGTGTCGGCCGCAGCGCGCCGCGGACCCGCGAGCGCCTCCCCGCCCTGGTCGTGCTCGCCGCCGCGCTGGCCGCGGCCACCACGGGTGCGGTCGGGGCGGTCCTCGTGCCGCGGGCCTCGGGCGCGGCCCCGCCGGACTGGGCGGTGGCGTTCTGCGACGTCGGCCAGGGAGACATGGCCGTGTTCCGGTCCGGCCCGCGCGCGGGGGTCGTCGTCGATGTCGGGCCCGAGCCTGGGCTCGCTCGTCGCTGCCTCGACGACCTCGACGTCGACCGGGTGGACGCCGTGCTGCTCACCCACCTGCACGCCGACCACACCGGGGGACTGCCCGGCGTGGTCGACCGCGCCTCCCGCGGGGCGGTGCACTACGCGACCCGGGACGCGCCGGCGCAGGGCAGGGGAGGGCGCGGCGGCGAGGCGGACGGCGTCGACCGGCCCGCCGACGCGGCACGGCTCCGCACCGGCGCGACGGGCACGGCCGGGCCGGTGCGGTGGCACGTGCTGCTCGCCGACGCGCGGGCCCCCGAGGAGAACGACGCCTCCGCCCAGGTGCTGGTCACCGTCGAGAGCGAGGCCGGTCCGGTCACGACGCTGATCACCGGCGACATGGAGGAGGACGCCTCCGCGGCATGGGTCGCGGGGCACCGGTCCGATGCCGCCGCTCCGCCGCGCGTGGACGTGCTCAAGGTCGCCCACCACGGGGCCCGCAACGGTGGGACGGCCGTGCCGCGCGCGGTCGGCGCCCGCCTGCACATGGTCTCCGTGGGCGCCGACAACCCGTACGGACACCCCCACCGGGCCACGGTGGACGCGCTCGGCCGCCTCGGGCCGGTGGCCCGCACCGACCTGCACGGCACGCTGGCCCTCACGGCCGCGGACGGCCCCGACCCCGACGGCGCGCCCGAGATCACGGCTCACACCGTCCGCCCGCCCTCGAGCGTCCGCACCGGACCCTAGGATGGGACGCATGTCCGCCGCCCGCAGCCCCCGTTCCGGCCGAGCCGGCCGCACCGACCCGCTGGCCTGGCGGCGAGCCGAGCCCGCCCCGCTCATGCTCCTCAAGGGACCCGAGGACCATGCCGCCCGCTGGGTGACGGACCGCGTGACCCAGGCTCTGCGCGAGCGCCACGGCCAGCTGGAGATCCACCGGCTCCGCGCGGGGGAGTACCAGCCCGGCCAGCTGGCCACCGCGGCCAGCCCGTCCCTCTTCGCCGAGCCCACCCTCATCACGGTCGAGGGCCTCGAGGCCATGAACGACGCGTTCCTCGAGGACGCCCTGCGCCTCGTCCAGCAGGGCCCCGGCGCGGACGACGTCACGCTCGTGCTGCGCCACACCGGCGGCAACCGCGGCAAGAAGCTGCTGGACGCCGTCGCCCAGGCCGGCACGGTGGTCGAGTGCGTGCCGCTGAAGAAGGACGAGGAGCGGCTGGCCTTCGTGCAGGCCGAGTTCCGCGACCGGCGTCGGCGCATCGACGAGGAGGCGGCCCGCGCGCTCATCCGCGCCACCGGCGCCTCGCTCACGGAGCTCGCGGCCGCGTGCGCCCAGCTCGTCGACGACACCGAGGGCGTCGTCACCGTCGAGACCGTGGACACCTACTACAGCGGCCGCGTGGAGGCCACGAGCTTCGCGGTGGCCGATGCGGCGCTCGAGGGGCAGGCGGCGAGGGCCGTGTCCCTCGTGCGGCACGCGATGGCCACCGGCGTCCACCCGGTGATGATCACCGCGGCGCTCGCGCTCAAGGTGCGGCAGGTGGCGCGGATGATCGACGCCCGCCGGCCCGCCGCCGAGCTGCCGTCCCTGCTCGGGGTGGCCCCGTTCCAGGTGCGCTACATCCAGCAGGCGGCGCGGCACTGGACGGCGGCCGGCATCGCGCAGGCCGTGGAGTGGATCGCCCAGGCCGACGCCGAGGCCAAGGGCGCCTCCCGCAACCCGGAGTTCGCCGTCGAGCGCGCGGTCATCCGCGTGGCCACCGCCGTCAGCCGCTGACGGCGCCGCCGGACGGCACCCCACGGGGGCAGCCCGGACACGAAACGGCCCCCGCACCGATCGCTCGGGGCGGGGGCCGCGGTCACAGCCGGGGGCGTGGATTAGCCGAGGAGGGCCTTCACGCGGGCGGCGATGCCGGACTTGCGGTTCGCGGCCTGGTTCTTGTGGATGACGCCCTTCGAGGCGGCCTTGTCCAGCTTGCGGGAGGCGGTGCGCAGGGCGGCGGCGGCGGCCTCGGCCTCGCCGGCGGCGACGGCCTTGTCCACGGCGCGGATGGCGGTCTTCAGCTCGGACTTCACCGCGACGTTGCGCTGGCGCGCCTTCTCGTTGGTGAGGATGCGCTTCTTCTGGGACTTGATGTTAGCCAAATCGGGTCCTTCGTCGTCGGCGGCGCGGACGAGGGTCCGGGCGCCGCATGAACAGGGGGTCGTGGAGGGTGCCCGGATCCGTGGACTGAGCGGCGTGGGGAACACCGATGATGACCCGTTCCGGGGGTGCCCGTCGACCGGCGGACACAATGCGGACGATCCTACCACCCAGACCCCGCGATCCGCGCGGCCGACTCAGCGCACCCGCCTCCGGGCGCGGGCCAGCGCGGCCGTGACCCGGTCGAAGGCCGCCCGGTCCAGGACGCCGCCCTCCCGGCGCACCGCGGCCGGATCCACGCGGACCACCCGGTCCAGCTTCACCTCCGAGGCGCGGCCGGACCGGTCCCAGGCGCCTGCGCCCACGTCCACGTAGTCCTCGTCGCGGGTCAGCGCGTTGTTCCGGTCCCGGCTGGTCAGCATGAGCCCGAGCAGGAGCGCCCCGTCCCGGCCGATCAGGAGCACGGGGCGGTCCTTGCCCCGGCCGTCCATCTCCTCGTACGGCACCCAGGTCCACACGACCTCGCCCGGCCCGGCCGTCGGCCCGGGCGCGGGCGCGTATTCGACGCGGACGGTCCCGGTGAAGTCCGGCAGGGACACGTGGCGGTCGGTGTCCTGTCGCCGGGGCCGGCGCTCCTGCCCGGGCCCGGGCATCGGCCACGAGTCGGTGGGCTCCGTGGGGTCCCACGCGGGCCCGGGAGGCCCGGGCGGGCCCGGGAAGGGCGACGGGCCGCTCCGTTCGCCGGCCCGTCGACCGGCCTCAGAGGCGGCTCGACGCGGCCGGGCGTCGTCGCGGAGGGCGCCGATCAGGCGTGCCGTCCGGCGGCCGAGGGACAGGGCGCGATGCAGGTCGAAGGCCATGGGCGTGAATCTAGTGGACGCGCGGGCCCGGCGTCCGGGTCGGGTCGGCGGCGGATCATGAGAGACTAGGCGGTCAGAGTCCCGTCCCCGTCACCCGTAGAGGAAGTGCCCGTGTCGCCCCTGGCGTCGAACCCCCCGGTGCCCGCTGCCACCGACCCCTCGGTGATCCGCAACTTCTGCATCATCGCCCACATCGACCACGGCAAGTCCACGCTGGCGGACCGCATGCTGCAGGCCACCGGCGTCGTGCAGCCCCGCGACATGAAGGCCCAGTACCTGGACCGCATGGACATCGAGCGTGAGCGCGGCATCACCATCAAGTCCCAGGCCGTGCGCATGCCCTGGTCCGTGGACGGGGTGGACTACGCCCTGAACATGATCGACACCCCCGGGCACGTGGACTTCACCTATGAGGTCTCCCGCTCGCTGGCCGCGTGCGAGGGCGCGATCCTGCTGGTGGACGCCGCCCAGGGCATCGAGGCCCAGACCCTGGCGAACCTCTACCTCGCCATGGAGCACGAGCTGGAGATCATCCCCGTGCTCAACAAGATCGACCTGCCCGCCGCGGATCCGGACCGCTACGCGGCCGAGCTGGCCTCCCTGATCGGCTGCGAGCCCGAGGACGTGCTGCGCGTCTCCGGCAAGACGGGCGTCGGCGTCGAGGACCTGCTGGACCGCGTGGTCCGCGCCATCCCCGGCCCGGAGGGGGACGCGGACGCCCCGGCCCGCGCGATGATCTTCGACTCCGTGTACGACACCTACCGGGGCGTCGTCACGTACGTGCGCGTCGTGGACGGCCGGCTCTCCCCGCGGGAGAAGGTCCGCATGATGTCCACGGGCACCACCTACGAGCTCCTCGAGATCGGCGTCTCCTCCCCGGAGCCCGTGCCCACGAACGGTCTGGCCGCGGGCGAGGTGGGCTACCTCATCACCGGCGTGAAGGACGTGCGTCAGTCCAAGGTGGGCGACACGGTCACCAACCACGCCCACCCGGCGGAGCAGTCCCTGGGTGGCTACGAGGACCCCAAGCCCATGGTGTTCTCGGGCCTGTATCCCATCGACGGCTCGGACTATCCCGTGCTGCGTGACGCCCTGGACAAGCTCAAGCTCAACGACGCCGCGCTCGTCTACGAGCCGGAGACCTCGGTCGCGCTGGGCTTCGGCTTCCGCGTCGGCTTCCTCGGTCTGCTGCATCTGGAGATCGTGCGCGAGCGCCTCGAGCGCGAGTTCGACCTCGATCTCATCTCCACCGCGCCCAACGTGGTCTACGAGGTCACCCGGGAGGACCGTGAGGTCGTCACCGTGACCAACCCCTCCGAGTTCCCCGAGGGCAAGATCCTCGAGGTGCGCGAGCCCATGGCCTCGGCCACGATCATCGTGCCGGCGGAGTTCATCGGCGCCGTCATGGAGCTGTGCCAGGCCAAGCGCGGCAACCTCAAGGGCATGGACTACCTCTCCGAGGAACGCGT
This sequence comes from Micrococcus sp. H39-S4, assembly GCF_027158145.1. Classification (NCBI taxonomy): domain Bacteria; kingdom Bacillati; phylum Actinomycetota; class Actinomycetes; order Micrococcales; family Micrococcaceae; genus Micrococcus; species Micrococcus sp. H39-S4. The sequence continues at coordinate 199,094 of NZ_JAPVLT010000005.1, forward strand.
GGAGATCCGCTACTGGATCCCCCTGGCCGAGATCGTGTTCGACTTCTTCGACCAGCTCAAGTCCCGCACCAAGGGGTACGCCTCGCTGGACTGGAAGGCCGACGGCGACCAGGTCGCCGACCTCGTCAAGGTGGACATCCTGCTCCAGGGCGAACAGGTGGACGCGTTCTCCTCCATCACCCACAGGGACAACGCCTACGCGTACGGCGTGATGATGACGGGCAAGCTCAAGGAGCTGATCCCGCGCCAGCAGTACGAGGTGCCGATCCAGGCCGCCATCGGCTCGCGCATCATCGCCCGCGAGAACATCCGCGCGATCCGCAAGGACGTGCTCTCCAAGTGCTACGGCGGAGACATCTCCCGCAAGCGCAAGCTGCTCGAGAAGCAGAAGGAGGGCAAGAAGCGCATGAAGATGGTCGGCCGGGTCGAGGTCCCGCAGGAGGCCTTCATCGCCGCCCTATCCTCGGACGGCGCCGGCGCCGACCAGGCCGCGAAGAAGTAAGTGCCCGCCCTGCCCCTCGGCGAGCCCGTCCCCGACGACGGCCGGCTGCCGGCCGACGTCGGGCAGCGGGTGCGCGCGGCCGCCCGCGACGGCGCGGCGCGCACCTTCAGCCTGTACGTCCACGTGCCGTTCTGCACGGTGCGCTGCGGCTACTGCGACTTCAACACGTACACGGCCGTCGACTTTGGCCCCGGCGCGGGTCGCGGCGACTACTGGGAGTCGGCGGTCGCGGAGCTGGACTTCGCCGCGGACGTGCTCGCGTCCTCGGACGTGCCCGCCCGCCCGCTGCACACGGTGTTCTTCGGCGGCGGCACGCCCACGCTCCTGCCGGCCGCGGACCTCGTGCGCATCCTCCAGGCGGCGGTGGACCGGTTCGGGATCGCGCCCGGCGCGGAGGTGACCACCGAGGCCAACCCGGACACGATCACCCCGGAGTACGCCCGCCAGCTCGCGGCCGGCGGCTTCACCCGCCTCTCCCTGGGCATGCAGTCCGCGATGCCGCACGTGCTCGCCACGCTCGAGCGCACCCATCGGCCCGAGTCCGTCCCCGCCGCCGTCGCCGCGGCCCGCGAGGCCGGCCTGGAGGTGTCCCTGGACCTGATCTACGGGACCGCGGGGGAGTCCCTCGCCGACTGGCGGGCCACGCTCGAGGCCGCAGTCGTCCTGGCCCCGGACCACGTGAGCGCGTACTCGCTGATCGTGGAGGAGGGCACCAAGCTCGGGGCCCAGGTGGCCCGCGGCGAGGTGGCGGACGTGGACCCCGACGACCAGGCGGACAAGTACCTGCTCGCCGAGGAGCTGCTCAGCGCCGCCGGCTACCGCTGGTACGAGGTGTCCAACTGGGCGCGGGATCCGCGGGGGTCCGGGGTCCACCGCGCGCGGCACAACGTGGCGTACTGGGAGGACCAGGACTGGTGGGGGATCGGCCCGGGCGCGCACTCGCACCTCGCCGGCGTCCGGTTCTGGAACGCCAAGCACCCCGCCGCCTACGCGCAGCGGCTGGCCACGGGGGTCACCCCCGCCGTCGGCCGCGAGCGGCCCGACGCCGACGCGCGGCGCCTCGAGCGCATCATGCTCGCGGTGCGCACGGTGGGCGGGCTCCCGACCGCGGAGCTCGTCTCGGAGACGCCGGGGGAGGCCGCGCGGATCCGCGGGGCGATCGCCGAACTCATCGCCGCGGGCCTGCTGGACGGGCGCGCCGCCGTCGACGGGCGCATCATCCCGACGCTCGAGGGGCGGCTGCGCAACGACGCGATCGTCCGGGCGCTGGCCGGCTTCTGACCGGCCGACCCCGGGTCAGCGCAGGATGCGCAGGTTGAACGGGTACCGGAACGGACGGCCCTTGGACACGTGCGAGGCGCCCATCACGCCGTAGACCGCCATGGCGGCCCACGTGAGCGCGCCGAGGATCGCGAAGATCGGGCCGACCACCGGCAACAGGGACAGGAAGAAGAACAGGAGCGTGATGAGCGTGGGCGGCCCGGAGAAGTTCAGGGCCTCCCGCGACTCCTGCGAGGTGAACGGGCCGCGGTCGCGATAGAGCAGCCACACGACCAGCGGGCCGAGCACGCCGAACGCCAGACTGAGATGGGCCAGCGCCGCGCGGTCACGGTCCTGCTTCGCCGTGAGCGGGGCGCCGCGGCCGCCGGCCGAGACGAGCCAGGCGGGCGGGCCGTGGCCGGTGCGGCCGGCGTCGGGCTGCGCGCGGGTGTTCACGAGGGGCTCCTCCTGGATCGCGGGACCCGCGCGCCGGGGACCGGGCGCAGGGCATGGGCCAGCATAGCGCGGGCGGGCGGGGGCCGCGCCGAGATCAGTGCTCGGGTGCGGCGGTGAGGAAGTCGATGAGCTCCTCCACGCGGCCCAGCAGGGACGGCTCGAGGTCCGCGTACGTGGTGACGTGGGAGAGCAGCCGCTTCCACCCCAGCCCCGTGGCCTCCTTGCTCCCGTGCGGCCAGCCCAGTCCCCGCAGGATCCCCGTCTTCCAGTCCTGCCCCTTCGGCACGACGGGCCACGCGGGGATGCCGAAGACGGAGGGCTTGATGACCTGCCAGACGTCCACGTAGGGGTGACCGAGGATGAGCACGTTGCCCGCGGCCCCCGGCACGCGCATGGCCTCGGCCGCGAGGCGCTCCTCCTTGGACCCGGTGACGAGATGGTCCACGAGGATCCCGAGCCGGCGCCGCGGACCGGGGGCGAACGCACGGATCGCCCCGGCGAGGTCGTCCACGCCGTGCAGGGGCTCCACGACGATGCCCTCGAGGCGCAGGTCCTCGCCCCACACCTTCTCCACCAGCTCGGCGTCGTGCACGCCCTCCACCCAGATGCGAGAGGCGCGGGCAGTGCGGGCCCGCGCCCCCTCGACCCGTCGCGAGCCGGAGGCGGTGCGGGCCGGCGCCGCCGGGGCCGCGGCGGTCGGGGGGACCAGGGTCACGGGCTCGCCGTCGATCCAGAAGCCGCCGCCGAGGGGGAAGCCGCGGCGCACGCCGCGGCGGTCCTCCAGGACCACCACGTGCACGCCGCCGGAGCGCTCGATGCCGCTCACGGCCCCGGTGAACCCGGAGGCCACGTCCTCGACCACCGTGCCGGGGGTGGCGGGCACATCGGGGACGGTCCGGGCGGGGCGGCGCGTCAGGTCGTCGTGGCCCGCGGGGCCCCAGCTGCTCCAGTCCATGGGAGAGCACGGTAGCAACGGGGGCGGGCGATCACCGTGAGCGAAGCCGTGCGGGCCGGTCGGGTCGTCCCCCGGGTCGGACGGTAGCATTGGCACTTGACCCGCCGGAGTGCCAGCCAGGGGCACCTCCGGGGTCGCCCCGGATCCCGACGGACCAGAGGAGGACCGAGATGTCGGAGCAGCCCCGCCGCCTGCAGGTGCTCCAGGCGATCGTGGAGGACTACGTGGCGCTGCGCGAGCCCGTGGGCTCCAAGGCGCTCGTGGAACGGCACGCCCTGGGCGTGTCCTCCGCGACCGTGCGCAACGACATGGCTGCGCTCGAGGAGGAGGGCCTCATCGTGGCCCCGCACACCTCCGCCGGGCGCGTCCCCACGGACAAGGGCTACCGCGTGTTCGTCGACCGCCTCTCCGAGGTGAAGCCGCTGTCCCCCGCCGAGCGCCGGGCCGTGCGGACCCTGCTGGACCCGGAGACGGACACCGAGCACATGATGGAGTCCACGGTGCGCCTCCTGGCCCAGCTGACCCAGCAGGTCGCCGTCGCGCAGTTCCCCCACGAGGACGGCTCCACGATCCGCCACCTCGAACTGGTCTCCCTCACACCCACGCGCGTGCTCGTGGTCCTCATCCTGTCCACGGGACGGGTGGACCAGCGGCACGCCGTGCTGGACCGTCCGGTCGAGGAGGCGGAGCTGTCCGTGCTCCGCGGCCTCCTGCTGGACGCCCTGCTGGGGCTCGGTCCGGTGCAGGCGGCCACCGTGGTGGACGACGTCGTCACCCGGGTCCGCCCGGAGCACCAGCAGTCCGCCGCCCTCGTGGCCGCGGCCGTCCACGACCTGCTCGAGGCCGGTCGGCAGGACCGCATCGTCCTGGCCGGCACCGCCAACCTGGCCCGCTCCCCGGGGGACTTCGGCGCGTCCATCGGGCCGATCCTGGAGGCGCTCGAGGAGCAGGTGGTGCTGCTGCGCCTGCTCACGGAGATGGAGCAGGACGCCCACGGGGTGTCCGTGCGGATCGGGTCCGAGAACGTCGGATCGCTCGCGGACACCTCGGTGGTCGCAGCCGCCTACGGCCCCGGCGCCGTGGCGAAGGTCGGTGTCATCGGTCCGACCCGGATGGACTATCCGGGCACCATGGCCGCCGTCCGGGCGATCGCCCGCTATCTCTCCCGCATCCTGACCACCTGACGCGCCTCCGCGCGTCCTGGCGGGCCCCGTCCCGCATCGCCCCACGTCCCGCTCTCCCCGAGAGGAATCCCCACCGTGACCGACCACTACGAGACGCTCGGCGTCAGCCGTGACGCCAGCACCGAGGAGATCCGCCGCGCCTACCGCAAGCTCGCGCGCACCCATCACCCGGACGTCAACCCCGACCCGGAGGCGGCCGAGCAGTTCAAGCGCATCTCCCACGCCTACGAGGTGCTCTCGGACGAGGGCCGGCGCCGGGCCTACGACACGACGGGCAATGAGAACGGCCAGGCCGGCTTCCCGGGCGGCTTCGGCGGGGCGGGCGGCTTCGGGGGCTTCGCCGACATCTTCGAGACCTTCATGAACGCCGCCGGCCAGGGCGGCCGCGGCGGCCCCGCCAGCCGCGCCCGCCGCGGCCAGGACGCCCTCGTGACCGCGCGGATCGACCTGCGCGACGCCGTCTTCGGCGGCGAGCAGACGATCGAGTTGGACACGGCCGTGCGCTGCGATCGGTGTGAGGGCTCGTGCTGCGAGCCCGGCACCCAGCCGGAGACCTGCCAGACCTGCCACGGCCACGGCATGATCCAGCGCCCCGTGCGGTCGCTGCTGGGCACCGTCATGGCCACCGAGGCCTGCCCCGCCTGCCAGGGGTTCGGCACCGTCATCCCGACGCCCTGCCACGAGTGCGACGGGCAGGGCCGCGTCCGCACCCGGACGCCGCTGACCCTGCGCATCCCCGCGGGCGTGGACGACGGCACCCGCATCCACCTCGCCGGCCGCGGCGAGGCCGGCCCGGGCGGCGGCCCGAACGGCGACCTCTACGTGGAGATCGCGGTCCGCCCGGACGAGACCTTCCGCCGCGAGGGCGACCACCTGGCCACCACCGTGACCGTCCCCATGGCCGCCGCGGCCCTGGGCACCACCGTCACGCTGGACACCCTGGACGGCAAGCAGTCCCTCAGCCTGGACCCGGGCGTGCAGTCCGGCCACGTCGAGGTCCTCCACGGCCTGGGCGTCGGTCGCCTGCGCGGGCAGGGCCGTGGCGACCTCAAGGTGGACGTGGTGGTCACCACGCCCACCGACCTGGACGACGAGCAGCGCCAGCTCCTGGAGCGCCTGGCCGAGGTGCGCGGCGAGGAGGTCGTGCACGGCGCACCCCAGGCCAAGGGCATGTTCGCCCGGCTGCGGGAGAACCTGAGGAACCTGTGACCGCCCCCCTGTTCCACCTCGAGCCGGGCGCCCTGGCCGGCGCGAGCGCGGGCGCGGAGGTCGTCTTCGACGGCGCCGAGGCCCGGCACGCCGCCGCGGCCATGCGCCTGGCCCCCGGGGAGGCCGTGCTCCTGGCCGACGGGTCGGGCACGCTCGGCCACGGCACCGTGCTCGCGGCCGCCCCGGACGCGGTGTCCGTGCGGCTGGACGCGGTGGCGGAGGAGCCGGCGCCCACCCCGGCGCTCGTGCTCGTCCAGGCCCTCGCCAAGGGCGACCGGGACCTCATGGCGGTCCAGGCCGCCGTCGAGCTCGGCGTGGACGCCGTGGTGCCCTGGGAGGCGGAGCGCTCGATCGTCCGCTGGAAGGGCCCCAAGGCCGCCAAGGCCCGCCAGAAGTGGGCGGACACGGCCCGCGCGGCCGCCAAGCAGGCGCGTCGCGCCCGGGTGCCCGCGGTCCGGGACCACGTCTCCGGGACGGCGGTCGCCGGGCTGGCCTGGGACGACGACGGCGGCCGGCTCGTCCTCGTGCTGCACGAGGACGCGGAGCACGGGGTGTCCGCGGTGCCGGCGGAGCGACTCTCCGCGGCCGTCGAGATCGCCGTCGTCGTGGGCCCCGAGGGCGGGATCGGCCCGGCCGAGCTCGAGGCCTGCGTGGCCGCGGGGGCCGTGCCGGTGCGGCTCGGCCCGCACGTGCTGCGCGCCTCCACGGCCGGCCCCGCCGCCCTCGCCGTGCTCCAGCACCGGCTCGGCCGCTGGTGAGCCCCGGCAGGACGGCGCGCCGACGCCTAGACTGGTCGGGATGTCCCGCCCCCGCGACCCCGAGGTGATCCGCCCCATCGTGACCGTGCCCCCCACGACCCCGACCCCGCCCGCCACCGCGCACGAGGGGGTGGCGTTCGAGTCCGCCGACCTCATGGTCCGCACGCTCGGACCGCAGGACGCCCTGCTGCGGATCCTCGGCGGCGTGTTCCCCACCGTGGACGTCACGGTCCGCGACCAGCGGCTGGACCTGGCCGGGCCGGTGGCCGAGGTGGCCACGGTGCGGCGCGTCGTCGAGGACCTGCGCTCGATCGCCCGCCGCGACCAGGCCGTCACCCCCGAGGTGATGGGCCAGGTGGTCCACCACGTCCGCGACGCCGCCACCGGGCGCGGCGCGGGTCAGCTGCACCTGGACTCGATCCTCTCGGGCCGGGGCCGCCGCATCCGCGCGAAGACCCTGCACCAGCAGGACTACGTGGAGGCGATCGACCGCTCCACCGTCGTCTTCGGCATCGGCCCGGCCGGCACCGGCAAGACCTACCTGGCGATGGCCAAGGCGGTGCAGGCGCTGCAGGCCAAGGAGGTCAACCGGATCATCCTCACCCGCCCGGCCGTCGAGGCCGGCGAACGGCTCGGCTTCCTGCCCGGCGGGCTCTCCGAGAAGATCGACCCGTACCTGCGCCCCCTGTACGACGCGCTGCACGACATGATCGAGCCCGAGTCGATCCCGCGGCTGATGGAGGCCGGGACCATCGAGGTCGCCCCGCTGGCGTACATGCGCGGCCGCACCCTGAACGACGCGTTCGTGATCCTCGACGAGGCCCAGAACACCACCGGCGAGCAGATGAAGATGTTCCTGACCCGCCTCGGCTTCGGTGCGCGCATGGTCGTCACGGGCGACACCTCGCAGGTGGACCTGCCGCGCGGCACCCAGTCCGGCCTGGCCCAAGCCGTCGAGGTGCTCGAGGGGATCGAGGGACTGGAGATGGTCCGCTTCGACTCCTCGGACGTGGTCCGGCACTCGCTGGTGAGCGCCATCGTGGACGCCTACGACGCCGCCCGCGGCCCCGCGGAGCGGTCCCAGAAGCGAGGAGGGGCCCGCCGTGGCCGTTGAGATCCTGAACGAGTCGGGGATCGAGGTCCCCGAGGACGCGCTGCTGCGCATGGCCCGGCACGTGTACGCGCGCCTGCACGTCCACGAGCGCGCCGAGACGGCCGTGACCGTCGTGGACGCCGCACGCATGGCCGAGCTGCACGAGGAGTGGATGGACCTGCCCGGGCCCACCGACGTGATGAGCCTGCCCATGGACGAGCTGACCCCCGGCTCGCCCGAGGCGCCGGCCGAGGGCGTGCTGGGCGACGTCGTGCTCTGCCCCGAGGTCGCCGCCGAGCAGGCGGCGCGCGGCGGGCACTCCCGTGACGATGAGCTGCTCCTGCTGCTCACCCACGGCATGCTCCACCTGCTCGGGTACGACCACGTCGAGGACGCCGAGCGCGAGGAGATGTTCACGCTCCAGGATCGGCTCGTCTCCGAGGTCCTCGGCCGGCCCGCCCCGGCCCCCACCGTCGAGGATTGACGGCACCGCCCATGCTGACACCCGCCGTCCTCTTCGCCCTCTTCCTGGTCTTCCTCGGCCTGACCTGGACGCTGTCCCTGGCCGAGTCCGCGTTCTCCTACCTCTCCCGGCGGGACGCGGAGGACATCGTCCGCGAGCGGCCCGGCTCCAAGGTCCTGGAGATCGCCCGCGAGCGGGAGAGCCACCTCGGCGCCCTGCGGGTCTGGCGCTTCGTGGCCGAGGCCCTGTCGGCCGTCTGCCTGACCGCGGCCGCCGACGCGGTGGTGGACGACACGTGGCTCGCCGTGGCGATCGCCGCGGTCGTGCTCGTGGGCGTGGCCGCCCTGCTGGGCGTCTGGAGCCCGCGGCCGATCGGCTCCCGCAACGAGGCCGCCGTCGCCCGCCGCCTGGGCGGCCTCGTGTGGGTGCTCCGCCGGGCCCTGGGCCCGCTCGCCGCCCGCCTGGACCGGGACCGGCGCCGTCGCGAGGTCGAGCCGGAGGACGAGGACGACTTCCAGGAGCGCCACCTGCGCGAGTTCGTCGCCCGCGCCCACGACGCGGACGTGCTCGCCGACTCCGAGGCGGAGCTGATCCAGTCGGTGTTCTCCATGAACGACACCATCGTCCGCTCCGTCATGGTGCCGCGCACCGACGTCGTCACGATCGACGCCGACCACACGCTCGGGCAGGCCATGGCCCTGTTCCTGCGCTCCGGCAACTCCCGCATCCCGGTGATCGGCGAGGACGCCGACGACATCCGGGGCATGCTGCACCTCAAGGACGTCACCCGCGCCCTGCACCACGACGGCGCTGCGACCGACACCCCCGTCACCGAGGTCATGCGCGACGTCCGCTTCGTCCCCGAGTCGAAGTCCGTGGCCACCCTCCTGCAGGAGCTGCAGCGCGAGTCCACCCACGTGGCCGTGGTGGTGGACGAGTACGGCGGCACTGCGGGGCTCGTGACCCTCGAGGACCTCATCGAGGAGATCGTCGGGGAGATCTACGACGAGGACGACCAGCCGGACCGCCCCGAGGTGGAGTTCGTCGCGCCCGGCGTCTACTCCGTCGACGCGCGCATGGGCATCCACGACTTCCGGGAGGAGTTCGAGCTGCCGGAGGAGGACGAGGACGACGACGTCGACACGGTCGGCGGCCTCCTCGCCAAGGAGCTCGGCCGCGTCCCGATCCAGGGCTCGCGCGTCGTGGTCCAGGGGATCGAGCTCGTCGCGGACACCCTCGAGCCCCGCCGCAACCGGGTCGCGCGCCTGCGCGTCTCCGAGACCCCCGACCGCCCGGTGCGGCTGCGCCGGCGCGAGGAGCAGGCCCACGGCGCCGCACCCGCCGACCCCGTGGCCTGAGCCGGCCGCCCCACCCCACGCCCCGCCTGACAAGGATGACCCCATGACCGATCTCGTCGATCCGGCCCGCGCCGCGGACGGCTTCCGTTCCGGCTTCGTCTCGCTCGTGGGCCGGCCGAACGCCGGCAAGTCCACGCTCACCAACGCGCTGGTGGGGGAGAAGGTGGCGATCACCTCCTCCAAGCCGCAGACCACGCGCCACACCATCCGCGGGATCGTCCACCGCGAGGACTTCCAGCTCGTGCTCGTGGACACCCCGGGCCTGCACCGGCCCCGCACCCTGCTCGGCGAGCGCCTCAACGACCTCGTGGCGGAGACGCTCAACGAGGTCGACGCCGTGGGCATGTGCCTGCCGGCCGACGAGGCGATCGGTCCCGGCGACCGGTTCATCGCCCAGCAGCTCTCGTACCTGCACCGCACCCCGGTGGTCGCCGTGGTGACGAAGACGGACAAGGTGGGCCCGGAGCAGCTCATGGCGCAGCTCGTGGCCGTGACCGCGCTGGGCGACGAGGTCCTCGGGCCGGAGAACGGCGGGGAGGGCTTCGCGGCCGTCGTGCCGGTCTCGGCGGTGGCCGGCCGCCAGGTCGACGACGTCCTGGGCGTCTTCGCGGGCCTGCTGCCGGCCGGGCCGTCCCTGTACCTCGACGGCGAGCTCACGGACGAGCCGGAGGCGGTCATGGTCGCCGAGCTCATCCGGGAGGCGGCCCTGGAGGGAGTGCGCGACGAGCTGCCGCACTCGGTGGCCGTGGTGGTCGAGGAGATGTCCCTGCGCGAGGACCGCCCCGCGGATCGGCCCCTCATGGACGTGTGGGCGAACGTCTTCGTCGAGCGGGACAGCCAGAAGGGCATCATCATCGGCAAGGGCGGCTCCCGGCTGCGTGAGATCGGCGCGCAGGCGCGGGCGGGCATCGAGCGCATGCTCGGCACCAAGGTGCACCTGGACCTGCGGGTCAAGGTCGCCAAGGAGTGGCAGCGCGACCCCAAACAGCTCGGCCGACTCGGCTTCTGAGCCGGAGGCCCGACCCGGGCGCGCACGCGCCGGAGCGGGCCGCCGTCGTCGTGCGTCACACGGGGACGGCCTCCTGTGGCCCGGCCCACCTCGGTGCTAGGGTCGGGGCATGTCCCTCCGCCTCGCGACGACAGCGCCGGCCACGGCCCGCCTGCTACTTCCCGGCCGCACGGGGTCCCCGTGCCAGGCCGTGATCCACGCCGCCTGAGCGCATGCGGAGGCAGGACGCCTCCCACCGGACCGGACACCCCGTGCGGAGCCCCTGACCTCCCGGTCCGGCCACCGACCACCCACCTTTCGCGCGCCCGCCGCGCGCACGTCGAGGGAGAACACGCATGAGCGCTCACCTGCAGAAGTCGTCGGGGATGAAGTTCCACAAGTACGTCCCGTTCCAGGACCAGATCGAGGTCGCCCTGCCGGACCGCACCTGGCCGGACAAGGTCATCGAGAAGGCGCCGCTGTGGTGCGCCGTGGACCTGCGCGACGGCAACCAGGCCCTGATCGACCCCATGGGCCCCGAGCGCAAGCTGCGCATGTTCCAGCTGCTCGTCGGCATGGGCTTCAAGGAGATCGAGGTCGGCTTCCCGTCCGCCTCGCAGACCGACTACGACTTCGTCCGTCAGCTCATCGAGGGCGACCACATCCCGGACGACGTCACCATCCAGGTCCTCACCCAGTCCCGTGAGCACCTGATCGAGCGCACCTTCGAGGCGCTCGAGGGCGCCGACCGGGCCATCGTGCACCTGTACAATTCGACGTCGGTGCTGCAGCGCCGCGTGGTGTTCCGGCAGGACGAGGACGGGATCGTGGACATCGCGACCTCCGGCGCGCGCCTGGTGAAGAAGTTCGAGGAGCAGCTGAGGGGCACGCAGATCACCTACGAGTACTCGCCCGAGTCCTACACGGGCACCGAGCTCGAGTTCGCCCGGCGCATCTCGGACGAGGTGGCCACGGTCCTGGAGGCCTCCACCGACCGCAAGATGATCCTGAACCTGCCGGCGACGGTGGAGATGTCCACCCCGAACGTGTACGCCGACTCGATCGAGTGGATGCACCGCAACCTGGAGCACCGCGACTCGCTCATCCTCTCCCTGCACCCGCACAACGACCGCGGCACGGGCGTGGCCGCCGCCGAGCTGGGCTACCTGGCCGGGGCGGACCGCATCGAGGGGTGCCTGTTCGGCAACGGCGAGCGCACCGGCAACGTCGACCTGGTGACGCTGGGCATGAACCTGTACTCGCAGGGCATCGACCCCATGATCGACTTCTCCGACATGGACCACATCAAGCGCACGGTCGAGTACTGCAACCAGCTGGCCGTGCCCGAGCGCTCGCCCTGGGGCGGCGACCTCGTCTTCACGGCCTTCTCCGGCTCACACCAGGACGCCATCAAGAAGGGCTTCGAGGCGATGGAGGTCGACGCGAAGGCGGCCGGCACGGACGTGGACGGCATCCCGTGGGCCGTGCCGTACCTGCCCATCGACCCGAAGGACATCGGCCGCTCCTATGAGGCCGTCATCCGGGTGAACTCGCAGTCCGGCAAGGGCGGCGTCGCCTACCTGCTCAAGTCCGAGCACAATCTGGACCTGCCGCGCCGCGCGCAGATCGAGTTCTCCCACGTCATCCAGGATCTGGCCGACTCCCAGGGCGGCGAGGTCTCCGGCGCCGACCTGTGGCGCGTGTTCCAGGACGAGTACCTGCCCGCCGACGCGGCGGAGGCGCAGTGGGGCCGCTACCGGCTCCGCTCGGTCTCCTCGGCCTCCGGTGAGGACGGCGCGTTCCGGATGGAGGCCGAGCTCGAGGTCGACGGCGTCACGCAGACCCGCACGGCGCAGGGCAACGGCCCGATCGACGCGTTCCTGCGCATCCTCGGCGAGGAGGGCGTGGACGTCCGCGTGCTCGACTACTCCGAGCACGCACTGTCCGAGGGCGGCGCGGCCATGGCCGCCGCCTACGTGGAGGCGGCCGTGGGCGACCGTGTCCTCTGGGGCGTCGGCCTGGACCACAACACCACCACCGCCTCGCTGAAGGCCGTGGTGTCCGCGGTGAACCGCGCCCTGCGCGCGTGAGCGGCTCCGGCTCCTCCCGGCGGGGTGCGCGGCACGGCGGCTACGCGGCGAACTCGTTCCGCACCGAGGCCATCGTGCTGCGCACCCACCGTCTGGGGGAGGCCGATCGCATCATCGAGGCGCTCACCCCCGAGCACGGCCTGGTCCGGGCCGTGGCCAAGGGGGTGCGCAAGACCTCCTCCCGGCTGGGCTCGGTGGTGGAGCCGTTCATGCACTCCACGCTCCAGCTCGCACGCGGCCGGGGGGAGCTGCACACCGTGAGCCAGGCGCAGCTGCTGCACCCGTACGCAACGATGCTGGCCGCTGACTACGACGCCTACACCGTCGCCGGCGCCCTCGCCGAGGCCGTCGAGCGGGTCCCCGCGGTCGACGACGACGGCCGGCGCGCCCAGTACCGCCTGTTCCACGGCGCGCTGGCCGCGCTGGCCCGCGGCGCGCACGACCCGCGCCTGATCCTGCACTCGTTCCTGCTGCGCGCGCTCGCCCAGGCCGGCTGGGCCCCGACCTTCGACCGGTGCGCCCGCTGCGGCGCCCCCGGCCCGCACACGGCACTGCACGTGGGCCTCGGCGGGGCCGTCTGCCCCGAGTGCAGGCCGCCCGGTGCCGCTCACCCGGCCCCGGAGACCCTCGACCTGCTCTCGGCCCTCGCGGCGGGGGACTGGGCCACCGCGGACGCCTCCGGGGCCCCCGCCCGCCGCGAGGCGGCCGGTATCGTGGCGGCGTACCTGCAGTTCCACGCCGAGCGGCGCCTGGTGTCCCTGTCCGTCCTGGACCAGGACCTCGGCCTCCCCGCCCCGCGCGTCGAGAGGAGACCATGAGCGCCGACCGAGCCCCGCAGCCCCCACCGCCGCACCCCTCGGGTGCGGTCGCCCCGCGGATCGACCCGCGTTTCGTGCCCCGGCACGTGGCGATCGTGATGGACGGCAACGGACGGTGGGCCAACCAGCGCGGCCTGCCCCGCACCGAGGGCCATCGGGCCGGCGAGGCGGCGCTGCTGGACGTCGTCGCCGGGGCGGTGGAGCTGGGGATCGGCCACGTGTCCGCGTATGCGTTCTCCACGGAGAACTGGCGGCGCTCGGCGGAGGAGGTCCGCTTCCTCATGGGCTTCTCCCGGGACGTGCTGCGCCGGCAGCGGGACACCCTGCACTCGTGGAACGTGCGGATCCGGTGGAACGGGCGGGCCCCGCGCCTCTGGACCCCCGTGATCCGGGAGCTGCAGGAGGCCGAGGAGCTCACGCGCCACAACACCGGCACCACCCTGCACATGTGCGTGAACTACGGCAGCCGCGCCGAGATCCTGGACGGCGTCCAGGCCATCGCCGAGGAGGTCCGGGCCGGCCGGATGCGGCCGGGGGAGATCAGCGAGGACGTCATCACCCGCTACCTCGACCGCGGCTTCCGCACGGGTCAGGACGTCGACGTCGTCCCGGACGTGGACCTGTTCCTGCGGACCTCGGGGGAGCAGCGCCTGTCCAACTACCTGCTGTGGCAGTCCGCCTACGCGGAGCTGCTGTTCCTGGACGTGCTGTGGCCGGACGTCGACCGGCGGACCCTGTGGGCCGCCGTCGAGACCTACGCCCGACGGGACCGCCGCTACGGCGGCGCCGTGGACACCCCTCAGCCGGCGCCGTCGTCCGGCGCGCCGGACTCGGCCTCGGACGCCGACGGCGGCGCGTAGGCCCCCAGCCACGTGAGCGTCGCGGCACCGGCCGCCTCGCGCACCGACGCGGGGGAGGCGAACACGTCGTGCAGCGCGTCGGGGAGCCGGTGGACGGTCACCCGGTCGCCGAGCCGCAGGGAGCGGCGGGCCATGGCGTCGGGGTCCAGGACGATGTCCGAGGTCAGCATCGCCTCGGCGTAGGACGTGCCCCGATGCCCGCGCGCGGAGACGAGCACGAGGATCGGCACGGTGACGTCGAGCCGCCCGGCCACGGCCCGGTGCCCCGAGAGGACCGCGCTCAGCCAGGCGGCCGGCACCTCGAACGCGTGCGGGGGACGCCAGAGCGGGTGCAGGTCCCATTCGCCCTCGGCCTGGTCCGAGAGGGTGCGCCAGTAGTGGTCGATGCGCGGCAGCGTGAGCATGGCGTAGGGCTTCATGGCGGAGACGGGCCCCACGATGGACTTCGCCAGCAGGCGCACCCCCGCGCTGCCCTGCATCTCCAGCCACGGGCTGTTGAGCACGAGCGCGGCGAGGCGGCCGGGATTCCGGTCCGCCCACAGCGCGGCGATCAGCCCGCCGGTGGAGTGTCCCATGAGGATGGGCGGCAGCGGGTGGTCCTGGGCGATGGTCTCGAACGCGGCCTCGAGGTCCGCGTCGTAGCGGGCCAGGTCGTCCGTCCAGCCGGGCGTCTGTCCCGTGCGCAGCGAGCGGCCGTAGTGGCGGAGGTCGACGGCGTGGAAGGCGTAGCCGGCGGCCTCGAACGCGCGGGCGAGCGGGGCGTTGTAGAAGTAGTCACTCCAGCCGTGCACCGAGAGGATGGGTCGCCGGGCCGGGTCACGGGCGGCGTCGGTGCGCGGACGCACCACTGTGACAAGGTTCTGTCCTTGTTCATCGGTGTCGAGGCCGAGCGTGCATCGTTCGAAGCCCGGCAGCCCGTCCGGGACCCAGCCCAGGCCCGGCGGATCGTCGAGGAACGGGCGGGTGTCCTCCTCCGTCGGTCCGCCGGCGGGTGCGCCGTGCGGGGCGGAGGGGTCCGGGGGCGGCGGCTGGAGCGGGTCACGGGCCATCCGACCACTCTAGGAGGACCCCGGGCGGGCGGGAGGCCCGTGCGAGGATGGGGGCATGCAGCTGCCTGATCCCAAGTCCGCCGTCGACGGCCTCCTGACCTCCCGCGCGCCTCGCCTGTACCCGCCCTTCTTCCGTGCCGTGTTCGGCGGCATGGACGCGGAGCGGGCGCATCATCGGGGCTTCGACGCGATCCGGCTGGCCGAGCGCACCGGGGCGTCCGCCGCCCTGCGCGCCGCCTTCCGCCCGGACCCGATGCTCGCGCGCACGGTCATGGGCCTGCGGTTCCCAACGCCCTTCGGCCTGGCCGCAGGGTTCGACAAGGACGGCCGGGGGACCGCCGCCGTGGCCGACCTCGGGTTCGGCCACATCGAGGTCGGCACGATCACGGCGCAGCCGCAGCCCGGCAACCCGCAGCCCCGACTGTTCCGTCTCGTGGACGACCGGGCGCTGGTCAACCGCATGGGCTTCAACAACGACGGCGCGGCGGCCGTCGCCCCCCGCCTGGCGCGGACCCGGCAGACGCTGGAGCGCCGCTTCGGCCCGGCCCGGCCGGTCCTGGGCGTGAACATCGGCAAGACCAAGGTGGTCCCGCTCGAGGACGCGGCGGACGACTACCGGGCCTCGACCCGCCTGCTCGCGCCCCACGCCGACTACCTGACGGTCAACGTGTCCTCCCCGAACACGCCGGGGCTGCGCCAGCTGCAGGAGATCGACGCGCTGGAGCCGATCCTCACGGCGGTGCGCGAGGAGGCCGACCGTGCGGTCCCGGGCCGTCGCGTGCCGCTGACCGTGAAGATCGCCCCGGACCTGGCGGACGACGACGTGCGCGCCGTCGGGGCGCTCGCCGAGCGCCTCGGGCTGGACGGCGTCATCGCGACCAACACGACCGTCTCCCGGGAGGGTCTGCGCACCCCGCGTGCCGACGTGGACGCCCTGGGCGCGGGCGGCCTGTCCGGCGCCCCGCTGCAGGAGCGGTCGATGCGGGTGCTGGAGGTCCTGCGGGCGGCGCTGCCGACGGGCACCGCCGTCGTCAGCGTGGGCGGGGTGACGGACGCCGACGACGTCCAGGCCCGGCTCGACGCGGGCGCGGACCTCGTCCAGGGATACACGGCGTTCCTGTACGAGGGCCCGTTCTGGTCCGGCCGGATCACCGCCGGGCTGGCCCGGTCCCTGCGGGGCTGACGGTCTGCTCGCCGGGGACGCGACGGCCCGGACCCACCGGGGTCCGGGCCGTGGCGCGGTGTCGTCTCAGGCGGGGTACTCGCCCCGCTTGACCTGGGGCTTGGGCAGACGCAGGCGGCGGAACTGCAGGGCCCGCATGATGCCGTAGAAGCCGGTCCCGGACTCCGGCGTGCCGAAGCGCTCCGTGAGGCCCTTCTTGATGTGCCGGCTGACCAGGAAGCTCTCGATGAGCACGAGGGCCACGAGGACGTACAGGCTGATCATCAGGATCAACTGCGCCTCGCGACCGGGGATGAACATGAGCAGGACGTAGGCGAAGACGACGGGCATGAGCCACTCGCCGATCCCGGTCCGCGCGTCCACGTAGTCACGGACCCAGCGCTTCTGCGGCCCCTTGTCGCGTGCCGGGAGACCGCGCTCGTCCCCGGTCTCCAGCGCGGCGCGCTGGCGCATCCGCTCCTGGGCCATCGCCTGACGCTCGGCCTTGCGAGCCGCCTTGCGATCTTCGGGGACCAGGGTGCGACGGCGCGCGGCCTCCTGGTCGCGGCGCCGCGGAGTCGGGCCCTTCTTGCCCTGCGAGCGGTCGCTCGGCGCGGCCCCGGACACGGCGCCCTCGGCGGGAGCAGCCGAGGAGCCGTGAGTCGAGGGGGCGGGCGCGGTCTCGGGGGTCTTGTCTCGCTTGAACACCCCTCCAGTCTAGTGGTGGGGCGCGTCCGGCCCGCCCGGAGGCGCGGCCCTCGGCTCGGCCGCCGTCTACGCTGGCCGTCATGACTGACATCACCTCCCGTGCGCCGCAGGACGCGGCCCTCGTCTCCGCCGTCCGTGAGGCCGTCGAGGCCCGTTTCCCGACGACCCTCCAGACCCTCACCGACCTCGTGGCGATCCCGGGCATCGCCTGGGACTCCGCGGACCGCACCCAGCTCGAGCGGTCCGCCGAGGCCGTCGCGGGCCTGCTGCGCGAGGCGGGCCTGCAGGAGGTGGAGATCGTGACCGAGACCCGCGACGACGACCGGCCCGGTGGGCCGGCGGTGATCGGCGAGAAGCCCGGCGCCTCTGACAAGCCCACCGTCTTGTTGTATGCCCATCACGACGTGCAGCCGATCGGGGACGAGGACCTCTGGGACACCCCGCCGCTCGTGGCCACCGAGCGCGGCGGGCGGCTGTACGGCCGCGGCGCCGCCGACGACAAGGCCGGCATCATGGTCCACCTCGCCGCTTTCGCCGCCCTGCGGGACGTCCTGCCCGACGCCGGCGTCGGCGTCCGCGTCTTCATCGAGGGCGAGGAGGAGGCCGGCTCGCCCACCTTCCGCACCTTCCTGGAGAAGCACCGGGCGCGCCTCGACGCCGACGCGATCGTGGTCGCGGACTCGTCCAACTGGGCCGTGGGGGAGCCCGCGCTGACCACCTCCCTGCGTGGGCTGGTGGACGGCACGGTGACCGTCCGGGTGCTCGACCACGCCGTGCACTCCGGCATGTTCGGCGGGCCGGTCCTGGACGCCGTCGTCCTGCTCTCGCGGCTGATCGCCACGCTCCACGACGCGGACGGCGCGGTCGCCGTGCCCGGCCTCGAGCCGCGGCAGACCGCGGGCCTGGACTACCCCGAGGACGTCTTCCGTGCGGACGCGGGCGTGCTGGACGGGGTGACCCTGGCCGGCCGCGGCCCGGTCGCGGACCGGCTGTGGAACGCTCCCGCGCTGAGCATCATCGGGATCGACGCGCCCTCGGTCGCGGAGTCCTCGAACACGATCCAGCCCGCGGCGCGCGCGAAGTTCTCGCTGCGCCTGGGCCCCGGCATGGAGCCCGCGGAGGCCTTCGAGGCGCTGCGCACCCACCTGGAGGCGCAGTCCGCGGCGGTGCTCGGCGCGGAGATCACGGTCACCGCGGGGGAGTTCGGCCAACCGTTCACGACGGACACCTCGGCCCCCGCCGCGGCCGCGATGATGGCGGCCCTGGAGGACGCCTGGGGCGTCGAGCCCCGGGCGATCGGCATGGGCGGCTCCATCCCGTTCACCGCGGACCTCGCCGAGGTCTTCCCGGAGGCCACCCTCCTCATCACGGGCGTGGAGGACCCGGACACGCGGGCGCACTCGGCCAACGAGTCGCTGCACATCGACGACTTCAAGCGGGCCGTCGTGGCCGAGGCGCTCTGGCTCGCGCGGCTCTCCGCGTGAGCGCCGCCCGGCCCGTCGGTGCGGCGGGCCGGGAATGCTCCGTGGGCGGCTAGTGTTGCCCGGGAGACCACACGCGCGTGACGGCCCCGTCCGCGCCCCATGATCTGAGGAGGTCACGATGGCTCTGTCCGCAGAGGAGACCGGCGTCGAGATCGGCGCGACCCAGGACGCCGAGGCCCTGCCCCCGCACGAGGTCGAGCTGACCGACGTGGCGGCCGGCAAGGTGCGCTCGCTGCTCGAGCAGGAGGGCCGCACGGACCTGCGGCTGCGCGTCGCCGTGCAGCCGGGCGGCTGCTCGGGCCTGATCTACCAGCTCTACTTCGACGAGCGCGTCCTCGACGGCGACACCGTCCGTGACTACGACGGGGTCGAGGTGATCGTCGACAAGATGAGCGTGCCCTATCTCATGGGCGCGACCATCGACTTCGAGGACACCATCTCGAAGCAGGGCTTCACGATCGACAACCCCAACGCGGGCGGCTCGTGCGCCTGCGGCGACTCCTTCCACTGATCTGCGGGCGCCCGGAGCGCCTCGGACCGCGAACCGGCGGGTCGGCCTCGGCCGGCCCGCCGTCGTCGTGCCCGGGCACCGTGCCCAGGATGCTCGGACCCGACTCCCAGACACGAGGCGCCCGTGTCACGGTGCGGTGAATCCGCGTGTTTCGGCTTAGACTGGCTCTGAATCATCAGGGCATGCCCGTGCTCCCTGCGAGGACGCTGCGAGAAGTCGCCGAATCGTCGGGGGAGCGGGGACGCCCCTCGCACACGAGATGAAGAGGAAGGCCGTCTGTGAGAGCACAGAATGACGCCGGACGTCGGACTCGCCGCCGCTTGACCGCCGGTGCCGTGGGCACCACGGCGCTCCTGGTGCTGACCGGCTGTTCGGCAGAGGTCCAGCGCGGCTGGTACCCCGGCACCCGGGAGACCACCAACCACAACGCCCAGCTCACCGACCTGTGGGTGAACTCCTGGATCGCGGCCATGGCCGTCGGCCTGCTGGCCTGGGGCGCCATGATCTGGTGCATGGTGGCCTACCGCCGTCGCAAGAACGACCAGGGCTTCCCGAAGCAGACGGCCTACAACGTGCCGCTCGAGACCATGTTCACGGCCATCCCGATCCTGATGGTCTTCACGCTCTGGGGCTTCACCGACCGCGTCCAGACCGAGGTCGACCGCCCCGTGGACGACTCGCCGCTGACCGTCACCGTGTACGGCAAGCAGTGGTCCTGGGACTTCAACTACTCCTACGAGCAGGAGAACGGCGAGGTCATCGAGGCCCACTACTCCGGCATCCAGGCCCAGCTGGACGGCACCGAGGGCGTGCGTGACACCCTTCCGGTCCTGTACCTGCCGAACGACGTGCCGGTGCACTTCGAGCTGAAGTCCCGTGACGTGGCCCACTCCTTCTGGATCCCGCAGTTCCTCCAGAAGCGCGACATGGTGCCCGGCAAGACCAACCACCTGTACCTGACCCCCCAGGAGCTGGGCAGCTACGACGGCAAGTGCGCCGAGCTGTGCGGCGAGTCCCACTCCGAGATGCTCTTCAACGTGGAGGTCGTCGACGAGGCGGAGTTCGTCCAGCGCCTCGAGGAGATGGAGCCGGGTCAGGTGGGCGACGAGTACAGCCGCAATCCCAACAACAACCCTGACGGCGCCGGGACGATGGAGCGCGATCTCCAGACCCCCCGCGGTGGAGGTAGCCACTGATGACCACTTACGAGTACGCAACGGATGAGGTGCGCTCACAGGCGCAGCCTCGTGTGGTGCCCCGTTCGCTGGGCAAGATCGTCGTCAGCTGGCTGACGACGACCGACCACAAGGTGCTCGGGTACATGTACCTGATCACGTCCTTCATCTTCTTCTGCATCGGCGGCGTCATGGCCCTCATGATCCGCGCGGAGCTCTTCGAGCCCGGCATGCAGATCCTGCAGACGAAGGAGCAGTACAACCAGCTGTTCACCATGCACGGCACGCTCATGCTGCTCATGTTCGCGACCCCGCTCTTCGTGGGCTTCGCCAACGTGCTGGTGCCGCTGCAGATCGGCGCTCCGGACGTGTCCTTCCCGCGTCTGAACGCCCTGGCGTTCTGGTTCTTCCTGTTCGGCTCGCTCATCGCGACCGCGGGCTTCCTCACCCCGCAGGGTGCGGCCTCGTTCGGCTGGTTCGCCTACGCCCCGCTCTCCAACACCACGTACTCGCCGGGCGTCGGCGGTGACCTCTGGGTGTTCGGTCTGGTCCTCCAGGGCTTCGGCACGATCATGGGCGGCGTCAACTTCATCACCACGATCCTGACGATGCGTGCTCCTGGCATGACGATGTGGCGCATGCCGATCTTCACCTGGAACACGCTCATCACCGGCATCCTGATCATGATGGCGTTCCCGCCGCTGGCCTCCGCGCTCTTCGCGCTGGGCCTGGACCGTCGCTTCGGCGGCCACATCTTCAACCCGGAGAACGGCGGCGCCATCCTGTGGCAGCACCTCTTCTGGTTCTTCGGCCACCCCGAGGTGTACATCATCGCCCTGCCGTTCTTCGGCGTCGTGTCGGAGATCATCCCGGTGTTCTCCCGCAAGCCGATCTTCGGCTACAAGTCCATCGTGTTCGCGACGACGGCGATCGCCGCGCTCTCCGTGACGGTGTGGGCGCACCACATGTACGTGACCGGCGCCGTGCTCCTGCCGTTCTTCTCCGTGATGACCATGCTCATCGCGGTCCCGACCGGCGTGAAGTTCGTGAACTGGATCGGCACCATGTGGCGCGGTTCGATCACCTTCGAGACCCCGATGCTGTGGACGCTCGGCTTCATGGTCACCTTCCTCTTCGGTGGCCTCACCGGCATCATCCTGGCGTCGCCGCCGCTGGACTTCCAGGTCTCCGACACGTACTTCGTCGTGGCGCACTTCCACTACGTCGTCTTCGGCACCGTGGTGTTCGCGATGTTCGCCGGCTTCTTCTTCTGGTGGCCGAAGTTCACCGGCAAGATGCTGAACGAGCGTCTCGGCAAGATCCAGTTCTGGATGCTGTTCGTGGGCTTCCACGGCACGTTCCTGATCCAGCACTGGCTCGGCGTCATCGGCATGCCCCGTCGTTACGCGGACTACATGGTGGAGGACAGCTTCCACGCGATGAACGCGTTCTCCTCGGTCTTCTCCTTCGTCCTCGGCGCGTCGCTGATCCCGTTCTTCTGGAACGTGTACATCACCGCGCGCTACGGCAAGAAGGTCACCGTGGATGACCCGTGGGGCTTCGGCGGCTCGCTCGAGTGGGCCACCTCGTGCCCGCCCCCGCGGCACAACTTCCACTCGCTGCCGCGCATCCGCTCGGAGCGTCCGGCGCTGGACCTGCACCACCCGGAGCTCTACCCGCACTCGCCTCAGCACACCACTAAGGCCTTCGGAGAGAAGGTGGCCCGGTGAAGGTCGCAGCGAACATCTTCTGGGTGATCGGCCTCTTCTTCGTGGGCGCCGGAACCCTCTACGGCTTCTGGAACGAGTGGACTGAGTGGGCTGGCATCCCGGCCCTCTACGCCCTGGGCGCGATGTCCTGGATGATCGCCTGGTACCTGCGGGCCGCCGAGCACAAATACGGCGTCGGCCCTGCAGATGACGAGGACGGTCAGATCGTCGAGTACGCCGGCACCTACGGCACCTTCGCTCCCTGGAGCTGGTGGCCCCTGGGCCTCGGCCTGGGCTGCGCGATCATCGTGACCGGCCTGGCCGTCGGCTGGTGGGTCTTCATCATCGGCATCGTCGCCGCCGCCTACTTCACCTTCGGGTGGGTCTACGAGTTCTCTCGGGGCAAGTACGCCCACTGACCCGGCCGTCGTTCCCACGCCGCAGGCCGGATCCCCTTGGGGTCCGGCCTGCGGCGTTTTCATGTCGCGTGTGTTGCGGAGCGACACGGCGCCGTCGCGGGCAGCCAGCTCCTGCGCCGCGGGGCCGGTCACGGCGACCGGCCTACTCGCCGCTCGGGGGCCAGGCGTGGTGCCCGGGTGAAGGGTTCGCCTGGTGGCCCGTCCCGCTGTCTCGTGGTCTGCGTAGGCCCGGGCATCGACCGCCGCGCAGAGTCAGCGGCGCGCCAGGAGCGCCTCACCGCGCTGCCCATGACGACGTCTGCGTGCCGCGGCGGCACTTGAATGGGCCGTCCCGTCGCGCGTCCCGTTGATGCCCGTGCCCGCGACTCCTACGCCGCTCTCAGCGGCCGGAACGAGCCTCGTCACGTAGAGACCGGGCAGGGGAGTCGCACGGGGTGCAGGCCAGCAGGGCCGTCGCTTGTGACGGTCCACGTGGCGAGGTGAGGGTGACACTTTCGGTGGGCGCCTGTAAGCGGCCATGAAAAGCTGCCCATAGGTGGCCAGGGAATGACCCGCTGACGGCCATGAGGACTGCCCAGTGATGGCCACGGGAACTGCCCGGTGCTGGCCATCTGGTTTGCCCGCGTTGCTCGT
>NZ_JAPVLT010000006.1:0-190579 GCF_027158145.1 Micrococcus sp. H39-S4
TGAGTCATGAGTGGGTCTTTTCGGGCAGGTGGGTGGTGTAGGAACTTCCATCCTGCGGGAGAGGCCCACTCGTCTCATCTCAGCCCGGTACCCATGTCAAGAACCTCATGACCCACAACACCTAGGCTGGAGGGGTGGATCGTCAGCCCCTTCGTCTCGCAGCCCTGGCCGCCGCGGCCGTCCCCGGCCTCGCCCCCGTCTCCGCGGAGGCGAGCCCGGACGACCCCGCGGACTTCTCGACCGCCGTCGTCGTGGACGGTGAGGGCCAGCGGTGGCGGGTCCGCTCGCCCCGCACCCCGGAGGCGGGCATCCGTCTCGAGACGGAGCTGCAGGTGCTGGCGGGCCTGACCCCGGCGGTGCGCGCCGGCCTGCCGTTCCGCACGCCCTCCGTGGCGGGCGCGGTGCGGCTCGAGGGGCTGCGCACCTTCGTCTATCAGGACATGCCCGGGCGTCCCGTCACCCTGGATGAGCTGGCCCGGCTCGGCGAGCCCGCGGTGCAGGACGTGGGCCGTGTGCTGGCCGCGATCCACACGCTGCCCTCGGATGTCGTGGACCACGCGGACCTGCCCTCCTACACGGCGGAGCAGATCCGGCAGCGTCACCTCCACGCCCTCGACCAGGCGGCCACCTCCGGCCGCGTGCCGCCCCTGCTGCTGCGCCGCTGGGAGGAGGCCATGGAGGAGGAGGCCCTGTGGCGGTTCACCCCGGTGCCTGTGCACGGTGACCTGCACGAGGACAACCTGCTCCTCGAGCGCGGCCGCGTGGTGGGCGTGACGGGCTGGACGGACCTGCACGTGGGCGACCCGGCCGGCGACGTCGCCTGGCTGGCCGCCGCCACGGACCCGGACCTGGCCGACCGCGTCCTCGACGCCTACGCGGCCCGGCGGGCCGACGCGGGGGCCGCCGACGACGGCGACGCCCACCTGATGCGCCGTGCGGCGCTGCTCGCCGAGTTCGCCCTCGCCCAGTGGCTCACGCGGGGCCTGGACCGGCACGACGCGGGGATGGTCGCCGAGGCGGAGGCCATGCTGGCCGAGCTCGAGGGCGACGTGCGCGCCGCGCAGGAGGCGGCCGCGCGCCAGGCGGAGGCCGACGCGGCCGCCGACGCCGCCGAGGACGCCCGGGATGCGGCGGAGGACGCCCGGGAGGCCGCGGCCGCGAGGACCGCGGACCCGGAGACGGGCCCGCTGCCCGCCGTCGAGGTGGTGCGGCCGATCAACGGCGGGCCAGGGCGTCCGTGATGTGACGCTCGAGCTCCTCCTCCCCCGGCAGGTCCGGGAAGGAGCGCTCCTGCCCGTGGGCCACGTACACGAAGCTGGCCCCGATCCGTTCCAGCGGGATCCCGTGCAGCCGTGACCAGGCGAGCCGGTAGACGGCCAGCTGCAGCGACTTGAGCTCGAGGTCGCGGCCCCGCGGCACGGCGCCGGTCTTCCAGTCGACGAGCTCCCAGTCGGCCTCGGGGTCGAAGGGCAGGCGGGGGTCGCCGCCGGAGCGGTAGATCGCGTCGACCCGGCCCCGCAGTGTGATCCCGCCGACCGTCGTCTCGACCGGGGCCTCGACGAAGGCCGGGGTGCGCTCCGCCCAGCGCGAGGAGCGGAACCACTCCTGCATCGGGCCGAGGTCGAGGGCCTCGTCGACCCACAGGTCCGCGGCGTCCTCGGCCGAGTCGATGTCCAGCATGCCGGTGGCCCCGAAGCGCTCCTCGAGCCACGCGTGGAACGCCGTGCCGCGCCGCGCCGCGTGCGCGGGCGGCCGGGGCAGGGGCCGGCGCAGCTGCTCGGCCACGGCCTGCGGGTCGGCGGCGAGCTCGCCGTAGAGGGACACGGAGACGTGCTCGGGCAGGGCGGTCTCCCCGCCCGTCCCGGCGACGTCCCGGCGGCGCAGCAGCACCCAGTCCACCTGGCGGGCCAGCTCCGGGTCGTCCCCGAGCGCCGCCGGGTCCGCGGCGTGCACGGCCGCGGCGGCCGCCTCCACCCCGTGCCGGCGGGCCCGGGAGCGGCGCGGCAGCGGCTGCCAGCGTTCCTCGTCCTCGGGGTCCTCCGGGTCGGCGACGAAGGCCTCCGGGCCGTCGAGCGGGTCGAAGGGCCAGCGGGCGACCAGCGTCCGGCCCGCGGCGGGGTTGGCCTCGGGCAGGTCGTCCTCGGCCGGGGCGGGGCCGAGCGCGACGCCGGGCACCTCCCCCGCCAGACCGGCCACCTCCTCGAGGAAGGCCGAGGCCGGCAGGGGCTCCTTGTTGACTCCCTTGAACAGGGAGGTGCTCAGCCACAGGGCGGATCGCGCGCGCGTGTACGCGACGTAGGCCAGGCGCCGCTCCTCGCGCTCGGCGTGGGCGGCCACGGCCACGGCATAGGGGTCCGGGTTGCCCTCCTGGGCCGCCTTCGAGCTGTATCCGGTGCCGGCCGACTGGACCCAGTCCCGCTGGTCCTGCGCCCACGAGCCGTCCCACTGCGGCAGCGACGCGCGGTCCCCGCGCAGGGGCCACGGCAGCGCGCCGGCCCGGGGGCTGGTCCAGCGGTCCGCCCGCGTGGAGGGGAACGTGCCCTCCTGCAGGCCGGGGACCGCGACGACGTCCCACTCGAGCCCCTTCGAGGCGTGCGCGGTGAGCACCTGGACCAGGCCGGGGGTGGGCTCGGCGTTCTCGACGCCGAGGCCGTCCTCGTGCTCGAGGACGGACTCCGTCCAGGCCAGGAACGCCGTCAGGTCCGTCGCCGTGGTGCCGGCGCCGAAGTCGCGGGCCGCGTCCTGGAACGCGTTCAGGTGCCGCCGGGCCGCGGCCGCGGAGACGCCGGGCCGCAGGGCCACCTCGACGTCCAGCCCCGTCTCACGGATCACCTCCGCGATGAGGTCGGCCGGGTCCTCCCCGGTGCGCGTAGAGAGCCGGCGCAGCTCGGCGTTGACGGCCCTCAGTCGGGCCAGGCCCTCGGGTGAGAAGCCGCGGCCGCGCGAGCCGACCCAGTCCGTCCCCTCCCCGGGCAGGGAGTCGAGGGCCTCCAGCAGGGCGGCGGCGTCGGCGTCCTCCTCGGGGCTCACGTCCCGGGCCGGGTCCGGGGCGTCCCCGGCGGGGTCCTCCCGCCCACCGCCGGCCCGCCGGGCCCGCAGCCGCGAGACGAACCGGGCGCGCTCCTGCAGCACCTCGAGGTCGGCCACGCCGATGCGCCAGCGCGGGCCGGTGAGCAGGCGGACGAGCTGGTCGCTGCGCGTGGGGTCGGCCAGCACGTGGAGGACGGCGAGCACCTCGGCGACCTCCGGCAGCGCCAGCAGCCCGGAGAGCCCGAGCACCTCGTAGGGCAGGCCGGCGGCGTCGAGCGCGTCCAGCACGGGGCCGAACTGGGCGCGGGTGCGGCACAGGACGGCGCGGCTCGGGGTGGCCCCCCCGGGCCCGGACCCGGTGAGGGCGCCGAGGCGGGCGACGACGTCGGCGGCCTCCTCCTCCGCGGTGACGAACCGGTCCACCCGGACGACGCCCTCCCCCGCGCCCGGCCGGGGCCGCAGGGTGCGCACCTCCACCGGCGCGCCGCCCGTCGCGGCGGCGTGGGCGTTCAGCGGTGCGGCGACGGCGTTGGCGACCGCCAGGATCGACTCCTCGTTGCGCCACGCGATCGTCAGGTGCGAGACGTCCGCGTTCACGCGCCGCGGGGCGCCGCCGGGGCCGGTCTCCAGTCGGGGGAAGGCGTGCGGGAAGGCGAAGAGCTGCCCGGCGGAGGCGCCGCGGAAGCCGTAGATCGACTGGTGGGGGTCACCCACCGCGGTGACGCAGTGCCCCAACCCGGGCGCGTCGTCCTCGGGGCCGCGCGGGCCGAACAGCCCGGCGAAGATCCGCATCTGGGCGTGGGAGGTGTCCTGGAATTCGTCCAGCAGCACCACGGGGAACCGCGCGCGCTCCTGCTCGCCGGCCGCCGGCACCTCGACGGCGATGCGCGCCGCGTGGCGCAGCAGGTCGCCGAAGTCCATCACGTCCTGCTCGCGCTTGACCTCGTCGTAGCGGGCCACGAGGTCCGCCATGAGGGCGCGGTCCGCCAGGCCGGTCAGGAACTCCTGGATCTCCTTCGAGGGGGTCTTGGCGCGCGGGGGCAGCGGCAGGGCGCTCCCCTGCTCGGCCAGCCGGGCGAGGAACTCGCGCACCTCGTCCGCACTCACCAGGTGCTCGGCCATGTCCCCGGCCAGCCGCAACGCCTGCGTGATGAGCCGGGACGGGGCCACGCCGAGGGTGTCCGCGACCACCGGATGCGAACGCACGACGGCGCCCATGAGCCGGTGGGCGTCCGCGCCTCCGAGCAGCCGCGCCTCCGGTTCCACGCCGATCCGCAGGCCGTGGTCCCTGACGAGCGCGCCGGCGTAGGAGTGGTACGTGGACACCGAGGCGCGGCCCAGGTCCTCGGGCTCCCCGTCGAAGCCGGGGATCTCGAGGCCGGAGCGCAGCAGGGCGTCCACGCGCCCGTTGATCCGCTCGGCGAGCTCACCGGACGCCTTCCGGGTGAACGTGACGCCGAGGACCTCGTCCGGGCGCACGAGACCGTTGGCCACGAGCCAGACCACGCGGTCGGCCATGGTGGCGGTCTTGCCGGAGCCGGCGCCGGCCAGCACCAGGCGCGGAGTGAGCGGGGCGGTGACCACCTCGGCCTGCTCCTCCGTGGGCGGGGGCAGCCGCAGCCGTGCCGCGATGTCCTCCGGCGAGTGGACCGCGTCCTCGACGCGCGGACGATCGGTCTGGGCGGCGGGATCGCCGGTCAGCGGGGCCATTCGGTGACCTGCCTTCCTTCGGAGCAGAGCGGACAGACGGAGGGCAGCGCGCACCGGCGGGCGCCGGCCTCGTGGAGGGCGAGGAAGCGCGGCCCCGTGGTGCGGCGGGCCGCCGTGAACACCTGCTCGAGCGCCCAGGTGTCCTCGTCCTCGAGGGCCGGCTGGTCCTGCACCTTGGTCTTCTGGGTGCCGGCGCCGAGCTGGACGAGGGCCGCGCCGGCCGGTGTCGTGGGGTGCTCCAGACCGGCGAGCGCGGCGCGCAGGGCGGGGTCCGTGGCGGGGTCGTCCCGGACCTGCTCCAGACCGCCGGCGCGGACGGCCACCTGATAGGCGGCCAGCTGGGGCTGGCGCGCCATCTCCGCGCCGGTGGGCGCGCTGCGGCCGGTCTTGAGGTCGGCGATGAAGGGTCGGCCCTGCGCATCCGCCTCGAGCCGGTCCACGACGCCGGTGATCCGGACGGTGGTCCCGCCCCAGGTCAGGTCCGCGAGGAGCCGCACCTCCTGGGCCACGGGCCGACGCCCGGCCGCCCGGGCGATGCTCCAGTAGCCGATGTAGGCGTCCACCAGGCCGCGGGCCCGGTCGTGCTCGATCTCCGTGATCCAGCCCTCCGGCAGGCCGAGTTCGGGCAGGCGGCGTTCCAGTTCGGCGCGCACGTCCTCGGGCACGCCCTCGGGGTGGTGTTCGGCCACCGAGTGCACGAGCGTGCCCACGGACTGGGCGAGGGTTCCGCCCGCGTTCGCGCCGACGTGGTACAGCACCCAGTTCAGCGGATTGCGCAGGGCCGTCTCCACGCGGGAGGGCGAGAGCGCGACGACCTCGCGCTCCGGGTCGACGAGCGCGGCCTCGGTGGACAGCGGCAGCAGGCCCCACCAGCGTCGGGGGTCCGCGACGGTCACGCCGTCCTCGGCGAGGACCGCCAGGCCGGCGGCCGCCGCGGCCCGGGATGTCGCCCCGTCGGCCGCGTCCGCCTCGTCCCCGGCCTCCAGGACGCGGCGCAGCCGGCCGACGAGCGCGGACGCCGTGATCGGGTCGGGGACCGCGGTGAGCCGCCGGACGCCGGCGGCGTCGCGCGCCTCGGCGGGCAGCCGTTCGGGCGGGTCCACCAGGTCGAGGAAGTCGGAGGGGCCCTCATCCGGCGAGCGGACGGCCGTGACGACCACCTGACGCCGTGCCCGGGAGACCGCGGCCGCGAGCATGCGCAGCTCGTCCTGACGCACCTCGCGCAGCCGGGTGCGGTGATCCGTGGGCCACGGGGCGTCCGCGGGCAGGGTCACGAGGTCCACGAGGTCGGTGGCGCCGAGCAGCTGGCCGCGCAGCCGGGTGTTCGGCCACACGCCCTCCTGCAGGCCCACGACGATCACCGTGTCCCACTCCTGGCCGGCCGCCGCGGCGGGGGTGCGCACGTGCACGGCGTCACCGGACTCGGCACGGCGGGCCAGGGTGTCCACGGGCAGGTCCTGGGACTCCATGTAGACGGCGAACGACTCGGGCGACGCGCCCGGGAACTGGTCCACGAAGCGCTCGGCCACCTTGAACAGGGCGACGACGGCGTCGAGGTCCGCGTCCGCCCGGCGGGACTCGCGGCGGTCGTTCGCGTGCTCGGCGGGCCGCAGCGCGAGCGAACGCCACCGCTCGGCCCGACCGGAGGCGGACCACAGCGCCCACAGCACGGTCTCGGGCGAGGCCGAGGGGGCGCGGGCGGCCTCCAGGCCGTCCCGGAGCATCCAGTGGACGCGGCGCAGGGCGCGGTGCCGCTCGTGCTCGGGGCCGGCCAGGCTCGGGTCCAGCAGGGCCGCGGCGAGCAGCGCGTCCGAGGTGCGCCGGCCGCCCCGGCCCCGCTCGGCGGCCAGCAGGTCCTGGCGCAGCCGCCGCACGTGCAGCGCGCTGGCCATCCCGTACCGGCCGGTGAGCAGTCCCACGACCTCGTCCGGGTCGAGCACGTCCTCGACCCGGGCCTCCGGATCCTCCGCGAGCGCCCCCGCCGCGTCCACCAGCGTGAGCAGGGGCGCGACGGCGGGCTCCTCCTTCAGCACGAGCCCGGCGGCGTCGCGCAGCACGGGGACGCCCTCGGCCTCCAGGTGGCGGGCGAGCGCGGCCACACGGGAGCCGGAGCGGGCGACCACGAGGATCCGGTCCAGGGGCACCCCGTCCTCGTGGTGGACCCGCAGCACCCGTTCGAGGACGAGCTGGTCCTCGTGGGCGCGGGTGGGCACGACGTGCGCGCGGACGGCGCCGTCACCGTCCGCCGGGACGGTCTCGGTCCGGGTCCGTTCGACGCCGGCGGTGCGCTGGCGGACCCGGCGGGCCACGCGCAGGTAGGCGTCCTGGACCTCGGCGCGCATGCGGTGCCCGCGCGTCAGCACCCGGACGCGCCCGTCCGGGGACGCGGGCGGGGCGGCCCCCGGCACGGGATCGGGGTCGAGGACCCCGGGGTACCGGGCGAGGAGGTCGGGCCGGGCGCCGCGGAAGCCCTCCACGGTGGTGTCCGGCGACGCGGTGAGCAGCACGTCCCGCCCGCGTCCGAGCACGGTGAGCAGGTCGTGCACGGCGGGGGTGGCCTCGTGGAGGTCCTCGACCACGAGCACGGCCAGGCGGTCCCGCTCCGCCGCCACGAACGCCTGCGCCGCGGCGTCGCGCTCCGGGTCCTCGGGATGCCGCTCGGTGAGCACGCGGACGGCGGCGGACAGCAGCCCGGCGGCGTCGAACGCCTCGGCCATGCCCAGGTCGATCCGGTCCCGGTAGTCCTGCAGCAGCACGGCCGCGGCCTCCCACTCGGGGCGCCCGTGGGCGGTGCCGAGCTCCTGCAGGCGGCCCGGCTCGAGGCCGAGCTCGCTCATGCGGTCCACGAGCTCGCGGACCTCGCGGCGGAATCCCCGCGCCTCCACGGCGGGGGCGACGTCGGCCGGCCAGTCCGGCGCGGCGGCGAGGCCGGCGGCGTAGCCCTCGAGCAGCTCGGCGATGACCGTGTCCTGCTCGGCACCGGTGAGCAGCCGGGGGGCGACCTCCAGATGCCTCAGCGGTCCCGTGACGCGGGCACGGCGCAGCAGGTCGAACGCGTAGGAGGACCAGGTCCGCACGGGGGTGACGGCGCGGGTGCCCCGACCGGCGGCGGCGAGCCGGCGGGTCAGCGCGTCGCGCAGCCGCGCCGCCGCATCCCGGCTCGGGGCCAGCAGCAGGAGGGACTCGGGGTCCAGCCCCGCCTCGATCCGGCGGGCCGCGTACTCGACCGCCACGGTGGTGCGCCCCGTGCCGGGGGCGCCCAGCACGAGCACGGCGTTGTGCCCGGGGGCGAGCGAGGCGATCGCCTCCTGCTCGTCCGTGAGCGTGATCCGGTCCTCGGGCGCGGCGGCCGTGCGCACCAGCCGAGCGGCCCGTTCCGGCGCCGCCGCGTCGTCGTCGAAGGGGTCCACCCCGTGTTCCCTGGTCATGGCCTCATCCTCGCACCGGGCCCGGACACGATACGGTCGGCGATCGCACGGATCGCCCGCGCGGCGCCGTCGTCGGGCTCCCAGCGGGCCCGGGGCAGGTCCACGCGCCCGGCCGGGGTGCGGGGCATGGCCTCGCGTTCGTGCTCGACGGCGGCCCGCGCGGCCAGCTCCGGAGGCAGCGAGCCGTCGGCCCGGACCACCCGCCACCACGGCGTGCCGGGGCTCGATTCGGCCATCGCCCGGCCGGCCTGCCGCGGACCGCCGACCCCCAGCAGGCCGGCCAGCCCCCCGTAGCTGACGGCGCGTCCGGGCGGGACCAGACGGGCGAGCGCCTCGAGCCCCTCGCCGAGGGTGAGCGGTCCGTCGTCGCGGTGGCGGGCGCCGGGGAGCACAGGGTGATCGGTCACGACCCCATCCTGTCGTGTCCGCCGCTCCGGGTAGCGTGAGGCGCGTGACTTGGCATGAGAGCATCCGCGCCGGCTTCGACCTCGAGACCACCGGACGTGATCCGCGCACCGCGCTGATCGTGACCGCCACCCTGGTGATGGTGGACGAGCAGGGCCGCGCCGCGTCGTCGGCCGAGTGGCTCGTGGACCCGGGCGTGCCCATCCCGGCCGAGGCGGCCGAGGTCCACGGCGTCACCACGGAGCGGGCGCAGGCGGAGGGCATGCCCGCCGCGCAGGGTGTCACGGAGATCACCGAGACCCTGCGGGACCTGTTCGCCGCGGGCATCCCCGTGGTGGCGTTCAACGGCGTGTACGACTTCACGGTGATGGACCGGGAGGCGCGCCACCACGGGCTGACGCCGCTCGAGGCCCGCCCCGTGATCGACCCGTTCGTGCTGGACAAGCAGGTGGACCGGTTCCGCAAGGGCAAGCGCACGCTCTCCGCGGTGTCCGAGCACTACGGGGTGACCCTGGAGAACGCGCACACCTCCGCGGCGGACGCCCTCGCCGCCGTCCAGGTGGCCGACGCCCTGGCCGCCCGGTACGAGCAGCTGCGCGTCGCGCCGGTGGACCTGCACGAGCGGCAGGTCCGCTGGAAGGCCGAGCAGGCGGAGAGCTTCGAGCAGTACCTGCGACGCAAGGACCCGCAGGCCACCGTCTCGCGCCACTGGCCGGTCGAGGCCGAGCGCTGAGCGCCCGGCCCCGACCCGCACCCGGGTCTCAGCCCTGGGGCGTCGCCGCCGCGGCCGCCTTCGCCGCGGCCGGCAGCGCGTCGAGCACCCGGGTGACCGCCGCGTCGTCGTGGGCGGCGGAGACGAACCAGGCCTCGAACACGGACGGCGGCAGGTACACGCCGGAGGCCAGCAGCGACTGGAAGAACGGGGCGTAGCGGAAGACCTCCTGGCCCTGGGCGTCCCGGTAGTCCCGCACGCCGGTGCCGGAGGTGCCGAACGCCAGGGAGAACAGGGTGCCGGCCCGCTGGATCGAGTGGTCCACGCCCTCGGCGTCGAGCGCGGCCACGAGGCCCTCGCGCACGGCGTCCGAGGCGCGCGTCACGGCCGCGTAGACGGCCTCGTCGGCGCGGGAGAGCGTGGCGTGGCCGGCGGCCATGGCCACCGGATTCCCGGAGAGGGTGCCGGCCTGGTACACGGGGCCGAGCGGGGCCAGGTGGTCCATGATCTCGGCGGAGCCGCCCAGGGCGGCCGCGGGCATGCCGCCGCCGATCACCTTGCCGAAGCACCAGACGTCCGGGGTCCAGCCCTCGGGCTGTCCGGACAGGCCCCAGCCGCCCGTGGCGGTGGCGCGGAAGCCGGTGAGCACCTCGTCCCAGATCAGCAGCGCGCCGTGGCGGCGGGTGATCTCGCGCAGGAACGCGTTGAAGCCCTCGGCGGGCTCCACGACGCCCATGTTGCAGGGCACGGCCTCCGTGATGAGCGCGGCGATGCGCTCGCCGTGCTCGGCGAACACGGCCTCGACGGCGGCGCGGTCGTTGTAGTCCACCACGAGGGTCTCGGAGGCGGCGGCCTCGGTGACGCCCGCGGAGCCGGGCAGGGCGGCGGTCGCCACGCCCGAGCCGGCCGCGGCCAGCAGGCCGTCCGAGTGGCCGTGGTAGCAGCCGGCGAACTTCACGATCAGGTTGCGGCCGGTCACGCCGCGGGCCAGGCGCAGGGCCGTCATGGTGGCCTCGGTGCCGGTGGACACGAAGCGCACGCGCTCGACCGGGACCTTGGAGGCGATCAGCTCGGCCAGCGCGGTCTCCTCCAGCGTGGAGGTGCCGAAGCCGAGGCCGCGGTCCACGGCGGCGTGCACGGCCTCGACGACCTCGGGGTGCTGGTGGCCCAGCAGCATGGGGCCCCACGAGCAGACCAGGTCCACGTACTCGTTGCCCTCGACGTCGGTCAGGTACGGGCCGCGTGCGCCGGCCATGAACCGGGGCGTGCCGCCCACCGAGCCGAAGGCGCGCACGGGTGAGTCGACGCCGCCGGGGATGACGGCCTGGGCCGCGGCGAAGGCGGCGGCGTTGGTGGTCGGCTGGGACGCGGTCACAGGGACCCCTCCTTCATCCAGCGGCCGAGCTCGGCCGCCCAGTAGGTGAGCACGGAGTCGGCGCCGGCGCGCCGGATGGAGAGCACGGACTCGACGATCGAGGCCTTCCGGTCGATCCAGCCGTGCGCGGCGGCGGCCTCGATCATCGCGTACTCCCCCGAGATCTGGTACGCGGAGACGGGCACGTCCGCCATGTCCGCCACGTCGCGCACGATGTCCAGGTAGCTCATCGCGGGCTTGACCATCACCATGTCCGCGCCCTCCTCGAGGTCGAGGGCGACCTCGAGCAGGGCCTCGCTCCGGTTGGCGGCGTCCATCTGGTAGGTCTTGCGGTCGCCCGTGAGCTGGGAGTCGACGGCGTCGCGGAACGGCCCGTAGAACGCCGAGGAGTACTTCGCGGCGTAGGCGAGGATCGCGGTCTCGTGGTGGCCGGCGCCCTCGAGGGCCTCCCGGATCACGCGGACCTGGCCGTCCATCATCCCGGAGGGGCCGAGCACGTCCGCACCGGCCTCGGCCTGCGCGACGCCCATCCGGGCGTAGATCTCCAGCGTCGCGTCGTTGTCCACGGCGCCCTCGGCGGTGAGCACGCCGCAGTGGCCGTGGTCGGTGAACTCGTCCAGGCACAGGTCGGACATCACGACGAGCCCGTCCCCCACCTCCGCCTTCACGTCCCGGATGGCCCGGTTCAGGACGCCGTCCGGGTCCAGGGCGGCGCTGCCGACGGCGTCGCGCGTGGTCGGCACGCCGAACAGCATGATGCCGCCCAGGCCCAGCTCGGCGGCCTCGGCCGCGGCGGCCTTGAGCGAGTCCGCGGTGTGCTGCACGACGCCCGGCATCGAGGCGATCGGCACGGGCTCGGCGGCGCCCTCCTTGATGAAGGCCGGCAGGATCAGCTCGGCGGGGTGCAGGCGCGTCTCGGCGGCGAGGCGGCGCATCGCGGCGGACCGGCGCAGACGCCGGGGACGGTGCAGCGGGAAGGACATGACGGGGTCACACGCTCCTGGTTCGGGGACCCGTCCAGTCTAGGCGCGGAGGCTGACCGCGCGCCGGGTACAGTCATGGCGCCCCGTTCGCCGTCGAGAGGCCCGTGATGCCCCCGCGCCTGCGCCCCGGTCAGACCCTGCTGCTGGCCTCGCTCGTCTTCGGCCTGTTCTTCGGCGCCGGCAACCTGATCTTCCCCGCCGGCCTGGGCCGGGATGCGGGCGCCGCGGTCACGCCGGCCACGCTCGGCTTCCTCGTCACGGCGGTGGGGCTGCCGGTCCTGGGCATCGTCGCCTCGGCGGTGACGGGGGCGCGCTCGGTCCGTGAGATGACGGCGCCCGTCTCCCGGCGCTTCGCCGTGGCGTTCACGTGCCTGCTGTACCTGACGATCGGCCCCCTCTTCGCCATCCCCCGCACCGCCACGGTGTCCTATGAGATCGGTGTCGCGCCCCTGGCGGGCGACGGCGGCCTGCGGCTGCTCGGCTTCACGGCGGCGTTCTTCGCGGTCGCCGCGGTGGCGGCGTTCCGTCCGGGCCGGCTCATGGAGTGGGTGGGGCGCTACCTGACCCCGGCGTTCCTGGTCCTGCTCGGCGCCCTGGTGGCGGCCGCCGTCGTGGCCCCGATGAGCACGGGCGCCCTGCCCTCGCCGACCCCCGCCTACGCCGACGGGGCGCTCGTGCGGGGCCTGCTGGACGGCTACAACACCATGGACGCGCTCGCCTCGCTCGCCTTCGCGGTCGTGATCGTCGACGCCGCCCGGCGCCTGGGCGTGACGGGCCCGCGCCGCATGGCGGTGGAGCTGGGCAAGGCGGGGCTGCTCGGCGGTGCGGCGATGGCGGTGGTCTACGCCTCCCTGGCGTACGTCGGCGCCACGAGCCACGGCGCGTTCGCGCAGGCCGCGAACGGCGGCGACGTCCTCGCCCGCAGCGCGAGCCACTTCTTCGGCGCGGCGGGCGTGTACCTCATCGCGGCCATCGTCGTCGTCGCGTGCCTGAAGACCTGCATCGGACTGATCGTGGCGTGCACCGAGATGTTCGCGGAGATGTTCCCCGGGTCCTACCGGCTGTGGGCGAGCCTCTTCCTCGTCGTGTCCTTCGCGCTCGCCAACCTGGGCCTGGAGGCGATCATCGCCTGGTCCGTCCCGGTGCTGATGTTCCTCTACCCGATCGCCGTCGTCGTCATCCTGCTCGGTCTCGCCTGGGCCTGGGTGCGGGACCACCCGGCGGTGGCCCGCTGGGTGGTCGCCTGCACGGGGCTCGCCGCCTTCTTCGACCTGCTGGGCGCCCTGCCGGAGGCGCTCGCGACGACGCCGCCCGTCACCGCCCTGACGGGCCTGGCCGGCCGGGTGCTGCCCGGCTACGCGGTCGGCTTCGGCTGGGTGGTCCCGGCGCTCGTCGGGCTGGTCGTCGGCACGCTGGCCGCCGCCTCGCGGCCCCGCCCGCGCCGGGGCGAGCGGGAGGCGATCCCGGTCACCGCCGGCCACGGGCGCACCGCCGCCGACTAGGGTGGGACACATGCCCGAACCCACCCCCGCATCCCTGCGCATCGCCGTCCTGATGGACAGCGACAACGTCTCCCCCAAGTTCGCCCCCCTGATCCTCGAGGAGCTCGCCACCTACGGCACCCCCACGATCAAGCGTGCGTACGGCGACTGGACCACGACCAACCTCAACGGCTGGAAGAAGGCGCTGAACCACCACGCGATCCAGCCGGTCCAGCAGTTCGCCTACACCGTGGGCAAGAACTCCTCGGACTCCGCGCTCATCATCGACGCGATGGACCTGCTCTGGATGGGCAACGTGGACGCGTTCGCCCTCGTCTCCTCCGACTCCGACTTCACGCGCCTGGCCACCCGCCTGCGCGAGGGCGGCAAGCGCGTGATCGGCCTGGGCGCCCGCAAGACCCCCGCCTCGCTGCGCAACGCCGTGGACCAGTTCATCTACCTCGAGCTGCTCGGCACCGCCACGGACCACGACGTCGACGACGACGAGACCGGCGAGGACGCCCCCGCCAAGGAGGAGAACGCCAAGGCGTCCGAGGGCTCCGGCCGCTCGGGGTCCCGCCGCGGCGGTCGAGGCCGCGGTCGCGGGTCCAAGACCACCGACGCCGCCGAGTCCCCCGAGGCCACGGACGCGGACGCCGAGGCCCCCGCCGCCGACGCGGCGCCCGCCGGGGACGCGGCGCCCGCCGGGGACGCCGCCGCCGGCAAGGACGGCAAGGCCGCGGAGGCGAAGTCCGGGGCCGGTCGGCGGGGCCGCCGTGCGTCGTCGTCGGACGTCACCGAGGACCCGACCCCGCCCGAGGTGCCGGTCGAGGCCGAGCCCGAGCACGACGAGGCCGACGCCGCCCCGCGCATCGACCTGCAGGCCGCGCTCACCAAGGCCGTCAACGCCACGAGCACCGACGACGGCTGGGCCACGCTGTCCCTGATCGGCCAACACCTGAGCCGCACCCACGTGGACTTCGACCCGCGCGACTTCGGACACTCCAAGCTCTCCACCCTCGTGGAGGACCAGCCGTACCTGCGCACCCGCACCGAGGGCCGGACCATGGAGGTCTCGCTGGTCCGCCGCCGCAGCCGCCGCGCCGAGGGCTGAGCGGCACGGCCCGTCGTCCCCCGCGGCCGGCGGGCCGGTCCACCGGCCGTTCACCCGCCGGCCACCCGCCCACCACGCCCGTTCGGTAGGCTCCCCGGCATGGGGAACACTCTGGACTTCCTGCGCGGCGTCGACCGCCTGCACGCCTTCTACACGGAGAACGTGCGCATGCTCGCGCACGCGTACGACCTGACGGATGAGGAAGCCTCGGAGCTGCTCGCCAACACGGGCTTCACCAACGTCTCGGTCGCCATCCTGCGCGGCCCGCGGGTGGACATCATGGCCGCCGCCACCGGCGTGCCGCAGGACGAGAGGCACGACGCCGGCCCGGCGCCGACGGAGGACGACGCGCCCGACCCGGACGGCGGCCGCCCCGACTGAGCCTCGCCTCGAGTGCGGACGGGCGGCTCAGGCCGCAGCGCGCAGCACGGCCAGCACTCCGGCCGCATCCGGCGTGGGGGCCGTCCCGAGCAGGGGCAGACCCCGCCGCGCGCATGTGTCCCGGGTCGGCGCGCCGATCGCCACGAGCCGCACCCGCTCCCCCACCAGCGGCGTCAGACCCGCGGCCACGAACTCCTCCGCCGCGGACGAGCTGGTGAGCACCACGGCGGTCCCCGCCGCGACCGCGGCCAGCCGCGCGGGCGTCACGACGTCCCCCCGGCCCTCGTCCGCCGCCCCGTCGAGCAGCCGCCTGCCGGCCTGCGCCGGATACGGCACCGTCCGGTAGGCGAGCCCGGTCCGCACGTCCCAGCCCGCCGCGCGCAGGCCGTCGGCGAGGCGGGACCGGGCCCGATCGGACTGGGGCAGCCACGCGCGGGCGCCGCGGGGATGCAGGGCGGCGAGTCCGGCGATCAGGCCCTCGGCGGAGCGGTCCTCGGGCGGCAGCCACGGCGCCGCGTCGCAGCCCGCCTCGGTCAGCACCCGTGCCGTGCCCGGTCCGGTGACCGCGATCCGCGCGCCCGCCGGGACATGGCCGTCCCAGCCGACGGCCCTGAGCGCGCGCACGGTGTTGGGGCTCGTCACCACGAGCCAGCGGGACCCGTCCGAGCGCACCGGCCCGGCCGCATCACCGTCGGCCCCCGCCCAGTCCGCGAGCAGCGCGCGCAGGGGGCCGTCGTCGTCGGGCAGTGCGAAGTCGGTCAGCGGCAGGAAGCCGACCCGCAGCCGCCGCCCCGCCACCTCGGTGCCGGCGAGACCGGCCTCGAGGTCGCCGGCCTGGGCCGGCTGGCGGGTGAGCAGGACGCGCATCTCAGGCCGGGTCGTCGGGGCGCGGGGCGCCGTCGCCCCGGTCCACCCCGCGCACCGTGCCGGGCAGCAGGTCGGCGCCCTCGGCCACGAACTGCTCGGCCACGTGCACGCCGAGTGCCTCCGCGGCCACGAACAGGGTGTCCTCGAGCCACTCGTCGCCGGCCGCCGGGTCGCCGGCCACGTCGGTCGGCACCGGGTCGAGCTGCACGGACGAGGTCCGGCGCAGCACGCGCGAGCCGTCGAGGGCGGCCACCATCGCGGTCATCTCGATGCGCGGCGCGCCGGCCTCGCCGTCGGTCACGCGGGCCACGGCCCCGATCGGCGCGGCGCAGCCGGCCTCGAGGCGGCGCAGCAGGGCCCGCTCGGCGGTGACCGCCACGTGGGTGTCCCGATCGTCGACCAGCTCGAGGGCGGCGTGCAGCCTCCCGACCGGCGCCTCGGGGTCCAGGAGCGCCCGACCGAGGAAGGACTCGTCCTCGGCCCGGATCTCCACGGCCAGGGCGCCCTGCCCGGGGGCGGGCACCATGACCTCCGGGTCGATCCGCTCGGTGATCACGTGGTCCAGGCCGAGCCGGTTGAGCCCGGCACAGGCCAGGATCACGGCGTCGAGGTCACCGCGGGGCGAACCCGCGGCGGCCGGGGCGTGATCGTCGTGCTGCTCCAGCCCGGGCACGCGGGCCAGGCGGGTCTGCACGTTGCCGCGGATGTCCACCAGCTCCAGATCCGGGCGCAGCGCCTTGAGCTGGGCCACGCGGCGCGGCGAGCCCGTGCCCACCCGGGCGCCCTCGGGCAGGGTCGCCAGGGTGAGGCCGTCGCGGGCGCACAGGGCGTCCCGCAGGTCGGCCCGGGCCGGCACCGCGGCGATCTCGAGGGTCTCCGGCTGGGCGGCCGGCAGGTCCTTGAGCGAGTGCACCGCCGCGTCCACGACGCCGTCGAGCACGGCGGCCCGCAGCGCCGAGGCGAACACGCCGGTGCCGCCCAGCGAGGCCAGCGAGCCGGTGGTGACGTCGCCCTCGGTGCGGATCACCACCAGCTCGTGGGCCAGGCCGGAGCGCTCCGTGAGCGTCTCGGCCACGTGGCTGGTCTGCGTGGTCGCCAGGGCGGAGCCCCGGGTGCCAATGCGCAGGGGGGTCACGGTCTCAGGCCTCCTCGGCGGGGGCCGCGGCGCCCGCCTCGTGCTCGGCCAGCCCGCGCACGGCGGCGTCGACAGCGGACGTCGTCGGCCGCGTCGAGCCGTCCCGCATCACCTTGACGCAGCAGTCCGGCCGGCACACGTCGTACCACGCCGGGAAGCAGCCGACCGCGGCGCGACCCTCGCGCCGGCCCAGCCGCTCCTCCACGATGTCCACGAGCCCGGCCACGAACCGCGGGTCGGTGCCCGGGGTGGGGCTGCGCCGGAACCCCACGCCCAGCCCCTCGGCGGTCTCCTTGGCCTCGGTGTCGAGGTCCCAGACCACCTCCATGTGGTCCGAGACGAACCCCAGCGGCACGACGACGAAGCCCGCCACGGCGCGCCCCTGCGCGTCCGTCTCGGCGCCCTCGCCCGCGAGGTGCTCCATCGCGTCGTTGATGTCCGGCTCGAGCCACGGCACCGAGGGCGGGCCGGAGCGCGACTGGTACACGAGCGACCACGGCACGTCCGCGGCCTCGGGCACGCCGGCGAGGATCTCGCGGGCCACATCGAGGTGCTGCGCCGAGTACACGTCCGCACCCTCATCGCCCGGCTCCGCCCCCGCCTGCGCGCGCAGGTCGGCGGCGAGGCCGCGCGGGCCGGCGGCGGCGGCGTCGGAGGTGGGGATCGAGTGGGTCGCGAAGAGCACGTGGATCCGCGCGTCGTCCCCCAGCTCCGCGCGCAGCGAGGCCAGGTCCGCGCGCAGGCCGTCCCGGAACGGCTCGATGAAGCCGGGGTGGTTGAAGTACTGGCGCGTCTTGTCCAGGTCCACCTTCCCGGTCAGGCCGGTCTGCTCCATGGCCATGCCCATGTCCTCGCGGTACTGGCGGCACGAGGAGTAGCAGGAGTACGCGGAGGTGGTGACCGTCAGGATGCGGCGGTGCCCGTCGGCGTGCATCCGCGCGAGGGTGTCCGGGAAGTAGGGCTCCCAGTTGCGGTTGCCCCAGTACACGGGCAGGTCCAGGCCGCGGGCGGCCAGCTCGGCCTCGATGGCCGCCTTCAGCGCGCGGTTCTGCGCGTTGATGGGGCTGACGCCGCCGTTGGCGCGGTAGTGGGTGGCGACCTCCTCGAGGCGCTCGTCCGGGATGCCGCGCCCGCGCGTGACGTTGCGCAGGAACGGGATCACGTCGTCCTGGCCCTCGGGCCCGCCGAAGGAGGCGAGCAGCAGGGCGTCGTAGTCCTTGGGGGCCATCACGCCGCACACGTCGTAGTCGACGCCGGCGGCGGCCTTCTCGGGCGTCCGGAGGGCCGGGGCGACGCCGGCGTCCGGGCCGGTGTGGACGGGCGCGTCGGCGCGGGGCTCGGGGGCGGTAGTCATCAGGCCAGCACCTCCGCGATCTCGGCGGTCTCCAGACGGCGTCCGGTGTAGAACGGCACCTCGCTGCGCACGTGCAGGCGGGTCTCGTTGTTGCGCAGGTGGCGCATCATGTCCACCAGGTCCGTCAGCTCGTCCGCCTCGAGGCCCAGCAGCCACTCCCAGTCGTTCAGGCCGAACGCGCTGGTGGTGTTCGCCCATACCTGCGGGAAGTCCTGGCCGAGCTGGCCGTGCTCGCGGAGCATGCGGGCCCGCTCCTTCGGGTCCAGCAGGTACCAATCGTACGAGCGCACGAACGGGTAGAAGCACAGCCACTTCAGGGCCTTGCGGCCCATGGCGAAGGCGGGGACGTGGTCCTTGTTGAACTCGGCCATGCGATCGGCGCCCATGGCCGAGAGCACCATCGTGGTGCCCTCGAGCAGACGGGTGCGGCGCAGCTCGCGGATGGCGGCCTGCAGGTCCTCGGGCACCTGGCCGTACATCCACACCATGACGTCGCCGGCCTCGCGCATGCCCGAGACGTCGTAGACGCCGCGCACGGTCACGCCGGTCTGGGCCACCCGCGCGACGGCCTCGTCGAACTCCTTGGCGGCCTTCTTCGCGTCACGGCCCTCCAGTCCCAGCCAGCCGGGCTCGCCCTGTGGGCGGGCGAACACGGTGTAGGTGGTGAACCAGTCCTTGCCGGCCTCGGCAGGGGTGGTGGTGCTGTCCTTGGTCATGGTCCTCTTCCTTGAGATCCGATTGCGTCAGGGGTGGTCTGGGGGCGAGGTCAGCCCGCGGGCGGCGCGTCGGCGCCGAGGGTGCGGTCCACGCCGGCGACGACGGCGGCCAGCCCGGTGCCGTGCACCCAGCTGCCCACGAGGTCGAGGCCGGGCACGTCCCGTGCCCAGTCGATCAGCGTGTCCGCCTTCGCGCGGTCGGGGCCGGCCTGCGGCGGGATGGAGCGGCGCCAGCGGGTGACGGTGCGGGCGACGACGTCCTCCTCCGCCAGCGGCACCCCGGTGAGAGTCGCCGTGTCCACGAGCGCCTGCGCGAGCAGCTCCTCGTCCGCGCTGCGGTGGCCCAGGGCCTCGGGCCCGCCGCCCTGGCGGCCGTAGGACAGGCGCAGCACGTGGCGGTGGGGATGGCGGGCGACACCGTCCTCCTGCGGACGCGCGACGACCTCGCGCAGCCACGCCCACTTGGCGGTGGCGTGGGTCAGGGCCTTGGCGGCCACGTCCGTCCCGGCGCCGACCAGCACTCCGGTGCCGCGTGGCGCGTCGTCCAGGCCCGCGGCCTCGACGACGAGCGTGGCCAGCGCGATGCCCTCGCCGAGGGCGGGGCCGGCGTCGGGGTCCAGGGCCTCGGCCGAGAGCGGGGCCAGCAGGTCCCAGGCGGTGACGCCGTCCACGGCCAGCACGACGCGGTCCACGTCGAGCCCGCGGACGACCTCGTCGTCCCGGTCCGAGATCTGGGCCCACCAGCCGCCGGTGGCGGGCACGCGGGACAGGGCGGCCACCCGGACACCGCGCAGGACGGTGGCCCCGTCCTCGCGCAGCGCCTCGACGAGCCGGCCGGTGAGGCGGACCATGCCGCCGTCCAGACCGGCCACGAGCGAGCCGGGGGTCCCGGTGGACCGCAGCGCGGCGACGCCCGCGGCCAGCCCGCCGTGCTCCACGGCGGCGGCGAGCAGGCCGGGGGCCACGCGCTCCAGCTCGACGACCGCGGGGTCGGCCGAGTGGACTCCGGCGACGACGGGGGCCACGAGGCGGTCGAGCACCTCGTCGCCGAGGCGGTCGGCCACGACCTGCGCGACGGTCACCGGTTCGCCGGCCGCGAGCGCGGCGGCACAGCGATCCA
Source organism: Micrococcus sp. H39-S4 (assembly GCF_027158145.1). Taxonomy (NCBI): domain Bacteria; kingdom Bacillati; phylum Actinomycetota; class Actinomycetes; order Micrococcales; family Micrococcaceae; genus Micrococcus; species Micrococcus sp. H39-S4. The sequence goes on from NZ_JAPVLT010000006.1 coordinate 19,812, forward strand.
TGGGGGCCTCGGCGTCCTGCCGGGCGCGCTCCAGGCCGGCCGGCGTGAGGGCGGCGGCGAGGTCCTCGGCGTCGAGGTCGCCGGGGATGCCGACGATGCCGAGACGCGGGGCGCGCACGGGGCCGGCGGGACCGTGCAGCCACGAGCCGAGGGGCTCGGGCGCGACGATCTTCTCGCCCAGCCCGAGCTCCTCCACGAGCGCGCGCACGGCGGCGCCGCGGACGGCGAACGACTCGGCGCCGCCGTCGAGTTCGAGGGTCTGGGTCTCGGGGGCCCCGGTCTCGCCGTGCGAGGGGACGTCGAGGAAGCGCGGGGAGACCGCGCCCCCGAGCACGGAGGTGGCCTCGGCGAGGGTCACGTCCCAGCCCGCCGCGGACAGTCGGTGGGCCGCGACGAGGCCGGCGATGCCGCCGCCGACCACGAGCGCCGTGCCGCTCATGCGCGCTCCTCCCGCTCGGCGGTCTCGACCCCCGGTGCCGGGTCCTGGCCCTCCCGCTCCGGCACGGGCAGGGAGTGGATCAGCTCGACCACGCGGGTCAGCACGGCCGCGTCCGTCTCCGGCGGCACGCCGTGGGCGAGGTTGACGACGTGGCCGGGCGCGACGGCGCCGGAGGCGACAACGTCGCGCACGTGGGCCTCGAGGACCTCCCACGGGGCGGCGAGCAGGGCCGGGTCGATGTTGCCCTGCAGGGGCACGGCGCCGCGTCCGTCGGGGCCGGGGTTCGCGCTGAGCCGGCGGTGCGCCTCGGCGAGCGTGAGGCGGTGGTCCACGCCGACGGCGGTCGCGCCCGCGTCACGCATGTGGTGCAGGAACTCTCCGGTGCCCGTGCCGAAGTGCAGGAGCGGGGCGCCGTCGGGGACGCCGGGCCCGGCGAGGTCGGCGACATGGGCGAGGGCCGCCGTCGAGTGCGGCTGCACGTGCTCGAGGTAGTCGTCCGCCGAGAGCGAACCGGCCCACGAGTCGAACAGCTGCGCGGCGGAGGCGCCGGACTCGAGCTGGGCGCGCAGGAACTGGCCGGACACGGTGGCCGCCCAGCCGGCCAGGGCGGCCCAGGTCTCGGGGTCGGCGTGCATCATGCGTCGCGGGCCGAAGTGGTCGCGGGAGGGACGGCCCTCCACCATGTACGCCGCCAGCGTGAAGGGGGCGCCGGCGAAGCCGATCAGGGGGCGCGGGCCCAGCTCGGCGACGGTGGCCGCGACGGCCTCGCGGATGACGTCCAGGGCGGCGTCCTCGAGGACGGGCAGCGCGGCGACGTCGTCGGCGGTGCGGACGGCCTGGCCGAGCACGGGGCCCACGCCGGGCTGGATCTCCACGTCCACGCCCGCCAGGCGCAGGGGGACCACGATGTCCGAGAAGAAGATCGCCGCGTCGACGTCGTGGCGGCGCACCGGCTGCATCGTGATCTCCCGGACCAGGTCCGGCATGAGGCAGGAGTCGAGCATCCCGATCCCCTCGCGCACCTGGCGGTACTCGGGCAGCGAACGGCCGGCCTGCCGCATGAACCACACGGGGTGGCGGTCGGGGCGCTGGCCGCGCAGCGCGCGGAGGAGCGGGCTGGCCACGGTCGAGCGTGACGGATCCTCGGTGCGCAGCGGGTGCTCGGCGGGCAGTGCCGGGACGGCCGCGGGGGTCTCGGGGGTCTGGGACAGGGCGGACATGCCCCCAGTGTCCCACCGGTCGTGTCGCGGTGGCACATCCGCGTCCTCCGTGAGCGTCGTCACACTGGCCGACGGCACCCGGGTCAGGTCCGCCTTCCCGGACGGGCGGGGCGGTCGGGGCTAGACTTGGCCCGCTGTGACTGTCTTCTCTCTCGTCGCCTCCCACCATGATCTGGACCTGGACACGGTCGCCCGCCTCAGCGCCGGCGCGACCGGGGTCGGGCCCGCCCTGCCCGGCAGCGGTGCGGCGGGCGCCGTCGTGCTGGCCACGTGCAACCGCGTGGAGATCTACGCCGAGGCCGACGGGGCCGGCGTCGAGGCCGCTCGCGCGGGGCTGCTGTCCGCCGTCGCCGCCTCCACCTCCCTGCCCGACGAGGACGTGCACGCCGCGTTCCGCACACTCGACGCCGACGCCACGGCCCGTCACCTCTTCGAGGTCGGCGCCGGACTGGACTCCGCCGTGGTGGGCGAGCGCGAGATCGCCGGTCAGGTCCGACGCGCCCTGACGGCGGCCCAGGAGGCCGGCACCGCCTCGGGTCCGCTCGTCCGCCTCTTCGAGTCCGCCACGCGCACGGCCAAGGACGTCGGCTCCCGCACGGCGCTCGGCGCGGCCGGCCGCTCGGTCGTCTCCGTCGCCCTGGACCTCGCGGAGGAGCTGCGCGGTCTCACCGACGCCGCGGCCCAGCGCGACTTCTGGGCCGGGGCCACCATCCTGCTGATCGGCACGGGCGCCTACGCCGGCACCACGCTCGCGCAGCTGGCGGACCGGGGCGCGACCACCGTCGGCGTGCACTCGGCCTCGGGCCGCGCGGAGCAGTTCGTCGCGGACCGCGGCGGCTGGGCCCTCGCGCTCGGCGGCGAGGCCGTGGCCGGCGCCGTCGCCGAGGCGGACGTGATCATCGGCTCCTCCGGCGGCGAACGCCAGATCAGCCCCGAGCGCCTCCAGGAGCTGCGCAAGGGCGGACGGCGTCCGCTCACGGTGGTCGACCTGGCCCTCTCGCGCGACTTCGACCCGGCGGTCGCGGACCTGCCGGACGTCGATCTCATCACCCTCGAGTCGGTGCGGCTGGCCGCACCCGAGCAGGCCCAGGTCGCCGTCGCGGAGGCCCGCGCGCTCGTGGACGACGCCGTCGAGGAGTACCGCGCCGCGCAGCGTGGCCGCAGTGCCGACGCGGCGATCAAGGCCCTGCGCCGCCACACCCTCGGTGTGCTCGACCGGGAGCTCGAGCGCGTGCGCGCCCGCCACGGCTGCACGGCGGCCGCCGAGGAGGTGGAGTTCGCCCTGCGCCGCATGGTGAACCAGCTCCTGCACGAGCCCAGCGTGCGCGCCAAGCGGCTCGCCGCCGAGGGCCGGCTCGACCGCTATGAGGACGCCCTCGAGGCGGTCTTCGGGATCGAGGCCCCCGGCCGCCCCGCCCCCGCCGTGGGCACGGTCGAGGCGGTCTGTCCCGCGCACGAGGACGAGGGCGGCGCCGCGCGCATCGCGTGAGCCCGCCCCGCGCCAGGAGGACCCCGTGACCGACCACCCCGCCGCCACCGCGCCCGACGAGCCCGGGCGAGGCCGCCGTCTGCCCCGGCAGGAGCGTCGTCGCCAGCTGCTGGACTGCGCCCGCGCGGTCTTCGCCGCGGAGCGGTACGCGGGGGCCTCCATGGAGCAGATCGCCGAGCGGGCCGAGGTCTCCAAGCCGGTCCTCTACCAGCACTTCCCCAGCAAGCACGAGCTCTTCCTCGAGCTGCTGGACGCCGAGGTCGCGAGCCTGCGCGCGCTCCTCGAGGCGGCGATGGACACCCGCCGGGACAATCGCGAACGGGTGCGGGCCACCGTCGCCGCCGTGTTCGAGTACATGGCCTCTCCCGAGCGGACCCACCGCCTGATCTTCGACTCCGGCATCGACGGGGACCCGGAGGTGCGCACGCGCAGCGAGGCCGTGCACCGGCTGCTCTCCTCCGAGGTCGCGCGCACCATCCGCGCGGACACCACCGTGGCCGAGGCCGAGGCCGAGGTGCTCTCCCGCGGACTCGTCGGCTATCTCCTGGGCGCCGCCCGCCACTGGGCGGACCGGCTCGACGCCGACGCCCGCCCCGCCGCCGCCGAGATGGCCCGCACGGTGGACGCGCTCGTCTGGCGCGGCCTCGCCTCGCTGCCCTCCGCGGACGACGCGCCGCGCTGACCCGGCCGTCCGGCCCGTTTCGCCCGCGGGTGAACCTCGGGGGTGCCCGTCCACCCCGCCGAGCGGTCCCGTAGGCTGACGGCGGACCGCACAGGACGCGACGAAGAGAAGAGGTTCCCCATGGAGATCCGCATCGGTGTGCAGCACGTCGGCCGCGAGGTCGTCATCGACAGCGAGCAGTCGGCGGACGAGGTCCGCTCCCTCGTGGACGCCGCCGTCTCCGACGGCACCCCGCTGGTCCTGGCGGACGCCAAGGGCCGCCAGGTGGTCGTCCCCGGCGACCGCATCGGCTTCGTGGAGATCGGCGCGAAGAAGTCGGGCCCGCTCGGGTTCGCCGCCTCCTGACCCGCCCGCACGCCCCGGTGATCCGCCGGGGCGTGCGTCGTCTCGGCCCCCTGCCCAGGAGCACCGCCATGACCCCTCACGCCCTCGGCCTCCGCGGCCCCGCCGACCCGACCCTGCTCGAGCGCCTCGCCGCCCTGCGGACGGAGCTCGAGTTGCCGCCGGCCTTCCCCGCCCCCGTCCTGGCCGAGGCGGAGGCGGCCGCGCGTGAGGTGCACGCGGGCCTGACCGGGAGCCCGGACCACGCGGACCGCACGGCCCTGCCGTTCGTCACCGTGGACCCCGCCGGCTCCACGGACCTGGACCAGGCCCTGCTCCTGACCCCCGCCGACGACGACGGCATCCTGGTCCGCTACGCGATCGCGGACGTGCCCGCCTTCGTGACCCCGGGCGGCGCCGTGGACGGCGAGGCCCGCCGCCGCGGCCAGACCGTCTACCTGCCCGACGGCCGGGTCCCCCTGCACCCGGAGGTGCTGAGCGAGGACGCCGCCTCGCTGCTGCCCGACCGCGAGCGCCCGGCGTTCGTGTGGACGTTCCTGCTGGACGCCGCGGGCGCCGTCGTCGAGACCGGCCTCGAACGTGCCCGCATCCGCTCCCGGGCGCAGCTGACGTACGGGCAGGTGCAGGCCTTCCTCGACGCACAGCCGGGGGCGCAGGCGCCGACGACGCCGCGCCCCGGGGTCACCGACGCGGACCGGGCCGCCGCCGAGGGGTGGCCGGCCGAGGTGCGCGACTCGCTGGCGCTGCTGCCGGAGGTGGGCCGACGGCGGGCCGCGCAGGAGGCCGCCCGCGGCGGCGCCTCCCTGAACCTGCCGGACCAGGAGGTCCGTGTCACCGAGGACGGGGCGCACGAGCTCGTGCACCGGGCGCCGTTGCCGGCGGAGGAGCACAACGCCCAGCTCTCCCTGCTGACCGGCATGGCCGCGGCCGAGCTGATGCTGGCCGCCGGAGTCGGGATCCTGCGTACGATGCCGGCGCCGGACACCGACGCCGTCGCCGCCTTCCGAGAGCGCACGCGCGCCCTGGGCGCCCCGTGGGACGAGGGCCAGGACTACGGCGCCTACCTGCGTTCCCTCGACCCCGCCGACGCGCGGCACCTGGCGGTGCTGCACGCGGCCACCGGGCTGTTCCGCGGCGCCGGGTACACGGCCTTCGACGCGCAGGCCGAGGACCCGGCCCTGCGCACCCCGCCGGACGAACCGGCCCAGGCCGCGCTCGCCGCCCCCTACGCCCACGCCACCGCTCCGCTGCGCCGGCTCGTGGACCGCTTCGTCCTGGCCCTGTGCCACGCCCATGCCATCGGCGCCCCCGCCCCCGCATGGGTCCGCAGCGCCCTGCCCGCGCTGCCCGCCCTCATGGCGGACTCGTCGCGCCGGGCCTCGGCCGCGAGCCGGACGGCGGCGGACCTCGTGGAGGCGGCGGCACTCGAGTCCCGCGTCGGCGCGGAGCTCGAGGGGATCGCGGTGCGCGAGGCGAAGGACGGCACGGAGGTGTGGCTGCTCGACCCGGCCGTGAGCCTGCGGGTGCCGGGCAGCGTCCCGGCGGGCACCCGGGTGCGCGTGCGGATCGAGGGCGTGGACCGCGCCTCGGGTGCGATCACGGCCGCGGGGGTAGACTGGCCGCACAGCTCACGCTGACCCAGGATGACCGGTCGCTCTCTGATCACCCTGACCCGCCGCCCGCGCCCCTGACGCCCGGGACGGCACCATGACCTGCCGGATCCGGCACGGCCCGCCGCGTACGGCGCGCCCGCCCGGTTCCACGGGGCGCCGCCCGTCGGCCGCTCCGCGTGCTTGCCTCGCGATCGGCTTCCGCTTGAACCGCGCGCACGGCGGAGCCGGGCCTTCCGCCCGCCGTGACGACGCCTGACCAGGAACGCGAGTCGCCATGACCCAGAACTCCGAGCACACCCCCGCCTCCGCCGACCTCGACCCGACGGTCGCCGCGATCGCGGAGGACATCGTCACCGAGGACGCCGCCCCCGTGGCCCCCGAGCAGACCTTCGCCGACTTCGGGGTGCACCCCGCGATCGTCGAGGCCCTGGAGGCCAAGGGCATCGTCCACCCCTTCCCCATCCAGGCCATGACCCTGCCGGTCGCCCTCGGCGGCCACGACATCATCGGCCAGGCCAAGACCGGCACCGGCAAGACCCTCGGCTTCGGCATCCCCGCGCTACAGCGCGCCATCGGCCCGGGCGAGCCCGGCTGGGACGGCCTCGAGGCCAAGGGCACCGCGGGCGCCCCGCAGGCCCTGATCGTCGCCCCGACGCGCGAGCTCGCCGTCCAGGTGGCCGGCGACCTCACGGCCGCCGCGGCCCGGCGCCCCCTGCGCATCGCCACCATCTACGGCGGCCGCGCCTACGAGCCGCAGATCGAGGAGCTGCAGCGCGGCGTCGAGATCGTCGTCGGCACCCCCGGCCGCCTCATCGACCTGATGCGCCAGCGCCACCTGCGCCTGGACCTGGTGAACACGGTGGTGCTGGACGAGGCCGACGAGATGCTGGACCTCGGCTTCCTCCCCGACGTCGAGACCCTGCTCGCCGCCGTCCCGGCCGTGCGTCAGACCATGCTGTTCTCGGCCACCATGCCGGGTCCCGTGGTCGCGATGGCGCGCCGCTACATGACGCAGCCGACCCACATCCGCGCGGCGGACCCGGAGGACGAGGGCCTGACGAAGAAGGACATCCGTCAGCTCGTCTACCGCGCCCACCACATGGACAAGGACGAGCTCGTGGCCCGCGCCCTGCAGGCCGAGGGCCGCGGCCGGACCATCATCTTCACGCGCACCAAGCGCACGGCCGCTCGCGTGGCGGACGAGCTGACGGCGCGCGGCTTCGCGGCCGGCGCGCTGCACGGCGACCTCGGCCAGGGCGCCCGCGAGCAGGCGCTGCGCGCGTTCCGCAACGGCAAGGTGGACATCCTCGTGGCCACCGACGTCGCGGCGCGCGGCATCGACGTCGACGACGTCACCCACGTGTTCAACTTCCAGGCGCCGGAGGACGAGAAGACCTACGTGCACCGCGTGGGCCGCACGGGCCGCGCCGGCAACAAGGGCGTGGCGGTGACCCTCGTGGACTGGGAGGACATGCCGCGCTGGTCCCTGATCGACAAGGCGCTCGGCCTCGGCCAGCCCGAGCCGGTGGAGACCTACTCCTCCTCCCCGCACCTGTTCTCCGACCTCGGCATCCCGAAGGGCACGAAGGGCCGTCTGCCGCAGGCCAAGCGCGTGCTCGAGGGCCTCGAGGGCGAGACGCTCGAGGACCTCGGCGGCCCCGAGGCGAAGCAGCGCGACGGCGGCCGCGGACGGGGTCGCGACGGCGGCCGTTCCCGTGACGGCGAGCGCGGCGGCCGAGGCCGGGGCGGGCGCTCCGGCGAGGGCCGTGACCGGGCGCGCGGCGGAGGCCGTGGCGAACGGAACCGGGGCGGCCGCTCCGGCGAGGGCCGTGACGATGCACGCGGCGGAGGCCGCGGCGAGCGCTCGGGCCGCGGGCGTGGTGAGGCACCCGCCGAGCAGCGCGCCGAGGGCCGGGGCCGTGGTCGCGGCGAGGGCCGCGAGCGCACCGCCTCGCGCTCCGAGGCCCCCGCAGCCCGGACGCCGGAGCCGGTGGCCGGCGTCGAGCTCACGGAGGCCCGCCGGGCCGAGCGCGCCGAGGCCCGGGCCGAGGCCCGTCGTCGCCGGGGCGGCCGCACCCGCACGCGCCGCCGCAACGGCGAGGTCGTGGACGGCTGACCGTCCCTTCCGGGCCCCCGGGAGTCTTCTGCGCGAATGACCCTTCCGACCGCCGTGCAGGCGGCCGGGAGGGTCATTCGCGCAACGGATCCTCCGCCGTCGCCCGGGCCGCCCGGGCTCAGCCGCGGATGATCGCCGTGCCGGTGCCCTGCCGCTCGATCTCGGCGAGCACCTCCGCGCCCGTGGTGTGCTCGCCGATCGGATTCGGCTTGCCGGTGCCGTGGTAGTCGGACGAGCCGGTGACGAACAGCCCGCGCCGGTCCGCGAACGCGCGCAGCCACGTGCGCTCCTCCGCCGGGTTGTCCCGGTGCTCGACCTCGACCCCCGCCAGTCCGGCCTCGGCCATCTGCTCGAACACCTCGTCGCCCACCACGCGGCCCCGCATGCGCGCCCGGGGATGCGCGAACACCGGCACCCCGCCGGCGGCCCGGATGAGCGCGACCGCCTCGGCCGGGTCCGGGGCGAAGTGCGGCACGTAGTACTTGGACCGGCCGGCGAGGATCTCCCGGAACGCCGCGGAGCGGTCCGGGACGGCCCCGATCGTCACGAGGGCGTCGGCCAGGTGGGGCCGGCCGATCGTCGCGTTCTCCGCCGCGTGCTCCTGGACCAGCTCCCACGTGATCGGGAAGTCCGCGCCCAGGCGCCGCACCATCTCCTGCGCCCGGATCAGCCGCGCGTCGCGGGCCAGGCCGACCTCCCGCAGCAGGGCGGGGTCCTCGGGGTCGTGCAGGTAGCTGAGCACGTGCACGCTCACGCCGTCGGCGGAGGTGCAGGACATCTCCATGCCGGGCACGAGCGTCAGCCCGGTCTCCCGCGCGGCGTGGGCGGCCTCGGCCCAGCCGGCGGTCGTGTCGTGGTCGGTGAGCGCGAGGCCGTCCAGCCCGGCCCGCGCCGCCGCACGCACCACGTCGGCCGGCGGCTCGGTGCCGTCGGACTCGGTCGAGTGCGTGTGCAGGTCGTAGCGGGCCATGGCGGCCATGGTACCGAGACCCGCGCGCGGCGGCCCCGACCCGCCCGCGCCCACCGGTGCCATGATGGGGGGCATGACCGATGCCGCACAGCACCCCGCCCAGACCGCCCCCGACCAGCCCGCCGCCACCCCCGAGGCGGGCGCCGACGGCACCGGCGCGGTGAACCCCCAGCCGCTGGCCGAGCGCGTCGACAACCGCTCGCAGCGCCCCGCCTCGAACGCCTTCCGCGACTTCATGGCCTCCGACTGGGCGCCGTCGTCGGACGCCCTGCCCGACGCCGACGCCTCGGCCCCGTACGCCGCCCGGCGGCGGGCCGCCGTGTCCGCGCGCTTCCCGGGCGAGCGGATCGTGGTGCCGGCCGGCCGCCTCAAGGTCCGCTCGAACGACACCGACTACCGCTTCCGCGCGCACTCCGCGTTCGCCCACCTGACGGGCCTCGGCGTGGACCACGAGCCGGACGCCGTGCTCGTGCTCGAGCCCGCGGACCCGGGCACCGGCGACGACGGCACGGACCACACCGCCACCCTGTACTTCCGTCCCCTGGCCGGCCGGGACACCGAGCAGTTCTACGCGGACTCGCGCTCGGGCGAGTTCTGGATCGGCCCCCGTCCGACCCTGGCCGGCCTGGCCGCCCGCACGGGCCTGCGCACGGCGGGGCTCGAGGAGCTCGAGTCCGCCGTGACCAAGAACGTGGCCGCGGACGGCACCGCGGTGCGGCTGCTGGCCGAGACCGACCAGGACGTGGACGCGCTGCTGGCCGCCGTCCGGACCGAGGCCGGCGTGGACCTGACCGCCGCGGCCGAGGCCGACGCCCAGACCGCCGAGTTCCTCTCCGAGCTGCGCCTGGTGAAGGACGCGTGGGAGGTCGAGCGGATGCGCGCCTCGGTGGCCGCGACCATCGCGGGCTTCGAGGACGTCGTGCGGGCCCTGCCGCGCGCCGTGGGCCACGACCGCGGCGAGCGCGTGGTCGAGGGCGCCTTCTTCGCCCGCGCCCGCCTCGAGGGCAACGACCTGGGCTACGACACGATCGCGGCCTCCGGCAACAACGCCACGATCCTGCACTGGATCCGCAACACGGGCGCCGTGCGCCCGGGTGAGCTGCTGCTGCTCGACGCCGGCGTCGAGGACGACTCCCTCTACACCGCGGACATCACCCGCACCCTGCCCGTGTCCGGCACGTTCACGGACGTGCAGCGCCGCATCTACCAGGCGGTCCTCGACGCCGCGGACGCCGCCTTCGCGATCGTGCGCCCCGGCATCCGGTTCCGCGAGCTCCACGCCGAGGCCATGCGGGTGCTCGTCGACCGCCTCGACGGCTGGGGCCTGCTGCCGGTCTCGGCCGAGGTCGCGCTCTCGGACGAGGGCCAGCACCACCGGCGCTGGATGCCCCACGGCACCTCGCACCACCTCGGCCTCGACGTGCACGACTGCGCGCAGGCCAAGCGGGAGCTCTACCTGGACGGCGTGCTCGAGCCGGGCATGGTCTTCACGATCGAGCCGGGTCTGTACTTCAAGGAGGAGGACCTGGCCGTCCCCGAGGAGTACCGCGGCATCGGCGTGCGCATCGAGGACGACATCCTCGTGACCGAGGACGGGGCCGAGAACCTCTCCGCGGTCCTCCCCCGCACCCCGGACGAGATCGAGGCCTGGATGGCGCGGCTCCAGGCGTGATCCGGCGCGGAGGGCGCCCCTAGGGTTCGGACCATGGGTATCGACCTGACCACCGAGCTCACCGCCCTCCGCGACCGCCTCCTCTCCGCCGAGGCGGAGCACGCCGACCTCATCTCCCGCGTCCGGGAGCGCCACCGGGCCTCGGCCCGGAACCTCGTGCACTACGTCGCCCTGCGCGGCACCGACCTGCGGCCCCTGCAGGAGGCGCTGAGCGACGCCGGACTGTCCTCTCTGGGCCGCATGGAGGCCGGCGTGCTGGGCCACGTGGACGCGGTGCTGGCCGCCGCCCGCGCGCTCGACGGCGACCCCGCCCCCGCGCCCGAGGACGACGCCCTGACCTCCGCCGAGGGCCGCGCCATCCTCGCCCGCAACGCGGCGAGCCTGCTCGGTCCGGCCCGCGGCGACCGGGACGCGCGCATCATGGTGACCATGCCCTCCGAGGCCGCCACGGACCCAGAGCTCGTGGCCCGGATCGCCGAGGCCGGCATGGACCTGGCGCGCGTGAACTGCGCCCACGACGACGAGCAGGCGTGGGCCGCCATGATCGCGGCGGTCCGCCGGTGTGCCGGTGCGGGCCGGCCCGCACCCCTGGTCGCGATGGACCTGGCCGGGCCGAAGGTGCGCACCGGCCCCATCGAGCCGGGACCGCGCGTCGTGAAGGTGAAGCCCGCCCGGGACCCCTCCGGGATCGTCACCGAGCCCTCCCGCGTGTGGCTCGCCGCCGGGCCCCACGACGCCGTGGCCACAGCGGACCGGCCGGACGGCGCCGTCGTCGTGCCGCTCGCGGACCCGGAGGGGACGACCCTGGCGGTCCTGCAGCGCGGCGACGAGATCGAGCTGACCGACGCGCGTGGCGCTCACCGCAGGCTCGAGGTCGAGCAGGTGGACGGCGAGGGCGTGCTCGTGCAGGCGGACAAGACGGTCTACTGGGCGACGGGCACGGCGCTGACGACGCCGCACGGGCCGCTCGAGGTCGGGCCGCTGCCCCCGCTCGAGCAGTCCATGCGCGTGCATGAGGGCGAGCAGATCGTGCTGGCCCGCTCGCTCGAGCCGGTCCCCGCGGTCGACACGCCGCCCTACCGGATCGGCCTCACCCTGGCGCAGGCGTTCGCGGACGCGGCGGTCGGCGACCGGGTCTCCCTCGACGACGGGCGGATCGGCGCGCGGATCACGGCGGTGTCCGACGACGAGATCACCCTCGAGGTGACCCAGGCCGGCCCGCGCGGGGCGAAGCTCAAGGCGGAGAAGGGCGTGAACTTCCCGGACACGCACCTGGACATCCCGGCCCTCACGGACGAGGACCTCGCCCACATCCCGTTCGCGGCCCGCCACGCGGACATGGTGAACATGTCCTTCGTCCGCTCGGCCGAGGACGTGGCCCAGCTGATCGACGCGCTCGAGGCCGAGGACGCGCCGGACGTGGACATCACGCTGAAGATCGAGACGGTGGAGGCCTTCCGGCAGCTGCCACGGATGCTGCTCGAGGCGATGCGCTGGCGGGACGTCGGGGTGATGATCGCCCGGGGCGACCTGGCGGTGGAGGCCGGCTTCGCACGCATGGCCGAGCTGCAGGAGGAGATCCTGTGGCTGTGCGAGGCCGCGCACGTGCCCGCGATCTGGGCCACCCAGGTCCTCGAGTCCCTCGCCAAGACCGGCCTGCCCTCACGGGCGGAGATCACGGACGCCGCGATGGCGCAGCGGGCCGAGGCCGCGATGCTGAACAAGGGCCCGTACATCGACCGCGCCGTCACCGTCCTCGGCGACATCCTGGGCCGGATGCACGGTCATGCGAGCAAGAAGCGCGACATGCTCCGGCGGCTCGAGTCCTGGTCCCTCTGACGGGGCTCAGCCGCGCGGCTCGTCCTGGGGCCGGGGCGGGTGGCCGCCGCGCGCCTCGATGAGCTTGGCGACCTCCTCCGGGGGCAGGGTCACGCCGTAGGAGCGGTCCAGGCCGGTGGGCGCGGGGTCCGCCTCCGGGGCGGGCCGGGCCGGCGCCTCGGCTCCGCCGGGGGCCGGCGCCGCGTGGGACCCGCCCGACGACGGCGCGGCGGCCGGGGTGGCCTGCACGGACCCGCCCCCGGCCTCCTCCGCGGCGGGGGCGGGCGCCGGCTGCGGGGCCGGCTGCGGCGTCGGGGCCGCGGCACCGCCCAGGCCCAGCTCCTGGCGGGCGCGGGCGGCGTGGTCGAACGCGACCACGAGGTCGAAGGCCGTCGGCACGACGGCCTGCGAGGACGCGAAGCCGTGCTGGCCCCGACGCATCGCGAAGCCGATCACGCCGAAGATCAGCCACACCGCCAGGCCCAGCAGCATGGAGGTGAGGATCTGCCCCGGGCCGGCCTCGGGGGCCAGCAGGTAGAGGAACATGCCGATCAGTCCGCCGAAGAACACGCCGCGCACACCCGCGGACAACGCCACCTGGGCGTAGTTCAGCCGGCCGCGCACCCGCTCCACGACCCGCAGGTCCTTGCCCACGATCGACACGGCGCTCACGGGGAAGTCCGTGGCGGCGAGGCGGTCCACCTGCTCGCGCGCCTGCGCGTAGGTGGCGTAGGTGGCCAGCAGCTCTCCGCGGGGCAGGCCCTGCTCGGCGCCGGGCTGAGGGTTGGACATCATGAACGACATGGACCCATTGTGCCCGGCCCGGCGCCCGGGCGGGCGGCGGTCCGCCGTCCGCGGACACGGAGCCGCGGTCCGGCACGCCGTAGGCTGGGTCGGTGAGCTCCCCCAAGATCTTCGTGGCCCGCCTGCTGGGCCTGGACGTCTTCGACCCCCTCGGCGACCGCCTGGGACGGCTGCGCGACGTCGTCGTGCTGGACCGCGGCCCCGCCGCAGCCCCGTTCGCCACCGGCCTCGTGATCGAGGTCCCCGGCAAGAAGCGCGTCTTCGTCCCGATGACGCGGGTGACGTCCATGGACTCGGGCCGGATCATCACGACCGGGCTGATCAACCTGCGCCGGTTCTCCCGCCGTGGCGCCGAGCAGATGGTGGCCGCCGACCTCTTCGACCGGAAGGTGCGCCTCTCCGACGGGTCGGGCGAGGCCTTCCTGGAGGACATCGGGCTGGAGCAGCAGCGCAACGGCGACTGGCTGGTCTCGGACCTGTACGTGCGCCGCATCGTCGGCCGCGGCCCCTTCGGCCGCGCCCAGCGGGGCGAGCACCTCCTGCTGAACTGGGACGAGGCCCGCTGGACGGCGCAGGCCGACCCGCAGGGGGCCACGAGCTTCCTCGCCGCGCACGAGGACCTCAAGCCCGCCGACCTGGCGGACATGCTCCACGACATGTCGGAGAAGCGCCGCGTCGAGGTCGCCAGCGAGCTGCAGGACGAACGCCTCGCGGACGTGCTCCAGGAGCTGCCCGACGACGACCAGGTGCAGATCCTCTCCCAGCTGGACATCGACCGCGCCGCCGACGTCCTGGAGGAGATGGACCCGGACGACGCGGCGGACCTGCTCCACGAGCTGCCCGACTCCCAGCAGGAGCTGCTGCTCGAACGCATGGAGCCGGAGGACGCCGAGGACGTCCGGCGCCTGCTCGAGTACGAGGAGGGCACGGCGGGCTCGCTCATGACCCCCGTGCCGGTCATCCTCCCCCCGGAGGCCACCGTGGCCGAGGCCATGGCGACCATCCGACAGCAGGAGATCTCCCCCGCGCTGGCCTCGCTCGTGATCGTGGCCCGGCCGCCGTTGGAGACGCCGACGGGCCGGTTCCTCGGCGTCGTCCACTTCCAGCGCCTGCTGCGGTACCCGCCGCCGGAGGCGATCGGCAACATCATGGACAAGGATCTCGAGGCCGTCTCGGACCTCGCCCCCATCGCCCACGTGACCCGCGAGCTCGCGACCTACAACCTCACGTGCATCCCCGTGGTGAACGAGCAGGACCGCGTCGTCGGGGCTGTGAGCGTGGACGACCTGCTCGACCACATCCTGCCCGACGACTGGCGGGCCATGGACCTCGACGACGCCGAGACCCGCCCCGCAACCTGACCCCCGCGGCCCGCCGCCGCACGACACCGGAGGTGTGAGCATGACCCAGACCGCGCGAGACCTGCGCCCGGGCCGCGGCACCGGCCTGGACACCCCGCTGAGCGCCAGCGGGCGCCGCGTGCCCCGGCTGGCCCCGAACCCGGACGCCTTCGGCGAGGCCACCGAGGGCATCGCCCGCTTCATGGGCACCCCGCAGTTCCTCGTCTGGATGACGCTGTTCTGCGCCGCCTGGCTGGGCTGGAACACGTTCGGCCCGATGGAGTGGCGGTTCGACTCCGCCGAGCTCGGCTTCACCGCGCTCACGCTCATGCTCTCCCTCCAGGCGTCCTACGCCGCACCCCTGCTCCTGCTGGCGCAGAACCGCCAGGACGACCGGGACAGGGTCGCGCTGCGCGAGGACCGTGACCGCGCCGAGCGCAACCTCGCCGACACCGAGTTCCTCACCCGCGAGATCGCCGGTCTGCGGCTGGCCGTCCAGGAGGTCGCCACGCGCGACTTCGTGCGCGGCGAGCTGCGCGGCGTCCAGGACGACCTCAGGGACGACCTCCGCGAGGCGCTGCGCGCCGAGCTGCGGGAGGAGATCCGGGAGGAGATCCGGGAGGAGATCCGGGAGGAGATCCGCGCCGAGCTGCGCGCCGGCCTCCCGGGCGCCGAGGCTCAGCCCCGCAAGAGCAAGAAGTCCAAGGGCCGCGGCCGGGATGCGCGGCGCGGCGACGCCGGCGCCGAGCCCACGACCACCACGCTCGCGACCCTCGCGGCCCAGGAGGCCCGCGAGGCCGACGGGTCCGGTCCGGCGGCCGGTCCCGCCGGCGGTGCGGGCCCGGTGGACGGGGGCGGCCGATGAGCGCCCTGGGCCTGCCCGTGCCCGAGGTCCGCACCGACCTCGAGCGCCGGGTGCTGGAGCGGCTCGCCGCGGTCCAGGACCCCGAGATCCGCCGCCCGATCACCGACCTCGGCATGGTGGAGTCGGTCGTGGAGACCGCCCCGGGCGTCGTCGAGGTCGCGGTGCTGCTCACGATCGCCGCGTGCCCCCTGCGCGGGACGATCCAGACGGACGTGGCCGCCGCCGTCGCCGTCGTGCCCGGCTGTGAATCCGTGGACGTGCGCGTCGGGGTCATGGAGCCCGAGCGCCGCCTGGCGCTGCAGGACGCCCTGCGCGCGACTCGGCCGACGAACCCGTTCGGGGAGGGGACGCTCACGCGCGTCCTCGCGGTGGCCTCGGGCAAGGGCGGCGTGGGCAAGTCCTCGGTCACGGCCAACCTCGCGGTCGCGCTCGCCGCGCGCGGGCTCGCCGTCGGCCTGATCGACGCGGACGTGCACGGCTACTCCATCCCCGGGCTCCTGGGCGTGACCGGCACCCCGACGAAGCTGGACCGGATGATCCTGCCACCCGTGGTGCGGGACGTGAAGGTCATCTCGATCGGCATGTTCCTCGACGCGGACCGGCCGGTGGCCTGGCGCGGGCCGATGCTGCACCGCGCGCTCGAACAGTTCGTCACGGACGTGCACTGGGGCGACCTGGACGTCCTGCTCGTGGACCTGCCCCCGGGCACCGGGGACATCGCGATCTCGACGGCGCAGCTGCTGCCCGCCTCGGAGCTGCTCGTGGTGACCACGCCGCAGCACGCCGCCGCGCAGGTGGCCGCGCGCGCCGGTCAGCTGGCGGAGCAGACGGGCCAGACCGTGGCCGGGGTCGTGGAGAACATGGGGCCGATGACCCTGCCGGACGGCACCGTCCTGGATGTGTTCGGGACCGGCGGCGGCGCCGAGGTGGCGGAGCGGCTGTCCGGAGCGCTGGACACGCAGGTGCCGCTGCTGGGCACCGTCCCCCTGGACCCGGCGCTGCGCGCGGGCGGCGACGCCGGCGAACCCGTGGTGATGTCCGCGCCGGAGAGCCCCGCGGGCCGGGCGCTGACGCAGATCGCGCAGCGGCTGGCCGTGCGGCCGCGCGGGCTGGCCGGGCGGCGCCTGCCGGTCACCCCCCGCTGACCTCGGGGGCCGGCGCCCCGGTCAGGGCCCCCGGCGCGCGCGACGGCGTCAGGTCGCGTCGACGTCGAAGGGGGCGGGCGCCAGCCCGAGCAGCTCGAGGGGGTCCGGCTCGGTCTCGACGGCGGCAGGACGCTCCTCGGCGAGGGCCTCGGCGCGGCCGGAGGCCATCAGGGCTGCGGCGGCGCCGCCCACGGCGGCCGCCCCGGCGGCGGGCGCGGTCGACCGGGTCTGTGCGGCGGCGACGGACTCCGCGGCGGCGGTGCTGCCGCCCCCGGCGGGGCGGCGGAAGAGCGTCCGCGGATCCATGTCCGCCAGGTCCTGGTGGGTGAGGCCGCCGTGCACGTCCTCGGCGCTGATGCCCGTCGCCTGCGCCGCCCGGGACGCGGGCGTGGACGAGCCGCCGGCGGGCTCGCGGAGCGCGTCGCGGATGATGCGGCGCGGGTCGTACTGGCGGGGGTCGTACTTGCGCCAGTCCACCTCGTCGAAGTCCGTGCCGGTCTCCTCCTTGAACTGCGCCTTGGCACCCTCGGCCTTGTCGCGCATGACGCGCAGCCAGTCGGTGAAGGCGCGCGTGTACTCGGGGAGCTTCTCCGGCCCGAGGATGACGATCGCGAGCACCGCCAAGATGATGAACTCGCTGCCGTTGATACCAAACACCCTCCGAACTCTACTAGAGCGGCACCGCCCCACAGCCCGGAGCCGCGGGGGCGGGGCGGCTCAGCCGCGGGGGCGCGGCACGGCGTCCGCGATGCGTTCGAGGCCTCGCTCCAGGCGCTCCTCGACGGCGTCTCCGCCGCCCAGCTCGAGCACCCGTGCCCGCTCGGAGACCAGCAGGTGGGTGAGGACCGCGTCCGCGCGCTCGTCCGGCAGGCTGGCCTCCACGCGGTAGGAGGCCTGCGGCGTGGTCAGCTCGGCCGTCCAGCCGTCCTGCTCCCCCGCCGGGACGATCCGGTAGACGCCGCCGCCGGCCAGCCGACGCTCCTGCACCCCCGTGCTCAAGGGCGCGGTCGAGGCACAGCCCTCCGGGGTGGCTCCCACGATCCGGGGTCGGCACTCACGGACGGTCACGGTCGGCTCGTCCCGACCCCAGCCGACGACGACCTCCACGTCCTCGGCCGTCTGGGCGGTGTCCACGGTGAGCGGCTCCAGGCCGGCCCCCACGAGGGAGGGCACCGTCCAGCCCTGACCCCGCAGCTCCGCGACGGTGCCGCGCCGGTCCGTCGACGCGGTCCCGGCCGCCGGCAGGGCGACGGTGTCCGTCGGGGTCGGGGCCGTGCGCTGGGCCGTGGTGCGGGGCGCGCCGGCCACCCAGACCGCGGTGAACAGCCCGCCGAGCAGGACGACGAAGGTCAGCAGCCCCACCACCAGGCGGCCGGAGACGCCGCGGGCGCGCAGCACCGGGGCGACGACGGCGCCGGCCGGACGCTGGTGCACCGTGCGGGCGGCGTCGAGCACGCGGGCCCGGGCCTGGACGGTGGCGCGGCACTCGGGGCAGCGGTCCAGGTGGCGGGCGATGCGCGCCCGGGACGCGGCGGGGAGGGAGCCCTCGAGGTAGGCGTCCATGTGGCGCTGGGTGTGTCGACGTCCCATGCGGCCACCTCCTCGGTCCTCGCGTCCTCGGTCCGGCGAACGGCCTCCCGCACGGCGGGAGCCGGTTCGTGCCGTGTCCCATCATCGGCCCGCCTCCTGGGAGAACACTGGGTCGCGGCCGCGTGCCGGCCCGTACACTGGCCCGCGTCGCCCGTGCCGCGGGCGAGGTCCCGCCGTCGTCGTCCCGGAGTCAGCCATGAGCGCCCTGCAGCCCCAGCCCACCGACAAGCACGCGTCCTGGGCCTGGTCGGAGAGCCGGGCCACCGAGGACGACGTCGTCCTGCGCGCCCGCGAGCGCGCCGCCGAGCTGGACGTGCCGCCGGTGAGCGAGGGGACGGCGGCCCTGTTGACGGTGCTGGCGGCCACACGGGCCCCCGCGGCGGTCGTGGAGGTGGGCACGGGCGCCGGCGTCTCGGGGCTCGCCCTGATGCGCGGTCTGCCCGAGCGCACGGTCCTCACCACCGTGGACCCGGACGCGGAGGCCCAGCGTGCGGCCCGCGAGGCGTTCTCGGAGGCCCGCCTGCCCACGAGCCGCACCCGCATGATCACGGGGCGCTCCCGGCTCGTCCTCCCCCGGCTCACGAGCGGCGCCTATGAGATGGTCCTGGTGGACGGGGACCCGGCCGCGCGTCAGTTCGACGTCGAGCAGGCCGCGCGCATGCTCGCCCCCGGCGGCGTGCTCGTCGTGGTGGACGCCCTCGACGGGGACCGCGTTCCCCGGCCCGCCGTGCGCGACGAGTCCACCGTGTCCGCCCGGGCGGTGGACCGCCTCATCCGGGAGGACGAGCACTGGCTGTCCGCCGTCGTCCCCTCCGGCACGGGCGTGCTGATCGCGGTGCGCCGCTGATCCGCGTCGAAGGGGTCCGGGCTCAGGCCTGGATGACGCCCTCGAGGCACTCCTTGAGCTCGCGGGCCTCGTCCGCGTTGATCTCCAGCACGAGACGGCCGCCGCCGTCGATCGGCACGCGCATGATCAGGCTGCGCCCCTCCTTGGTCACTTCCATGGGACCGTCCCCGGTGCGGGGCTTCATGGCGGCCATTGCGACTTCCCTTCTGGATGATGTTCCCGTCACGGCGTCCGGTGACCGCGGGAGCGGGCACTGTCCGGACGCCTCCGGCGCCCCCGCACGCGGGCGTGCGCGAGGCCGGTCACATCACCATTATCGCGGATTCCGCGTGCTCGCGCCAAACGATGGCCCGCACCGAGCCCGGCCCGCGACTCAGGCGCGCCCCGCCGGATCGCTCCGGGACGGGTCGGCGGCCTCGAGCTCGGCCACCCGGGCCCGCAGGGCGGTCGCCTCGTCCTCGCGCTCCGCGAGGGCGTCCCGCAGCCGCAGCAGGACGGCGTCCACCTGGTCCCGCTGGTAGCCGGGCACCGCGACGGCCAGCCGCAGCAGGTCCACATCCGCCGCGCGCGGCCGCTCCGGCAGCAGGACGGGGTGCCCGGGCGTCCGTCCGGCCGGGTCTTCGGCCCGGAGCGTGAGCCGGCCCGTGAGGGCGGCGGCCAGGGCCGCCAGCACGACGACGAGCACGGCCACCAGGACGGTCCACTGCGGTCCGCTCACGCGTCGGCCCTCCCCGCCGAGCGGAGCACGCACGCGACGGCCTCCTCGGCCGTGTCCACGAGCTGGACGAGGTCCGGGTCCTCGGGCGAGATCATGCCGCGCTCCACGAGCGTGCCGCGGATCCAGTCCACGAGCGGGCCCCAGAAGCCGCGGTCCACGAGGACCACGGGGAAGCGGGTGACGGTGCCGGTCTGCACGAGGGTGAGGGCCTCGAAGAGCTCGTCCAGGGTGCCGAGGCCGCCGGGCAGCACGATGAACCCCTGCGCGTACTTGAGGAACATGACCTTGCGGACGAAGAAGTAGCGGAAGTCCACGCCCACGTGCACCCAGGGGTTCAGACCGGTCTCGAACGGCAGCTCGATGCCCAGGCCCACGGACTCTCCACCGGCCTCGTGGGCGCCCCGGTTGGCGGCCGCCATGGTGCCGGGCCCCCCGCCGGTGATGACCGTGTACCCGGCCCGGGCCAAGCGGGTCCCGACCTCGTGGGCCAGGGCGTACTCGGCGCTGCCCTCGGGCGTGCGCGCCGAGCCGAACACGGAGACCGCGGGACCCAGCCCCGCGAGGGTGCCGAAGCCCTCGACGAACTCGGCCTGGATGCGCAGGACACGCCAGGCCTCGGACGTCGTCGAGGCGACGTCGGCGGCGGGGCGTGCGGCGTCGCCGGGCCGTCGGCCGTCGAGGAGGAGCTGGTCGAACGTGGGGGTGTGCGCCGCGTCCCCGCGCAGGACCTGCCCGCCGCGGCGGACGCGCTGGGGCTTGGCGGCGACGTCGCCGCCCGAGGGGTGCTCATGTGGGGCCATGGCGTCAGCCTAACGAGCCGGCGGGCCGCCGGGGCCGGCGTCGCACGGCGCACCGCGCCGGGTGTGGCGTGCGCTATATTCCACTGGCATGACGCAGATCACGCCTGAGCAGCCCCACGGCGCCCACCTCCCCGACGAGGCCGGTGTGCGGCGCCGTCGCGGTGCCGCGGGCGATGACCTGATCGTCCTTGAGGGCGTCAACAAGCACTTCGGCGACTTCCACGCCCTCCGACAGATCGACCTGCGGATCCCGCGCGGCCAGGTGGCGATCGTCCTCGGCCCGTCCGGCTCCGGCAAGTCGACGCTGTGCCGCACGATCAACCGGCTCGAGACCATCGACGACGACGGCGGCCGCATCCTGATCGACGGGCGGCCGCTCCCCACCGAGGGCAGACAGCTCGCCCAGCTGCGCGCCGAGATCGGCATGGTCTTCCAGTCCTTCAACCTCTTCGCGCACAAGTCGATCCTGGAGAACGTGACCCTCGGGCCCATCAAGGTGAAGGGCAAGCGCCGGGCGGACGCCGAGCGGCACGCCATGGAGCTGCTCGAGCGCGTGGGCGTGGCCCAGCAGGCGAGGAAGATGCCGGCCCAGCTCTCCGGCGGGCAGCAGCAGCGCGTGGCCATCGCCCGTGCCCTGGCGATGGAGCCGAAGGCCCTGCTCTTCGACGAGCCGACCTCCGCCCTCGACCCCGAGATGGTGCAGGAGGTCCTCGACGTCATGGTCCAGCTCGCCGAGGGCGGCATGACCATGGTCGTGGTCACCCATGAGATGGGCTTCGCCCGCAAGGCCGGGGACCGCGTGGTCTTCATGGCCGACGGCGCCATCCTCGAGGACACCGACCCCGACACCTTCTTCACGAACCCCCGACACGAGCGTGCCCAGGACTTCCTGGGCAAGATCCTCGCGCACTGACCCCGTCCCCCATCGCACCCCACCGCACCGAACCAGAGGAGAGCACCATGCTCCGCACGAAGCTCCTGACCCTGTCCGCCGTCACCGCCGCGGCCGCGCTGTCCCTCACCGCCTGCGCGCCGTCGTCCTCGCAGGGCGGCGGTGGCGACGCCGCCGGCTCGTCCTCGGCCGGCGAGTCGACGTCGTCCGGCTCCGGCGAGCGCCTGCGCATCGGCATCAAGTTCGACCAGCCGGGCCTGGGCTACCGCGAGGGTTCGGCCCAGCCCACCGGCTTCGACACGGACGTGGCCCGCTACGTGGCGGACAAGCTCGGCGTGGCCGAGAAGGACATCGAGTGGGTCCAGACCCCGTCCGCGAACCGGGAGAACGCCCTGGAGAACGGCGAGGTCGACATGATCTTCGCGACGTACTCCATCACGGACGCCCGCAAGGAGCGCGTCGACTTCGCGGGCCCGTACTTCGTGGCCGGCCAGGACCTGCTGGTCCGCGCGGACGACACCGCGATCACCGGCCCCGAGGCCCTCGACGGGAAGAACCTCTGCTCCGTCACCGGCTCCACCTCGGCCCAGAAGATCAAGGACCAGTTCGCCTCCGGCGTGAACCTGGTGGAGCAGGGCGGCTACGCCGAATGCGTGACCTACCTCGAGTCCGGCCAGGTGGACGCCGTGACCACGGACGACATCATCCTCGCGGGCCTGGCCGCCGCCGACGCCAACAAGGGCAAGTTCAAGGTCGTCGGCAACACCTTCACCACGGAGCGCTACGGCGTCGGCCTGCCGAAGGACTCGGAGCGCTGCGAGGACATCAACGAGGCGATCAAGGAGATGAAGGACTCCGGCGAGTGGAAGAAGGCCCTCGAGTCCAACACCGAGGGCACGGGCTACGCCTACGACGAGGCGCTGAACTCCGGCGAGGACGCCGAGTTCGAGCCCTGCGCCTGACGGCCTCCTGCGCCGGGTGGGCCGAGGGCGTGACCTGAACCGTCACCCTCGGCCCGCCCGGCGGCTCCCCTGCCCGTCAGCCTTGTCCCGACCCTCGGAGAAGTCATGGAATCGATCTCCTCGCTCCTCGCGGACTACGGCGCGGACATCCCGCTCGCGTTCTGGACGAACATCAGGCTCGCGTTCCTCGCGACCCTCGGCTCGTTCGTCCTCGGCGTGGTGCTCGCCCTGTTCCGCATCTCGCCCGTCCCCTCGCTGCGCGCCCTCGGCGCCGGCTACGTCAACGTGGTCCGCAACACCCCGCTCACGATCATCATGCTGCTCGGCGTGCTCGCCGTCTGGGGACAGCTGAAGATCAGCTTCTCGTCCGACTTCACGCTGAACTTCTTCATCTACGCCGTGATCGCCCTCTCGCTCTACCACGCGGCGTTCATGTGCGAGGCGATCCGCTCCGGCGTCAACACCGTCCCGCTCGGGCAGGCCGAGGCCGCCCGCTCCATCGGCCTGGGCTTCCTGCCCGCGGCCCGCCACGTGATTCTGCCCCAGGCGCTGCGCGGGGCCATCACCCCGCTGGGCAACACCGTGATCGCGCTGACCAAGAACACCACCGTCGCCGCCGCGGCGTCGGTGGCGGAGGCCTCGGGCCTGATGAAGCGCATGATCGAGTTCAGCCCGGACTTGATGGTGGCGATCTTCCTGACCTTCGCGATCGGCTTCTGCCTGATCGTCATCCCCATCGGCCTGCTGACCACGTGGGCCTCGGAGAAGTGGGCGGTGGCCCGATGAGTGCCCAGGCCTCCGTCCTCTTCGACGCCCCGGGTCCGATCGCCCGCCGGCGGATCCTCCTCGCCAACCTCGTCTCCCTCGCCGCGGTGTTGGTCGTGGCGGTGCTCGTGCTGATCCAGATGAACGCCACCGGCCAGCTCTCCGGCCGCCGCTGGCTGGCCGCCGTCGACGGCAACGCGTGGCGGAACTATTACCTGCCGGGCCTGCAGTTCACCCTGCAGGCCGCGGGCATCGCCGTGGTCTCCTCCGTGGTGTTCGGCCTGGTGTTCGGCTTCCTGCGGCTGGCCCCGGTCGGCCCGGTGCGCTGGCTGGCCGCCGTCGTCGTGGAGTTCTTCCGGGCCGTGCCGGTGCTCGTGATGATGGTGTTCTTCTACCAGCTGTTCGCACAGGTCGCGCGCTCCGGGGCGATCCAGCCCCAGGACGGCCCGTACTACGCGGTGATCGCGGCGCTGACCCTGTACAACGGGTCTGTGATCGCGGAGCTGGTGCGCTCCGGGGTGCGCTCGCTGCCGCGCGGCCAGCGCGAGGCGGCCGCGGCGGTGGGCATGACGAGCACCCAGTCCCTGCGGCTCGTGGAGGTGCCCCAGGCCCTCATCGCCATGCTGCCGTCGCTGCTGAGCCAGTTCGTGGTGATCCTCAAGGACTCGGCGCTGGGCTACCTCATCGGCTTCTTCGAACTCCTGCATTACGCCCGCCAGCTCGGCTCCGGCAACGGCAACATCCTGCAGTCCCTCGTGGTGGCCGCGATGATCTTCATCGTGATCAACTTCCTCCTCACCTGGGCGGCCACCCGGCTCTCGAGGCGGCTGTCGTCGCGGACGGCCGGCGACGCCAGCGCCCCCACGACCCCGCGCGTCGGGGCGCCCACGGACACGGCGGGCTGACCGGGCGGCGGGCGAGGCGGGCCCGCGGGTCGGGCGGCTGGCACCGGCCGACGTCGTCGGGTCAGCCGGCCAGCCAGGCCGCGAGCGCCGCGAGGCACGCGTGGACCGCCTCGCGGGGCACGTGCTCGTCGTCCGTGTGGGCCAGGAGGGCGTCGCCGGGGCCGAAGTTGACCGCGGGCACGCCCAGCTGGGAGAACCGGGCCACGTCCGTCCACCCGTACTTGGGCTGGGGCTCTCCCCCGACGGCGGCGACGAACGCGGCGGCGGCCGGCCGGTCCAGACCGGGGCGGGCGGCGGGCGAGGCGTCGTCGATCCGCACCTGGGCGTCCCAGTCCACGCCGGCCCCCTCCAGCACCGTGCGGACGTGCGCGTGGGCCTGCTCGAGGGTCTTGTCCGGAGCGAACCGGTAGTTCAGGTCCACGGACGCCTCGTCCGGGATGACGTTGCCCGCGACGCCGCCGGCCACGCGGATCGCGTGCAGCCCCTCGCGGTACTCCAGGCCCTCCACCGTGACCGTGGCCGGCTCGTACGCCGCCAGGGCGGTGAGCACGGGGGCCAGCTTGTGGATCGCGTTGTCGCCGCGCCAGGCGCGGCCCGAGTGCGCCGCGACACCGGAGAAGGTGACGCGGTACCGGCACGTGCCGTTGCAGCCGCCCTCCACGACGCCGTCGGTCGGCTCGAGCAGCACCGCGAAGTCGCCCTCCAGCAGCTCGGGGGCCTGGCGGGCCACGCGGGCGAGGCCCGAGAGGTCCGAGGAGACCTCCTCGTGGTCGTAGAACACCCACGTGACGTCGTGCACGGGGGTCGGGCCGTCCGCGCGGCCGAAGCGGCCGGCCAGGGCCAGCTGCACGGCGACGCCGGACTTCATGTCCACGGCCCCGCGGCCGTACAGCACGTCCCCGTCCCACGCCGAGGGCACGGTCCCGCGCGAGCCCGGCACGGTGGGCAGGGGCACCGTGTCCAGGTGCCCGGCCAGGATCACGCGGGTCGACCGCCCCAGAGCGGTGCGGGCGACGACGGCGTCCCCGAACCTCCGCACCTCGAGGCCGCCGAGGGCGCGCAGGGCCTGCTCGACGGCGTCGGCCAGCGGCCCCTCCTCCCCCGAGACGGAGCGCACGTCCAGCAGGGTGGCGGTGAGCGCCGCGACGTCGAGGTCCGGATCGGCGAGGTCGGGCAGGGACACGGGGGTGAGACTCATGTGTCCAGTCTACGGACGGGCCTCTCGCCGCCCTGCAGCGTGCCCCGGCCGCTCAGTAGGCTGAGGCGCATGACCCAGACCGCCGCACAGCAGCCCTCCTCCCGTCTCGTCTCCGGCCACGGCCTGGCCACCACGGCCGCCGACGGCGCCGTCCTGGACGTGTGGTTCCCCGCCCCCGTGGCCGGCCCGCTCTCCGCTGCGGACGCCTCGCTGCGCGACACCCTGCGCGCCCTCGCCGCGGACGACGCGGACCGCGGGACCACGCAGGCCGTCGTCGAGCTGGAGGTCGACCTGGACGCCGCCCCGGCCTCCACCGCGGACGCGTGGCTGCGCCTGCACGCCCTCTCGCACCGCCTGACGCGGCCGAACGAGCTCAACCTCGACGGCGTCTTCGGGCTGCTCACCAACGTGGTGTGGACGAACCACGGACCCTGCGCGGTCGCCGACTTCGAGCTGACGCGGGCGAGGCTGCGTGCCCGCGGCGCCGTGCAGGTGTACGGCGTGGACAAGTTCCCGCGCATGACGGACTACGTCGTGCCCTCCGGGGTGCGCATCGGCGACGCGGACCGGGTGCGCCTGGGCGCCCACCTGGCCGAGGGGACGACCGTGATGCACGAGGGCTTCGTCAACTTCAACGCGGGCACCCTGGGGCACTCGATGGTGGAGGGCCGGATCTCGGCCGGCGTCGTGGTGGGCGACGGGTCGGACGTCGGAGGCGGCGCGTCCATCATGGGCACGCTCTCCGGCGGCGGCACCCAGCGGATCGTGATCGGCGAGCACGTGCTGCTCGGCGCGAACTCCGGCGTGGGCATCTCCGTCGGCGACGACTGCGTGGTCGAGGCCGGTCTGTACGTCACCGCGGGCACGCGCGTGAGCGTGCTGCAGGACGGCGAGGCGGCGCGGACCGTGAAGGCCGTGGACCTCTCCGGCGTGCCGAACCTGCTGTTCCGCCGCAACTCCACCACGGGCCGGGTCGAGGCCCTCCCCCGCGCCGGCCGGACCGTCGAACTGAACGCTGCGCTGCACGCGAACTGACCCGTCGCGCCCGGCCCGCGGCTCTTCCCTCCCCTCCCCGTTCCCCGCCGCGTTGGGGGGCGATTTCCGGTGGTATCCCGCCGGGATAACGCCCACTATCGCCCCCGGAGCTCCACGGCGGTCCGGGGGCGGGGCGACGACGGCGGCACGCGGCGCGGGCCGTCGGCTCCTGCACAGCAGCGCCCGCCCCGCGCGTCATCCCCGTGCCGCGGCCAGCGCGCCCCGGGCGCCTCGCCGGCGTCGTCCGATGGGTGCATGCCGCGCGTCGTCATTCCTCTGCCGCCCGACCAGCCCGCCGTCCTGTTGGCCACGGACCTGGCCCGACTGGGGCTGCCGCCCGACCGCGCCCGCCGGTCGGACCTGGAGCGGGTCGGACAGGGCTTCCACCGGCAGCGGGCACGCCCTGGCACGGGCTGGGCCGACCTGGGCCTGCCCGAGCCCGGGCACGGCTTCTCCCCCGATCACCTCGCCGCGCTCCTGCGCCGACGCCCGGATGCCGTCCTCTCCCACGAGACCGCGGCCCACCTGCACGGCCTGCCGATGCCCGCGCGAGCCTGGCGGCGGCGCGACCCGGCGACCGGCGAGCTCGAGGCCGACCCGCCGGTGCACCTCACCGTGGCCCGGGGGACACGACGCGTCCGGCGGGCTGGTCTGATGGACCACCGGCGGCCGCTGGCGCCCGAGTTCGTCACGCACGTGCACGGCCTGCGCGTCACCACGGTCGATCGCACCTGGCTGGACCTGTGCTCCCTGACTCCCCCGTGGACGTTCGAGGACCTCGTGGCCGCCGGGGACCACGCCGTCCGGCACCCGTGGACGCCCGCGGGCCGGACGGATCCGGCCACCACGATCGCCGCGCTGCGGTCGGCGCTGCACGCGTCCGGACGCTTCCACGGCCGCCCGGCCGCCCGGGAGGCGCTGGATTCCGTTCGCGTCGGGGCGGACTCGCCGCCCGAGACCCGCCTGCGCCTCGCCCTCGTGGCCGGCGGGCTGCCGGAGCCGGAGCTGCAGGCCGCGATTGAGCCCGGGGACCCCTTCTCCCCCGTGGCCGACGTGGCCTACCGTCACGTGCGCCTGGCCCTGCAGTACGACGGTGCGGGGCACCGCACGCGGGAGCAGCAGGCGCGCGACGCCCGCCGGGACCGCTACGGGCAGGCGCGCGGCTGGACGACGCTCCGCGTCACCTGGGCCGATGGGCGCGAGGACTTCCGTGGCGTCGTCGCGGTGGTCCGACGCCGCCTCGGCCACTCCGCCTCGACATGAAGACGCTCCGGCGAACGCATTGGGGGCGGTTTCGGGTGGTATTCCGTCGGAATACCACCCGAAACCGCCCCCAAACGCAGGGTCAGCGCCCCAGGGTCAGCGCCCCCGGGTCAGCGCTGCGGGTACTGGCGCAGCTGCTCGCCCACGTAGATCTGGCGCGGGCGGCCGATCTTGGTGGCCGGGTCCTCCATGAGCTCGCGCCACTGGGCGATCCAGCCGGGCAGGCGGCCCAGGGCGAAGAGGACGGTGAACATCTTCTCCGGGAAGCCCATGGCCTTGTAGATCACGCCGGTGTAGAAGTCGACGTTCGGGTAGAGCTTGCGCTCCACGAAGTAGTCGTCGGCGAGGGCCTTCTCCTCGAGACGCTGGGCGATCTCCAGCAGCTCGTCGTTGCCGCCCATCTTGCCCAGGATGTCCTCGGCGGTCTTCTTGATGATCTTGGCCCGCGGGTCGTAGTTCTTGTACACGCGGTGCCCGAAGCCCATCAGACGGACGCCGTCCTCCTTGTTCTTCACCTTCTCCATGAAGTCCTCGGGCGTGATGCCCTCCGACTTGATCTTCCGGAGCATGTTCAGCACGGCCTCGTTGGCGCCACCGTGCAGCGGGCCATAGAGGGCGTTGATGCCGGCGGACACCGAGGCGAACAGGTTGGCCTGGGTGGAGCCGACCAGGCGCACCGTGGAGGTGGAGGCGTTCTGCTCGTGGTCGGCGTGCAGCATGAGCAGCAGGTCGAGGGCCTTGACCACGTCCGGGTCGATGTCATATTCCTCGGCCGGCACGCCGAAGCACAGGCGGAGGAAGTTCTCCACGTAGTTCAGCGAGTTGTGCGGGTACATGAACGGCTGGCCCAGCGACTTCTTGAACGCGTAGGAGGCCAGCACCGGCAGCTTGCCGAGCAGGCGCACGGTGGAGATGTGGACCTGCTCCGGGTCGTGGGGGTCCAGGGAGTCCGGGTAGAACGTGGACAGCGCGGACACGGAGGAGGACAGCACCGGCATGGGGTGCGCATCCCGCGGGAAGCCGTTGAAGAACAGCTTGAGGTCCTCGTGCACCATGTTGTGGCGCAGGATGTTGGTCTCCCAGGCCTCCAGGGTCTCCTTGGACTCGGGCAGCTCGCCGTAGATCAGCAGGTAGGCCACCTCCATGAAGGAGGAGTGCTCGGCGAGGTCCTCGATGGCGTAGCCGCGGTAGCGCAGGATGCCCTGGTCGCCGTCGATGTACGTGACGGCCGACTTGGCGTTCGCCGTGTTCATGAAGCCCGGGTCGTAGGTGACGTCGCCGGTCTCCTTCAGGAGCGGGGCGATGTTGATGCCGTTGTTGCCCTCTGTGGCGTGCTCGACGCCCAGGTCCAGGCTCTGCTCGCCGACGGTCAGCCGGACGGACTCGTGATGGGTCACGGGTGTGCTCCCTCGTCTTGTCTTCTCGATGGCCCGGGTTCGCACGCCCATGTGGGCGCGCCCACGCGGGGACGACTCTGCTCCAAACTATCAAGGACCGGCCCGGGACGCGCGGTCGCTTCCCCCGACGACGGCCCCCGACCCCGGCTCAGCCGGTCCGCGGCCCGCGGGCCGTGAGTCTCGCCGCGGCCCGGGCGACCGCCTCGTCCGTGGCGGTGATCGCCACGCGGACGTAGCCGTCGCCGCCGGCACCGTAGAACACGCCGGGCCCGGCGATGATGCCCAGGTCCGCCAGTTCGCCCAGCAGGTCCCACGAGTCCTGCGCCGTGGCGTCGGCCGGGTCCAGGTCCGCCCGCCGGGTCCACAGGTACAGCCCCGCCTCGGAGTGGTCCACCGTGTGGCCGGAGGCCTCCAGCGCGGTGCGCAGCGCGTCCCGACGGCGGCGGTAGCGGTCCTTCTGCTCCGCGACGTGCGCGTCGTCGGCCAGGGCCACGGCCATCGCATGCTGCACCGGGGCCGGCACGATCATGCCCGCGTGCTTGCGGGTGTTGACCAGGGTCGCCACGAGCTGCGGATCCCCCGCGGCGAACGCGGCGCGGTAGCCGGCGAGGTTGGACTGCTTGGACAGCGAGTAGACGCTCAGCAGGCCCGTCAGGTCGCCGCCGGAGACCTCGTCGGACAGGATGCAGGGCACGACGGCCCCGTCCCACGCGTCCCAGCCGAGCTCGGCGTAGCACTCGTCCCCGCACACCACGGCGCCCACGCCACGGGCGGCGTCGACCGTGCGGCGCAGCGCCGCGGCGTCCAGCACGGCACCGGTGGGGTTGGCCGGCGAGTTGGTCCACACGAGGCGCACCCGCTCACGCACCTCGGGCGCCAGCGCGTCGAGGTCGTCCGCGGCCACGGCCTCCGCCCCGGCCAGCAGCGCGCCCACTGCATAGGTGGGGTAGGCGGCCTCGGGGTGGACGACGACGTCGCCTGCGCCGAGCCCGAGCAGCGTGGGCAGCCACGCGATGAACTCCTTGGACCCGACCGTGGGCACCACGGCCGCCGGGTCCAGCCCGGACACCCCGCGGCGCCGGGCGTACCAGTCGACGACCGCGCGGCGCAGGGCGTCCGTGCCGTGCGTCGTCGGATAGCCGTGCGCGTCGGCGGCCTCGGTCAGGGCCCGGCGGATCAGCGCCGGCGTCGGATCCACGGGCGTGCCGATGGACAGGTCCGCGACGCCGTCCGGGTGGGCGGCGGCACGCTCACGGTAGGGGGTGAGCGTGTCCCACGGGTAGTCCGGCAGCGTCAGCATGGGGCTCAGGCGTCCGCGTTCTGCAGGGGCAGAGCGGAGATGATCGGGTGGTCCTTGGCGATCATGCCCAGCTTGGCGGCGCCGCCCGGGGAGCCCAGGTCGTCGAAGAACTCGACGTTGGCCTTGTAGTACTCGGCCCACTCCTCGGGGGTGTCGTCCTCGTAGTAGATGGCCTCGACGGGGCACACCGGCTCGCACGCACCGCAGTCGACGCATTCGTCCGGGTGGATGTAGAGCATGCGCTCACCCTCGTAGATGCAGTCCACGGGGCATTCGTCGATGCACGCCTTGTCCTTGACGTCCACACACGGCAACGCGATCACGTAGGTCATGGCTGACCGTCCACCTCTCTCTGGGCACGGGGTTGCGGGGCTGCGGTCCAGGGTACTCGCTCCCCCGGACGCGTTTCGCGGGCGGTCACAGTGGCCCGGCGGGGGCGCGTGGCGGCCTCGGCGGCCTCCGCGGGTCGGCGGTCCAGCCGCCGGCCCGCGGCCAACAGGACCATACCGAGCACCGGCTGGCCGACGTTCCAGGCCACGGAGGCGACGACGGCGCCCGGCGCCGCCGCCCACAGGCCGGCCGTCCAGGACAACCCCAGGGCGTCGTCCACCGGCAGGCGCTGCAGGGCCAGGACGGCGGTGAACGCGCCGGCGACGACCGCGGCCCCCGCCGGCAGGGCGCGCCCGCCGCGGCCCGCGCGTCGGACCATCCACCAGCGCTGTGTCGAGCCCACGAGCACAAGCGCCAGCACCGCACCCCAGGGCAGGGTCCAGCCGCCCGGCAGGGAGGCCAGGTTCAGATGGACGGCGGTGCCGAGCGCGCCGGCGACGACGCCGAGCAACGCCCCGCCCACCACGTCGGCGGGCCGGGCGCGGCGGCGGGGACGCTCAGGCACGGGCGCGGGCGCGCGCGGCCTTCAGGCGCTCATTGGCGTCCAGGACGACCTTGCGGATGCGGATGTCCTCGGGGGTGATCTCCACGCACTCGTCCTCGCGGGCGAACTCGAGGGACTCCTCGAGGGTGAGCCGGCGCGGGGGCGTCAGGCCCTCGAACGACTCGGAGGAGGCCGCACGCATGTTGGTGAGCTTCTTCTCCTTGGTGATGTTCACGTCCATGTCGTCGGCGCGCGAGTTCTCGCCCACGATCATGCCCTCGTACACCTCAGCGCCCGGCTGCACGAAGAAGGTGCCGCGCTCCTGCAGGTTGATCATGGCGAACGGCGTGGCGGTGCCCGCCCGGTCGGCCACGAGGGAGCCGTTGGTGCGGTACTCGATCTCACCGGTCCACGGCTCGTAGCCGGCCGCGTAGGAGGAGGCGATGCCTGCGCCGCGGGTCTCGGTGAGGAAGCGGGTGCGGAAGCCGATCAGGCCGCGGGCCGGGACCAGGAACTCCATGCGGATCCAGCCCGTGCCGTGGTTGGACATCTCCTGCATGCGGCCCTTGCGGGCGGCCATGAGCTGCGTGACCGCGCCCATGAACTCCTCGGGGATGTCGATGGTCATGCGCTCCATCGGCTCGTGGACCTTGCCGTCCACGGTCCGGGTGACCACCTGCGGCTTGCCCACGGTGAGCTCGAAGCCCTCGCGGCGCATCTGCTCCACGAGGATGGCCAGGGCGAGCTCGCCGCGGCCCTGCACCTCCCACGCATCCGGGCGCTCGGTGGGGAGCACCTTGAGCGAGACGTTGCCGATCAGCTCCTTGTCCAGGCGGTCCTTCACCTGGCGGGCCGTGACCTTGGCGCCCTTGACGCGGCCGGCCAGCGGGGAGGTGTTGATGCCCACGGTCATGGAGATGGCCGGGTCGTCCACCGTGATCAGCGGCAGCGGCTTCGGGTTCTCCGCGTCGGTGAGGGTCTCGCCGATCATGATGTCCTCGATGCCGGCGACGGCGACGATCTCGCCCGGGCCGGCCTCCTCCGCGGGCACGCGCTCGAGGCCCTTGGTGGCCAGCAGCTCGGTGATCTTCACGGTCTTCAGGGCGCCGTCCTGGCGGGCCCACGCGACCTGCTGGCCCTTGCGGAGGGTGCCGTTGAAGATGCGCAGCAGCGCGAGGCGGCCGAGGAACGGGGAGGCGTCCAGGTTGGTGACGTGCGCCTGGAGGACCTCGCCCTCGGTGTAGGACGGGGCCGGGATGTGCTCCATGATCACGTTGAAGAGGGCCTCGAGGTCCTCGGCCTCCGGCAGGGCGCCGTCGGCGGGCTGGGTCAGGGAGGCGCGGCCGGCCTTGCCCGAGGCGTAGACGACGGGGACGTCCAACACCGAGTCGAGGTCCAGGTCCGGGTCCTCCTCGGCCAGGTCCGAGGCCAGGCCGAGCAGCAGGTCCATGGAGTCGGAGACGACCCCGTCGATGCGCGCGTCCGGGCGGTCCGTCTTGTTGACCACGAGGATCACGGGCAGCTTGGCCGCGAGGGCCTTGCGGAGCACGAAGCGGGTCTGGGGCAGCGGGCCCTCGGAGGAGTCCACGAGCAGCACGACGCCGTCCACCATGGA
Organism: Micrococcus sp. H39-S4; assembly: GCF_027158145.1. Classification (NCBI taxonomy): domain Bacteria; kingdom Bacillati; phylum Actinomycetota; class Actinomycetes; order Micrococcales; family Micrococcaceae; genus Micrococcus; species Micrococcus sp. H39-S4. Next base: position 52,488 of record NZ_JAPVLT010000006.1, read on the forward strand.
CAGGCCGCGCTCCACCTCGCCGCCGAAGTCGGCGTGGCCGGGGGTGTCGATCACGTTGATGGTGACGGTCTCGCCCTCGGGGGCGGACGGGCCGGAGTAGAACACCGTGGTGTTCTTGGCGAGGATCGTGATTCCCTTCTCCTTCTCCAGGTCCCCGGAGTCCATGACCCGCTCGGCGACGTCGCCGTGCGTGTTGAAGGCACCGGTCTGGCGCAGCATGGCGTCCACCATCGTGGTCTTGCCATGGTCCACGTGGGCCACGATGGCCACGTTGCGCAGATCGGAGCGGCGGGTTTCGGTCGAGGTCATGGGCGTCCTGTCCGGTTCGACATCAAAGGGGTGGAGGCGCACGACGACGGCGGCCCCCGTGCGATTGTACGCGCAGGGGCCGCCGTGGACAGGCGGGCCGGTGGGCCCGGGGCCGGCGGCGGGACGCGCCCGCCGCCGACCCGCGCGGTCAGTAGACGCCCTCGCCGAGGGAGGCGAGGAACTCGCGGCGCTCCTGGCGACGCTCCGCCTGCTGGTCCGGGTCCGGCACGGGCGCCGCCGCCAGGAGGCGACGGGTGTACTCCTCCTTCGGACGGTGGAGCACCTCCTCCGTGGGGCCCTGCTCCACCTGGCGGCCGTCCTTGAGGACGAGCACCTTGTGGGCCAGCATGTCCACCACCGCGAGGTCGTGGGACACGAACAGGCACGCGAACTCGTAGCGCTGCTGCAGCTCCGCGAACATGTCCAGCACGGCGGCCTGGACGGACACGTCGAGGGCCGAGGTCGGCTCGTCCGCGATGAGCACCTGGGGGTCCAGGGTCAGGGCGCGGGCGATCGAGATGCGCTGGCGCTGACCGCCGGAGAGCTCGTGCGGGTACCGGTTCACCACGGAGCGCGGCAGACGCACCGCGTCCAGCAGCTCCTCGGCGCGGGCGAGGCGCGAGCGCCGGTCCCCCACCTTGTGCACGACCATCGGCTCGGTGATGATGTCGCCGATCGGGAACCGCGGGTCCAGCGAGGCCGCCGGGTCCTGGAAGACCACGCCGATGTTCTTGCGCAGGGCGCGCTGCTCGGCCTTGGGCATCGTCGCCAGGTCGTGGCCCTGGATGCGCAGCGAGCCCTCCGCGATGGTGAGCAGGCCGAGGACCGACTTGGCGATGGTGGACTTGCCCGAGCCGGACTCGCCCACCAGGCCCAGGATCTCGCCCGGGGCCACCTGGAAGCTGACGTCGTGGACCACGCGGTTCTTCTTGCCGCGGTGGTCGTACTCGAGGTGGAGGTTCTCCGCCTCGATCGCGTACCGGGCCTGCGTCTGCGTGGCCGTGACCGGCTCCGGCTCTGCCACCTCGAGGGGCTCGCCGAGGCGCGGCACCGCCGAGAGCAGCTTCTGGGTGTACGGGTGCCGGGCGTGCTGGAGCACCTGGTGCACCGAGCCCTGCTCCACGAGCTCGCCGTGGAGCATCACGCACACCCGGTCCGCCATGTCCGCCACCACGCCCATGTTGTGCGTGATGAGCAGGATGCCGGTGTTCATCTTGTTCTTCAGGGAGCGCAGCAGCTCCAGGATCTCGGCCTGGACCGTCACGTCGAGCGCCGTGGTGGGCTCGTCCGCGATGATCACCTTCGGCGAGCAGCTGATCGCCATCGCGATGACGATGCGCTGGCGCTGGCCGCCCGAGAACTGGTGGGGGTACTGCTTGAGCCGGGTGGCGGCGTCGGGGATGCCCACCATGGTGAGCAGCTCGACGGCGCGCTTGTCCGCCTCGGTGCCGTAGGCGATGCCGTGCAGCTCGAGGGCCTCCGTGAGCTGGTCTCCCACGGTGAGGACGGGGTTCAGGGCCGTCATGGGCTCCTGGAACACCATCGCCACCTCGTCGCCGCGGATGTCGCGCAGCTGCCCCGGGGTCATGGTGAGCACGTCGCGGCCGGCCAGCTGCACGGAGCCGGTGATGTCCGCATTGCCCGGGAGCAGGCCCATGGCGGTGGCGCTCGTGACGGACTTGCCGGAGCCGGACTCGCCCACGAGGGCGACGACCTCGCCGGGCTTGACGTCGAACGTCACGCCCTTGACCGCGTGCACCTCGCCGAACTCGGTCGCGAACTTCACGTCCACGTCGCGGAAGGCGAGCACCGGCTCGCCGCCCAGGTCGTCGTGGCGGGCCACGACGCCCATCGCGCTCGTCGCGGGGCCCGGAGGCACGCCGCCGTCGCCGGAGGAGCCGGGCACGGCGGCGCCGCGCGCCTCGAGGTCGGCCGACGACGCCGCGTGCGAGCCCTGCCCGCCGGCGGTCACGTCGTTCTCGTTCTTCTTGCCGAACATGGATCGGCCTTTCTTGTCGTTCGCGCTCATCGCTGACCGTCCTCGTCCGCGTCGGAGATCCGTGCGGATCCGCCGGCCTCCTCCGCGGGGGCCTCGATCCGGCCGGCCGTCGGGGCCGCGGCCAGACCGCCCGCCGTCGTCGCACCGGCCTCGGTGGCGGCCGCGCGGCGACCGAAGAAGCGGGGCCTGCGGTGGGCGCCCGCACCCTGGCGCGGGTCGAAGGCGTCGCGCAGGCCGTCGCCGAGGAAGTTCACGGACAGGGCGATCGCGAGGATGATCATGCCGGGCCACCAGAACAGCCACGGACGGGTGGTGAACGCGTTCTGGTAGTCGGAGATGAGCAGGCCCAGGGACGAGTCCGGCGCCTTCACACCGAAGCCGAGGAAGGACAGCGAGGTCTCCAGCAGCACCGCGCCCGCGATGGCGAACGTCGCGTTCACGACGATCACGCCGATCGTGTTGGGCAGCAGGTGCTTGAAGATCAGGCGGCCCGGCTTGGCGCCCATGGCGACGGCGGCCGCCACGAACTCCTTCTCGCGCAGGGACAGGACCTCGCCGCGCACGAGGCGGGCCAGGGACGTCCAGGACACGAGGCCGAGCACCACCGCGAGCGGGAGGATGCCCATCTTCATGCCGCTGGCCATCTGGCCGAGCACCGCGGCGAGCACGAGCAGCGGGATGACGATGATCAGGTCGGTCAGGCGCATCAGGACGGAGTCGACCCAGCCGCCGAAGTACCCGGACACGGCGCCGACGATCGCGCCGATCACGGTGGAGAGCAGGCCCACGATGGCCGCGATGATCATGGACTGCTGGGTCCCGCGCATCACGAGGGCGAAGTAGTCCTTGCCCGTGGTGTCCTGGCCGAAGGGGTGCTCGCCCCAGCGGAGGCCCTCGCCCCCGAAGGCCTGCGGCACGACCGACAGCGTCGGGCGACCGCCGTTCACCACGGAGGCCGCGGCCGTGTAGGACTTGTCCCACCAGCCGGGGATGCCGGCGAAGCCGATGGAGGAGAACGCCATCAGCGTGATGAAGACCAGCACGATCAGGGAGATCATCGCCGCCTTGTGGCGGAAGAACCGCTTGCGGACCAGGGCGCCCTGGGAGTAGGACTTCCCGGCCTTGGCGCGGAGCTTGGCGTCCTCCGCCTCCGCGAGGTCGAAGATCTGCTTCTCGTCGAGCTGCGCGCCCGTCGTCGAGGAGTTGTTGGTGGTCATCTGGCTCACACTCGAATCCGGGGGTCGAGGACGGCGTAGAGCACGTCCGCCACGAGGTTCATCAGCACGGCGGCGGTGCCCGTCACGAGGAAGAACGCCATCACGGGCATGGGGTCCACGTCGTGCAGGCCGGTGGCGAACAGCTCGCCCATCCCCTTCCAGCCGAACACCTGCTCCGTGATCACGGCGCCGCCGATCAGGCCGGCGAAGTCGAAGGCCATGATCGTGGTGATGGGGATCAGCGAGTTGCGGAACGCGTGCTTCAGGATCACCTGGCGCTCCGGCAGGCCCTTGGCGCGCGCGGTGCGGATGTAGTCCTGACGCGAGACCTCGAGCATGGAGGAGCGCGTGTACCGCGAGTACGTGGCCACCGAGATGATGGTCAGCAGGATGGTGGGCAGCAGAAGCTGCGCACCGCGGTCCAGGAACACCACCCAGAAGTGGGCGTCCAGGTTCGGGGTGCCCGAGCCGATCGTGGAGATCGGGCGCGGCTTGACCTTCAGGAAGGTCGGCCAGTAGTTCATCAGGTGTTCCGCCACGATCGCCACGCCCATGATCAGGGCGGTCACCAGCGAGGCGGACACGGCCGAGCCCTTGGAGAAGCCGCCGAGCAGGCGGCCCACCAGGATGGCCACCAGCACGAGGATGACGCCGAGGCCGGCCAGCAGCAGTGCGGACGGCGTCCGCCACAGCAGGCCGTAGGTGGCGTAGTAGGCGACGAGGCCGATCGCGGCCGTGACCAGGGCCGCCTTGAGGACCGATCGGTTGCGCAGACCGGAGATCACCGCGGTGGCGCCGACGGCGGCGGCCAGGCCGATGACCAGCTGCACGACCGGGCCCATCTGCGGATGCCGCCAGAAGTCGACGGCGAACAGCACCCAGCCGGCGAGCAGGATGAACGCGGCGGTGGCGCCGAACGTGAAGGCGCGCCGCCTGAGGTCGCCCGCCATGACGGCCTGCAGGACCAGGCCCGCGAGGACGGCGACCCCGATGAGGAGGGGCCAGTTCAGCTCGGGGCTGCGGATCCAGTCGTTGAACCGGATCCCCATGTACTCCTTCAGGAGCACGGCCGCCCAGAACACGGGCAGCGAGAAGAAGAGGAAGATCAGGAACGTGACCACGTAGTCGAGGCCGGAGTACTGGCGGATCGCGGTGACGATGCCGATCGCGATGCCGATGATGATCGCCAGGACGGTCGCGAGCACCACGAGGCGCAGCGTGGAGGCCGCGGCGTTGCTCAGCAGGTCGGCGACGGACTGACCGTTCCGGCTGAGGCCGAGGTCGCACTGACCGGTGACGCAGCCGCCGATGCCCTGGAGCCAGTCCCAGTACCGGGCGTACCAGGGCTGGTCCAGCCCCATGAATTCGGTGCGGGCGGCGATGAGTGTCTCGCGGTTGGGGTTCTGTGACTCTCGCAGGTCCTGGAGGGGGTCACCCGAGTGGGCCACGAGGAAGAAGAGCAGGATCGACGCGCCGAACAGCACCAGGAGGGAGCTGCCGAGGCGCTTGAGGATGAATTTCAGCACAACAGGGGGTGACCTTCCGTGCGAGTGCAAGGGAAAGGGAGGGGTGCGGGTTCGCCGCGGTTCACGGCCAGAGCCCGGCCGGTGCCCGGCCGGGCTCTGTCCTCGATCCCGACGCCGGCGGTCCGCGGGAGGCGGACCGCCGGGTCAGAGGTCAGCGGGGTGTCACTCCTGGACGCGGACCCACTGCTCCACGTTCCACAGCGCACCCGACTGGGCGGCGGTGTCGCGCACGTTGGCGACGTCGGCCTTGTGGCCGACCAGACCCGGGTGCGCGTACAGCGGGATGGCCTGGAAGTCCTCCCACAGCAGCTTCTCGATGGTCTTGACCTGCTCGAGCTGCTCATTCTCGTCCAGCGAGGTGGCGAGCTTGTCCCAGGCCGCGTCCACCTCGGGGTTGTTGTAGCTCTGCTGGTTCTGGGCGCCGTCCGACTGGTAGATGTTCGCGCCGGAGGCCTTCTGGCCCGAGCCGGCCCAGGCGTAGAGGGCCGCGTCGTAGTCACCGGCCGGCATGACCTCCTTGAAGAACACCGGCGAGTTGGCGTCCTGCACGTCGAAGCCGGCCTGGTCGCAGGAGCTCTTGATGAGCGCGACGGTCTCGGTGCGACGCTGGTTGCCGGCCTGGTAGCCGAGGCGGACCGTGGGCGTGGAGACGCCCGACTCCTCGACGAGCTCCTTGGCCCGCTCGATGTCCGGCTGGTCCAGCTCCGTCGGGTAGGCCGCGTCCACGACCTCCTGGTACTTGTCCTGGAAGGGGAAGACCTCGCGCAGGTTCATGACCTGGGCGTCCGCGTAGATCGGCTTGATCAGGTTGTCCACGATCTGCTGGCGGGGCAGGCACAGGGCGAAGGCCTCGCGCAGCTCCGGGGAGTCCGCGAAGACCGAGCCCTCGCCGCGGTTGTAGTCCACGTGCTCCCAGGTCAGCTGGTCGCCGGTCTGGACGTTGACGGAGTCGCCGAGGCCCTCGAGCTGCTGGAGGGTGTCCACGGTGGCCTGCGGCTCGATGACGTCGAGGTCGCCGTTCTGCAGGGCCTGCACGTGGGTCTTCGGGTCGGCGAAGCGGAGGACGAGCTCCTTGGTGGCCGCCGGGGTGCCCCAGTACTCGGGGTTGGCCTCGAGGGTGATGGACTGGCCGGCCTGCCAGCCACCGTCCTTGAACTTGTAGGGGCCCATGGAGGGCACCAGCGAGGCGTCCGGCAGCTCGCCTGGGCTGAAGTCCCAGCCGTCGTTCCAGAACTCGGCCGCCGGGGTGAGCGCCTCGACGTCCTTCTCCTTCGCGGCGGTGACGAGCTCCTCGAAGCTCATGCCCGCCTCCTCGGCGATGACGTGCGCCGGCAGCGCGGTGCTGATGAGGATCTCCCAGTCCGCGTAGGGCTCCGCGTAGGTGACGGTGAACTCCTTGCCGTCGGCCTCACCCTCGGGCGCCTCCGGGATGTACTTGCCCTGCTCGAAGGAGATCGAGTCGAACAGCGGGGTCTCGGAACCCTCGGCCTTGACCGTGTCGTTGTTCGCAGCCCAGTGCACGATGAAGTCGCCGGCGGTGACGGGGGTGCCGTCGGACCACTTGGCGTCGTCGCTAATGGTGTACTTCACGGTCAGCGGGTCGTCCGAGGTCTTCTCGTACGTGCCGAAGTCCTCGTTCGGGATGATCGAGCCGTCGGTGCCGAAGTACCAGAAGGACGAGAACATGCGGTCCGCGACGGCCGAGTTGTACGTGGTGTACGTGTTCGACTGCAGGCCGTTGTAGGACAGGAAGTCGTCGGCGCCCACCGAGTAGGCGATGGAGCCGTCCTGGGTCTTGACGTCGCCCAGGTCGGCCTTCCCCGGCCCGGAGGCCTCGGCGGTGAGCTTCTGGCCCTTGTCCCCTTCGATGACGTTGCCGGCGCCCGAGTCGCCGCCCTGGCTGGCGCCGGAGCCGTTGCTGGATTCGCCTGCGTTGCCGCCGCCCGGGGCGCACGCGGAGAGGATGAGGGCCGAGCCGGCGGCCAGGGCCGCGGCAGCGGAGAGCTTCGTGTACTTCATGGAAGGTGCTTCCGTTCATGAGAGGTGCAAGGACGTCGCGCGCCCGCATCCCTGTGGGGATCCGATGGTGCGAGACGACCCCCGGGCCGTTCCGCCGAGACGGGACGTTCCGTGAGATGGACCACACTGTAGCGGGCACATTCCGATTCGCGAAAGTCCGGATCCGGATCCGTCTCAGCCGTGTCGCACAGCGGTCGCCGACACCCCGGCAGGCCCCGGCCCGGCGCCGCTGCACCCGGGCGCCGGCGCGGTCAGCGACGACGGTCCGCCAGCAGCGTCCGCACGGCCCACGCCCCGCCCATGCCATGGACGCCGGCGCCCGGCGGGGTGGAGGCGGAGGCCAGATACAGCCCGGTCCGACCCGCCCGGTGCGGCCGGGGCGACGCAGTGGGGCGCAGGAGCGCGCGCGCTCCCGCGAGCGATCCCCCCGCGATGTCGCCGCCCACGAGGTTCGGGTTCCACGCCTCCAGATCGGCCGGGCGCATCGCGACCGCGGCCTGGATCCGGTCCCGGGAACCGGGTGCGTGCCGCTCCACCTCCGCCTCGATCAGCGGACGGACGTCGCCGGGGTGGCCGTGGGGCACATGGGCGTAGGACCAGACGACCGTGTGCCCCCGGGCGGGCCCGGTGGCCCGTGAGGGGTCTGCCGCCTGCTGCTGACAGAGCATGACGAAGGGCCGCGCCGGCATCCGGCCGGCCGCGACGTCGTCCTCGGCCCGCCGGATCTCGGTGGCGGTCCCGCCCAGGTGCACCGTCCCCGCGCCCGCCAGCCGGGCGTCGCGCCACGGGATCGGCCCGTCGAGCAGGAAGTCGACCTTGGACACGGACGGCCCGGGGCGCCACCGGCGCAGGGCCGCGGCGTAGCGCGGCGGCAGGCCCGTGCCGGCGACGCGCAGCACCTGGCGCGGGGTCAGGTCCAGCACGACGGCGTCCGCGGCGGGCAGCGCGCGCAGGTCCGTGACCTCGTGACCCAGGTGCAGGCGCCCGCCGTGCGCCCGCAGCACCGCCACGAGCGCGTCGACGATCGCCCCCGACCCGCCGCGCGCCACCGGCCAGCCCGAGCTCATCCCGAGCGCGCCGAAGAGCGCACCGAACGCCGCCGTCAGGGGCCGGCTCGAGGGCAGGATCGCGTGGGCCGCCGAGCCCGTGAACAGGGCGCGGGCGGCCTCCGTGCGGAACATCGCCCGGCCCAGCAGATCGGCCGGCCACGGGGCGCGCAGGCCGAAGCGGGCCATCGCCACCGGATGGGGCGGGGGTCGCAGCACCGGGCCGAGCGCGCCCGCCAGGATCTCGTCGACGTGCGCGACCAGGGCCCCGTGCACGGCCCGCCAGGCCCGCGCGTCGACGCCGAGACCCGCGGCGGTGGCCTCGAGGTCCCGGTGCAGGAGGGCGGCCGGCCCGTCCGGCAGCGGATGTCCCATCGGCATGGCCGGGTGCAGCCAGGCGAGCCCGTGGTCCGTCAGCCCCAGCTCCCGGAACACGGGGCTGGCGACGCCGAACGGATGGCCCGCCGCCCCGAGGTCCACCACGGTCCCCTCCCCCAGCACCGGCGCGGACGCGCACGCGCCGCCGGGCACCGGGGCCCGCTCGAACACGTCCACCTCCCAGCCCTCGCGGGCCAGCAGGGCGGCGGCGGTCAGGCCGTTGGGGCCGGCGCCCACGACGACGGCGCGGCCCGGCTCGACGCCCCGGGGCAGGGCGAATCCGGGGCCGGTGGCGGTGTCGGTCATGGTCTCCTCCTGTGGTCCCTAGGATGGTCGCACCCCGCCCGCCGCCCGTCAGGAGGCCCTCCCCCGTGGACCCGTTCTGGACCGCGCTCGCTCTCACGACGTTCGCCGGGCTGGCCACGGTGCTGGGCGGCGTCCTGGCGATCGTCGGACGCGCGCCCTCGGGCCGCGGGCTGGGGGCCGCCCTCGGCCTCGCCGCGGGCGTCATGCTCGCGGTCTCCTTCCTGGAGATGCTGCCGGCCGCCGTCGAGGGGCTGGGCGGGGCGGTCGGCCCCGCGGCGACCGCCGTCGCGGTGGCCGCCCTGATCCTCGGCGCAGGCTCCTACGTGCTGCTCGAGCGCGCCGTCCCCGACCCCGTCTCGGAGATGCCGGGCGACGTCGACGACCCGGCCGGCCTGGACCGGCGGCGGATGCTGCGCCTGGGCACGGTGACGGCCCTGGCGATCGGCCTGCACAATCTGCCGGAGGGCTTCGTCACCTTCGCCGGCACCCTGCAGGATCCGTCGGTGGGCCTCGCGCTGGCCGTCGCGATGGCCGTGCACAACGTTCCCGAGGGCGTGGCCGTGGCCGTGCCCGTGCGGCAGGCCACCGGATCGCGGCGCAAGGCCTTCGCGTGGGCCGCGTTCACGGGGATCGCGGAGCCGCTGGGCGCGCTGATCGGCTGGCTGCTGCTGGCCCCGTTCCTCACACCCGCGCTCCTGGCCGCCGTCTTCGCGGCCGTGGCGGGCGTGATGGTGACCGTGAGCCTCGACGCGCTGCTGCCCGCCGCCCGGGCGGCCGGGGGCCGCGCCGCGGCGCTGGGCGGCGTGCTGCTGGGCGTGGCCGCGATGGCCCTCTCACTGGACCTGCTCTCCTGAGCGCCGGGGGGCCGGTCAGTTCACGAGGGCCGGCTGCAGGACCGCCTCGGCCTCGCGCACCTCGCCGTCGGCGGTGCGCCACTGGACGGTGATCCGGTCCCCCACGTTGTGGTCGTTGACCAGGCGGGACATCCGGGAGGCGTCGTCGCCGACGGCCCGCCCCTCGATCTCGAGGATGACATCGCCCTCGACCAGGCCGATCTGCTCGGCGGCGGAGCCCGCGTCCACCTGCATGACCACGACGCCGACGTCGGGATCCGCGCCGACCATGATGCCCAGGGCGCCGTCCGCGCCGATGCTCACGGTGTCCGTCTCCTCGCCCGTCAGGACCTGGTCCGCCACGTCGAAGGCCACCTCCAGCGGGATCGCGAAGCCGTCCACCTCGTCTGCGGTGGTCCCGTCGCTGGCTGCCACGGTCACGCCGACCACCTGGCCGGCGTCGTCCACCACCGGGCCGCCGGAGTAGCCGGGCACGACGTCCGCGTCCGTCTGGATCAGGCCGGACAGGCGCGCGTACTGATCGGTGCCCTCGGCCGCGGCCATGATCGAGCGGTCCGTGCCGAGCACGGTGCCGCGCACGGCCGTCAGATAACCCTGGCCTCCGCCGTTGCCGACGGCGGCCACCTGGTCCCCGCGCCGCACCGGGTCCAGCGAGACGCTGGCCACCGGCAGGTCTGAGACGCCCTCGACGTCGAGCACCGCGATGTCGTGCTCGGCATCGCGCCCGAGCACCGTGGCCGTGTGCCGCGCGCCGGTGTCCGCGACCACCACGTGCACCTCCGAGGAGTCCTCGACCACGTGGTAGTTGGTCACCGCCAGCCCGTCCGGGGAGAGCACCATGCCCGTCCCCGTGCCGGTGCGGGCGCCGAGGGCGGTCTCCACGAGGAGGATGCCCGGGGCGTCCGCGACCGGCTGGCCGGGGTCCAGGGACGATCCGTCGTGGGCCGATGCGGACCAGTCCACCGCCACACCGTCGTGGATGTGGGTCAGGCCCGCCGCGAGCTCGCCCGCCTCCCGGGCGGGGGCCTCGGCGGCGGGCACGGTCGGGGCGGAGTCCGCGGCGACGTCGACCATCCGGCCGGCGAGGAGGGCGGTGAGGCCCCCGGCCAGGACCAGCGCGCCGAGCACGCCGAACAGCGCGATGACGAACGCCAGGGGCGAGCGTCGTGCGCGCGGCGGCCAGCCCGGCGGCGTCACGCTCAGCCCCGGGCGGCCGCCAGGGCGGCCTCGTAGTCCGGCTCCTCGGAGATCTCGGGGACGAGCTGGGCATGACGGACCACGCCGTCGGCATCGACCACGACGACGGCGCGGGCCAGCAGGCCCTCGAGCGGACCGTCGGTCATGCGCACGCCGTAGTCGTCGCCGAACGACGAGCGGAACACAGAGCCGCTGCGGACGTGGTCGATGCCCTCGACCGAGCAGAAGCGCGCGGCGGCGAACGGCAGGTCCGCGGACACGGCCACGACGGTGGTGTCCCCGAGGTCCGCGACGCGGGAGTCGAACTCGCGGACGGAGGCGGCGCACACGCCGGTGTCCAGGGACGGGAAGATGTTCAGGATCACGCGACGGCCGCGCAGCTCCCGCAGGGTCACCGGGGACAGGTCCGCCCCGGTGAGGGTGAAGTCGGGGGCGGGGGCACCCACCTGGGGCAGCCCACCGACGGTGTGGACGGGGGTGCTCTTCATGTGGGTCGTCGCCATGGGGACAGCCTAGGATGGGCGCGGCCGGACGGGAGCGCCCCGCGCCCTGCTCGGCGGACGGCGAACACGGAGGGACCGACCATGACCGAGCCCATGACGTCCAACGTCACCGACACGGCGCTGCTGTTCGAGGGCGGGGGGATGCGCGCCGCGCTCACCTCGGCCGTGGTGGCGGAGCTGCTGCGCGAGCGGATCCACGTGGACTTCGTGGCCGGCATCTCGGCGGGCTCGTCCAACGCCGTGAACTACCTGTCCCGCGACCCGGCCCGTGCGCGGCGCTCGTTCGTGGACTTCGCCGACGATCCTCGGTTCGGCAACTGGCTGAGCTTCCTGCGCGGCAAGGGCCTGTTCAACGCCGAGTACATCTACGAGCACGCCGGCCTGCCCGAGGCGGACCTGCCCTACGACTTCGCCACGTTCCGCGCGAACCCCGCCCGGCTCGTCCTGGGCGGGTTCGACGCCGCGAGCGGCGAGACCCGCTGGTGGGACCGCTCCGACATGACCACCCTGACCGACCTGATGGTCCGCGTCCGCGCGTCGTCCACGATGCCGGTCCTCATGCCCCCCGTGCACGCCGAGGGCACCGTGTTCGTGGACGGCGCCCTCGGCGTGGACGGTGGGATCCCGCTGACCGCGGCGGAGGACGCGGGGTTCGAGAAGGTCCTCGTGGTCCTGACCCGGGAGCGCGGGTACGTGAAGCGGCCCGAGCGGTTCCCCTCGTTCTACCAGCGCACCTTCCGGCGCTACCCCGCCGTCGCGGACGGCCTGCTCACGCGCTGGCGCCGGTACAACGCGACCCGCGAGCGCCTGTTCGAGATGGAGCGGCAGGGCCGGGCCTATCTGTTCGTGCCCGAGACCATGCCCATCTCCAACGGCGAGCGGTCCGTGGCCAAGCTGGCCGCCGCCCACGAGCTCGGCCTGGACCAGGTGCGCCGCGAGATGCCCGCGATCCGCGCGTTCCTGGGGCTGCCGGCGTCCCGCTGAGCCGCGCCTGCTCCGAGCGGCGGGTCAGGCCTCGGCGCGGGCGGCCGAGTCCGGCAGGCCGAACACCGAGTCGAACGCATAGGCGTACACCGCGGCGTAGACGAGGAAGAACACGAGCAGGCCGGCCTCGATGAGGAACGCCTCCCCCAGCCCGATGCCGAGGATCAGCGCCACCGCGGGCACGAGGAACACGATCAGCCCGCCCTCGAAGCCGACGGCGTGGGCCACGCGCACCCACCAGGGCCGGCCCGTGATCCCGAGGCGGCGTTCGAGGGTCTCGAACACGGAGTTGAACACGATGTTCCACAGCAGGGCCACGGTCGAGGACACGACCGCCACGGCGAGCGAGGGCCCGCCGCCGTTGCCGAGCGCCGCCAGGATCACGGTGGTGAAGAGGATGGCGAGCAGCTCGAAGACCACCGCGTAGACCACGCGGCGCAGCAGGGGCGTCCGGAACACGCGGCGGCGCACGAGCGCGTCCCGGCCTCCCGGTCCTCGCGGCGCGTCGGAGGGCGGCGTCGACACGGGGTCGACGCCCGGGCGGGCGTGGTGGGTCTCGGACACGGCGCCCAGCCTAGGGCCGGGGCCGCGGGGCGCCGAATCCGGCGGGACCGGCCGCCCGCCGTCGTCGTGCCCCGATGACGGGGCGGGCGCGCCTTCACCGCGCCCCGGTCGCCTGCCTAGAGTTCGAGGCATGAAGCTCACCGATGACCTGCTGCAGAAGTTCAACGACCAGATCACCCTCGAGTTCGAGGCGTCCATGGTCTACCGCCAGCTCGCGATCGCCGCCGACGACCTGGACCTGTCCGGGATGGCCGCGTGGCTGCGGCACCAGGCGGACGAGGAGATCGTCCACGCGAACAAGTTCATCGACCACGTCGCCGACCGGGACAGCTTTCCGACGATCGGTGCCATCCCGGCCCCGCCCGTGCAGGCCAGCGTGTCGGCCCTGGAGATCTTCCGGGCCGCGCTCGCTCACGAGCAGAAGGTCTCCGAGGCGATCCGCGAGCTGTACCGGGCCACCGAGTCCGCGGGTGACCTCAACTCGCGCCCGCTGCTGAACTGGTTCCTGGACGAGCAGATCGAGGAGGAGGCCACCGTCTCCGAGATCGTGGGCCAGCTCGAGCTCGTGGGCGACGACGGCTCGGGCCTGCTCCGCATCGACGGCCGCCTGGGCTCCCGTCCCGTGGAGACCACCGAGAACGACGCCTGAGCCCACCGGCGGCTACGTCGGCCGCGCATGCACCGGCCCGGTCCCCCGCGGGACCGGGCCGGTGCGTGTCCGTCCTCGCCGCTATGCTCGACCTGCGCCCTGCCCGCGCACCGGCGTGCCCGTCGGCCCCACCCCAGGAGGAACCATGGTCGGACTCGTAGCCCTGCTCGACGACGTCGCCGCCCTCGCCCGCCTCGCCGCCGCGAGCGTGGACGACGTGGCCGCCGGAGCGGGACGCGCCGCGGCCAAGGCGGCGGGCGTGGTGGTCGACGACGCCGCGGTGACCCCGCAGTACATGGCCGGCGCGGCCGCGGCCCGCGAGCTGCCGATGATCTGGCGGATCACCAAGGGCTCCCTGCGCAACAAGCTCGTGATCATCCTGCCCGCGCTGCTGCTGCTCGACTGGCTCGCCCCCTGGATCCTGCCGTGGCTGCTGCTGGCCGGCGGCACCTACCTGTCCTACGAGGGCGCGCACAAGGTGTGGGGCAAGCTCACCGGCCACGGGCATGCCGACGATGCGGAGCCCGCCGTCGAGCGGGGCCCGGAGGCCGAGGACACCGTGGTGCGCGGGGCCATCACCACGGACTTCATCCTGTCCCTGGAGATCATGGTCATCTCCATGAACGAGGTGACCGACCTGGGCTTCTGGATGCAGACGGCGGTCCTGGCGGTGGTGGCCGTCCTCATCACCGTGGGCGTGTACGGGGCGGTGGGGCTGATCGTGAAGATGGACGACGTCGGCCTGCACCTGCACCAGAACGCCTCGACCTCCGGCGGCCGCTCGTTCGGCGCCGGGCTGGTCAAGGCCATGCCGCACGTGCTGCGCGTGGTGACCGTCATCGGCACCGTGGCGATGCTCTGGGTGGGCGGCCACATCGCCCTCGTGGAGCTGGACGCGCTGGGCGTGCCGTGGCCCTACGCCGTGCAGCACGGGATCGTCGAGCCCGTCACGCACGCCGCCGGCGCGTTCCTCGGCTGGCTCACGGAGACCGCGACGTCGGCCGTGTGGGGCCTGCTCTGGGGCTCGGTCGCGCTCGGGGTGGTCCTGCTCGTCGGACGCCTGCGCGGGAAGAAGGCCGCGCCCGCCCACTGACGCGGCGGCCGACGGGTCCATTCCCACCCACGCCCGACGCCGAGGCCCGCAGACGCGCCGCTACGCACGGAATGTAGCGGCGCGTCTGCGGGCCTCGGCGCTGGGTCCGTCTCCCGGCGGGCCCCGTCAGTCGGCGGTGAGGAAGGTGCGCACCGCGGAGACGAAGGCCTCGGGCTGGTCGGCGTGCAGCCAGTGGCCGGCGTCGCGGACGGTCACGCGCACGACGCGCGGGAACAGCTCCTTCATCCGCGGCACGTCCTCGTCCTGGACGTAGTCCGACTCGGCGCCGGCCAGCCACAGGACCGGATGGTCGAACACGCGCTCCGGGTCCTCGGGGACCACCGGGTCCGGGAACGAGCCGATCTCCCGCAGGTGCTCGAAGAGCATGGCCACGTTGGGCTGCCACACGAAGTGCCCGGCCGTGCGTCGCAGGTTCTGCAGCAGGAAGCCGCGCACCCGCGCGTCGTGGACGTGCTCGGCCATGGCGGCGTCGGCCTCGGCCCGCGTCTCGTACGCGTCCAGGTCCATGCGCAGCATGGTGCCCAGCAGGTGGACGAACTCGTCCGTGGCCTGCGGCGAGACCCGCGGGGAGATGTCCTCCACGATCAGCCGGTCCACGAGGTCCG
Organism: Micrococcus sp. H39-S4; assembly: GCF_027158145.1. Classification (NCBI taxonomy): domain Bacteria; kingdom Bacillati; phylum Actinomycetota; class Actinomycetes; order Micrococcales; family Micrococcaceae; genus Micrococcus; species Micrococcus sp. H39-S4. Next base: position 67,758 of record NZ_JAPVLT010000006.1, read on the forward strand.
GGTGCCGCAGGGCGAGCACCATCGCGACCTTGCCCCCCATCGAGTGGCCCAGCAGATGGACCGGCCCGTCGGCGGCGAGGCCGGCGCGCAGGTGGGCGGCCACCCGGTCCGCGATCTCGCGGTAGTCCACCCGGTCCGTCCAGGGCGAGGCGCCGTGGTCCGGCAGATCGATCAGCTCCACCGTGAAGTCGTCGCCCAGCTCCTTGGCCGGGCCGGTGAAGTTCCGGCCCCGGCCCATGAGGCCGTGCAGGAACGCGACGCGGCGCGGGCCCTCCCCGATGCGGGTGGAGGCCAGGGGGGCGTCGGACGGGTCGGAGGCGGCGGCGGTCGTGTTCACCCGACTCAGGCTAGCGCGGGACCGCGCCGGCGCCTCCCCCGCCTTACAGTCATCTCGACCCTCTGAGATGGGCGCGAACAGTGTCATACTGACCAGAACAGCCCCGCCAGTCCGCCCCGGGAGGTCCCATGCCGGTCGCTGAGGCCCGCGTCAGCGTGGCCGTGTCCACGGCCGTCTTCGGCGTGCGCCCGGACCCGCACGGCGTGCCCCGCCTCTGTGTCGCCCTCGTCCCGCGGATGCGCGAGCCGTTCCTGGACCGGTGGGCGCTGCCGGGCGCGTGGCTCGGCGCGGACGAGGAGCTGGCCGACGTCGCCGCACGCGTGGCCGCCGAGTGCGTGCCCGGTCCCGTCCGTCGCCTCGAGCAGCTGGCGGCGTTCGGCGCCGTGGACCGTTCCCCCACCGGACGCGTCCTCACGGTGGCCCACTGGGCGCTCAGCCCCGCCCTGGACGACGACGGCGCCGCCCCGGCGTCCAGCCCGGACCCGGACGTGGCCGGGCTGCCCATCGGGGTCCATGTGCGCTGGCACCGGGCCGACGCGCCGCCCGCGCTGGCGTTCGACCACGCGCAGATCCTGGCGGCGGCCGTGGCGCGCCTGCGCGCGGACCTGCCGCGAGCCGGCGTCGGGCACGCGCTGCTGGGGCCCTCCTTCACCCTCGCCGAGCTGCGCGCCGTGCACGAGGCCGTCCTCGGCCGCGGCCTCGACGCCGCCAACTTCCGCCGCGCCACCCTCGCCGCCGGGACCCTCGAGGAGACCGGCGAGGTCCGCGGCGGCACCCCGCACCGCCCGCCCAAGCTCTACCGGTACCGGCCCGCCGGGCCCGGGACCGACCCCGATCCCGCCGGGCCGGACGCCCGCCGCTGACCCACCAGCCCCGACCCAGGAGTCACCCATGACCACCCCGACCGGGACCACCGCCTCGGTGGCCCGCACCCTGACCCTGATCGACAAGGACGCCGCGCGCGGCTCCTCGTGCTCCCCCGACCTGACCCGCGGCCCCTGGGCGTTCGACGCCGGCCTGCCCGCCTACGGCCCCGGCGCATCGCAGGACGACGTCGTCCCGGCCGACGCCCCCGTGCAGGGCCGCATCCCCGAGGAGTACCAGCGGGCCTCCGACGAGGAGCTCCACGCCCGGATCAGCGCGGCGCGGCAGACGCTCGGCGAACGCGTCGTCGTGCTGGGCCACTTCTACCAGCGCGACGAGGTCGTCCAGCACGCCGACTTCGTGGGCGACTCCTTCCAGCTCGCGCGCGCCTCCCAGGGCCGGCCCGAGGCGGAGGCGATCGTGTTCTGCGGCGTGCACTTCATGGCGGAGACCGCGGACCTGCTCTCCACCCCGGACCAGGCCGTCATCCTGCCCAACCTCGCCGCCGGCTGCTCCATGGCGGACATGGCCGACCTGGACTCGGTCGAGGACGCGTGGGAGCAGCTCGAGGCGGTCTACGGCACCGAGCCGGACGACGACGGGCGCGTGCCCCTGCTGCCCGTGACCTACATGAACTCCTCCGCGGCCCTCAAGGGCTTCGTCGGCGAGCGCGGCGGCATCGTGTGCACGTCCTCCAACGCCTCGGCCGTGCTGGACTGGGCGTTCGAGCGTGCCCAGCGCGTCCTGTTCTTCCCGGACCAGCACCTGGGCCGGAACACGGGCCGCGCCAGGGGGATCCCACTCGAGCAGATGCCGACGTGGAATCCCCGCCTGCCGCTGGGCGGGAACTCCGAGGACGCCCTGCGGGACGCGAAGGTCCTGCTGTGGCACGGCTTCTGCTCGGTGCACCGCCGCTTCACGGTCGCGCAGATCGAGCAGGCCCGCGCCGAGCACCCGGACGTCCAGGTGATCGTGCACCCCGAGTGCCCCCTGCCCGTGGTGGAGGCCGCGGACTCCTCCGGGTCCACCGACTTCATCGTCAAGGCCATCCAGGCGGCGCCGGCCGGCTCGACCTTCGCGATCGGCACCGAGATCAACCTCGTGCAGCGCCTGGCCGCCCAGCACCCCGAGCACACGATCTTCTGCCTCGACCCCGTGATCTGCCCGTGCTCCACGATGTACCGCATCCACCCCGGCTACCTCGCGTGGGTGCTCGAGGAGCTCGTGGCCGGCCGCGTGGTCAACCGGATCACCGTGCCCGCGTCCGTGGCCGACCCGGCCCGCACCGCGCTCGAGCGGATGCTGGCCGTCGCGCCGAAGCAGTCGGCCGCGCAGTCCGCCGGGGCCGGGACGTGACCCCGGCCGACCGCGCCCCGGCGACGCCGGCCCCGCAGCCGGACGTGGAGCGGATCGTGACCGCCGCGCTCGCCGAGGACGCGCCCTGGGGTGATGTCTCCTCGGAGGCCTTCGTCCCGGAGCAGGCCCGGATCACCGCGCGCGTGGTGGCCCGCGAGCCCGGGGTGCTCTCCGGCACGAACGCCCTCGAGGCCGCCTTCCGGCTCGTCGACCCGGCCGTGTCCGTCACCCTGCACCTGACCGACGGCGCCGACCTGTCCCCCGGCGCCGTCGTCGCCGAGGTCGCGGGCCCCGCCCGCTCGGTGCTGCGCGCCGAGCGCGTGGCGCTGAACCTCGTCCAACGGCTGTCCGGGATCGCCACGACGACGGCCGCCCACGTGGCCGCCGCGCGCGCCGGCGGCGGGCACGCGCGGGTGGTGGACACCCGCAAGACCACCCCGGGTCTGCGCGTGCTCGAGCGGCAGGCGGTGCGGGACGGCGGCGGGCACAACCACCGCTCCAGCCTCTCAGATGCCGTGATGCTCAAGGACAACCACCTGGCCGCGCTGGGGTTCGGCGGCGCCGGCGACCCGGGCGAGGCCCTCACCGCGGCCCTGCGCGCCGGGATGGCACGCCTGCCGCACACCACCCACGTGGAGGTGGAGGTCGACCGGCTCGAGCAGATCCCGGCGGTGCTCGCCGCCGGGGTCGGCACGATCATGCTGGACAACTTCTCGCCGGCCGAGCTGCGGGCCGGCGTCGAGCTCGTGGCGGGCCGGGCCGTCGTCGAGGCCTCCGGCGGGGTGAGCCTGGAGACGATCGGGGCGATCGCGGCCACGGGCGTGGACGTGATCTCGGTGGGGGCGCTGACCCATACCGTCCGGTCCCTGGACCTGGGCCTGGACGCCGTGGTCGAGGAGGGCTCGCCGCGCCGATGAGCACCACCCTCGACCTGGACCACGCGGCCACCGCGCCCGTCCGGCGCAGCGCGCTGGAGGCGATGTGGCCCGCGCTCACCGGCGTCTACGGCAACCCGTCCTCGGCGCACGAGGCCGGCCGGGCGGCGGCGGCCCTGCTCGAGGACGCCCGCGCGCGGGTGGCCCGCCTGATCGGCGCCCGGGCCGGGCAGGTCGTGTTCACCTCGGGCGGCACGGAGGCCGACGCGCTCGCCGTGCTCGGCACGGTGCGCGCCCGGATCCTCGCCGGCCGCCCGGCGGGCCACGTGCTGACCACGGGGATCGAGCACAGCGCGGTGCGGCAGTCCTGTGACCAGCTGGCCCGGCTGCACGGCGTCGAGGTCGAGCACCTCGCGCTGGACCGGGACGGCCTGACCTCGGCGGACGACCTCGCCGCCCGCCTGCGCCCGGACACCGCGCTGGTCAGCGTGCACCTGGCCCACAACGAGGTGGGCACGGTGCAGCCGGTGGCCGAGCTGGCCGCCGTCGCCCGGGAGGCGGGCGTGCCGGTGCACGTGGACGCGGTGCAGGCCGCGGGGCAGATCCCGGTGGACGTGCGCGCCCTCGGGGCGGATCTGGTGGCGCTGTCCGGGCACAAGGTGGGCGGGTCCAAGGGGGTCGGCGCGCTGTGGGTGCGCCCGGGTCACGCCCTGGAACCGCTCGTGCCCGGTGGCGGCCAGGAGCGGGGCCGGCGGTCCGGGACGCAGAACGTGGCCGGCGCGGCCGGGTTCGCGGCCGCCTTCGAGGAGGCCGAGGCGGAGCGCGCCGCGGCCGCGGACGCGTGGGCCGGGCTGCGGGACCGGTTCGCGGCGCGCGTGCTCGACGGCGTCCGGGAGCTCGTGCCCGACGCGCGGCTGACCGGCCATCCCGCCCGACGGCTGCCACGCCACGCCTCGTTCGTGCTGCCCGGCGTGAACGGCGAGTCGGTGCTGGAGGAGGCGGCCCGCCGGGGCGTGCTGGCCTCGGCGGGGTCCGCGTGCTCGGCCCACGACGCCGAGCCGTCCCCGGCCCTGCTCGCGCTGGGCCTCAGCGAGGACGAGGCCCGCACGGCCCTGCGCTGCACGTTCGGCCCGGACGCCGACGCCCCGCTGCTCGACGCCGCGGCGGACGCGATCGTCGACGCCGTCCGGACGGTCACCGCCCTGCGCTGAGCGGCCCCGGGCCGGTCGACCCCGCTGCCGCCGGGGGCCGGCGTCGGACGTTCACCCGGGGGTCAGCCCGAGGCCACATGTCCCTCGCCTGCGTGCCCCACCCTGGCCCCGTGAAGCAGACCACCGCACCCCTGTCCCACTCCGCCTCCCGCCGTTCGGTGCTCGCCGCGGCGTCCGCCGCCGTACTCGCCCCCGCCGCCCTCGCCGGCCCCGCCGCCGCCCGTCCGGCCCGCCACACCCCCGGTGGCCTGGTCGCGTCCCGTCTGACGCTGCCGTCCGGCGTCGCCACCGGCGACGTCACCTCGAACTCGGCCGTGCTGTGGGCGCGCTCGTCCGGCCGTTCGCGCCTGCACGCCACGCTGCGCGCGGTCGACGAGGACGGGAAGGTGCTGCGCGGCCGCTTCGCTCGCGGGCTGACCCTGCGCTCCGGCTGGGTCGACGGGGCCACCGACCACACCGCGAAGATCCTCGCGGACACGCTGCCCTCCGACACCCGCTTCGAGGTGACGTACGCGTTCGAGGACGAGGCCGGCCGCCTGGGCGAGTCGGCCGTGGCCCGCTTCACGACGGCGCCCGGCGCGCGGTTCGGCCGGAAGACCTCCGCCGCCCAGTCCTTCGTGTGGACCGCGGACACCGCGGGGCAGGGCTACGGCATCAACCCGGAGATCGGCGGCATGCGCGGCTACGCGGCGATGCACGCCACGATGCCCGACTTCTTCCTGCACTCCGGCGACACGATCTACGCGGACAACCCCATCCCGGAGACCCTCGAGGTGGCCGGCGAGCCCACCTGGCGCAACCTCGTCACGGAGGAGACGTCCAAGGTCGCCGAGACGCTGAACGAGTTCCGCGGCCGCCACCGCTACAACATGATGGACGACAACCTCCGCGCCCTGTACGCGGACGTCCCCGTCATCGCCCAGTGGGACGACCACGAGACGACCAACAACTGGTGGCCGGGTGAGGTCCTCGAAGACCCGCGCTACACCCAGGTCCGTGACGTGGACACGCTGGCCGCCCGCGCCCGCCGCGCGTGGCAGGAGTACATGCCGATCGCCGACTCCACAGCCCTGCGCCGCGGCTCGGGCTTCGAGCCCGCCCGCATCTACCGCAGGATCCCCCGCGGCGCGACCCTCGACGTGTTCGCCCTGGACATGCGCACCCACAAGGGCGAGAACACCCCGGGGCTCGAGACCCACGAGACCCCGATCCTGGGCGAGGAGCAGCTGCAGTGGCTCATCCGTGGGCTGCGCGCGTCGACCGCCACGTGGAAGGTCATCGCCAACGACCTGCCTCTGGGCCTGATCGTCCCCGACGGCACGGGGCAGGAGTCCCTGTCCAACGGCGACGACGGCGCCCCGCTGGGCCGCGAGCTGGAGATCGCCCGCCTCCTGAAGGCGATCAAGGACCACGGCGTGAAGAACGTCGTGTTCCTCACCGGCGACGTCCACTACTGCGCGGCGCACCACTACTCCCCCGACCGCGCGGCGTTCACCGACTTCGAGCCGTTCTGGGAGTTCGTGGCCGGCCCCATCAACGCCGGATCGTCCGGCCCGAACACGCTGGACGGCACCTTCGGCCCGCGCCTGGACTTCGAGGCGCACGGGCCGGTCATGGGCTCGCCGCGCTCCGGCGAGCACCAGTACTTCGGCCACGTCGAGATCCCCGAGGACGGCCGCGAGTTCCGGGTGCGTCTGATCAACGCCGTCGGCCGGACGGTCTACTCGCGCACGCTGACGGCTGCCTGATCCGCCGTGCCGGCGGCGTCGGCGGACCGTCAGTCGGTGATCAGGCCCTCCTCGCGGAGCCAGTCCCACGCGACCTGGGTGGGCTCCTCGCCGTCGACGTCCACCCGGGCGTTCAGGCGCGCGGCCGTCGCGTTGTCCAGGCGCGCGGTCACGGGCGCCAGCAGGTCGGCGATCTCGGGGTGCTCGGCCAGGACCTCCTCGCGCACGATGGGGGCCGCGTTGTACTTCGGGAAGAAGCTCAGCGGGTCCTGCAGGGTCGTCAGGTCCAGCGCGGCGATCCGCCCGTCCGTGGAGTACGCCTCCCCGAAGGTGCACGACCCGTCCGCCACCGCGGCGAACACCGCCCCGATGTCCATCTGGCGCAGCCGGGATCCGGTGGGCCGTTCGATCCCGTAGGCCTCGAGCATGGGCAGGAACCCGTCGTTGCGGGCGGCGAATTCGGCGCTCACGCAGAAGGACTGGTCCTCCGTGGGGAGGTCCTTGATGTCCGCGAGGGTCTCCAGGCCGAGCTCCTCCGCCCGGTCCTGGCGCACGGAGAAGGTGTAGGTGTTGTCGAGTTCGGCCGGCGGCAGCCACACCAGGCCCTGCTGCGCGTCCTCGTCCCGGACCGCGGCCCACTGCGCCTGGGCGTCCGGGATCGGATCGGTGTGGCCCAGGTACGTGATCCAGGCCGTCCCCGTGTAGTCCCACTCGACGTCCACGACGCCTGCGACCTGGGCCTGGCGCGCACTGAGCGAACCCGGCATGTTGGTCAGATCCTCGACGTCGGCCCCCGCGGAGCGCAGCAGGATCGCGGTGATCTTGCCGAGCACGACGCCCTCGTTGAAGTTCTTGGAGCCCACCGCCACGTGGGCGCCCTCGAGGTCGATCCCGGCGACGTCGCCGGCGGGCGTGCCCGAGGGCAGGTAGCCGCCGGCGGTGCTCAGCCCGCACCCGGACAGGACCAGGGAGGCCGCCAGGCCGAGCGCGGCGAGCGCGGCACGAGCGGGGGTCCGGCCGCGGCGGCGGGACGGGAGGGTCGCGCGCGGGGTGGTCATGCGAGCCCCCTCGGCGTGGCCAGCGTCTCGACGAGGCGGCCGATCCACTCGATCATCAGGGCGAGGGCGGCCACGAGGATCGCCCCCGAGACGAGCAGCGGGAAGCGGAACAGGACGATCCCGGTCTGGATGAGCAGGCCGAGGCCGCCGGCGTCGATGAACGTCGCGAACGCCCCGGTGCCCACCAGCAGCACCAGGGCGGTCCGCAGACCCGCCATGATCACGGGCAGGGCCAAGGGCAGCTCCACCCGGAGCAGGGTCTGCAGCGGCGACATGCCCATGCCGCGGGCCGCCTCGACGACGGTGGGGTCGACACCCCGCAGCCCGGCCAGCGTGTTGGCCAGCACGGGCAGGAACGCGTAGAGGGACAGGGCCAGGACGGCGACCCGGAAGCCGAACCCCCACGCCATGGCGAGCAGGACGATCACACCGATCACGGGAGCGGCCTGGCCGGCGTTGGCCAGCCCCATGGCGACGGGGGTGAACCGCCGGGCGGCGGGGCGGCTCAGCAGCACGCCGAGCGGGACGGCCGTCGCCACGACCAGAACGGTGGACACGCCGACGAGGGCCAGGTGCTCGGCGGTGATGCGCAGGACGGTGGGCCAGGTCAGCAGCCGGGCCTCGACGTCGTCGAGGGCGGCTCCGCGCACCCAGACGGTCCACCCGATCAGCAGGGCGGCCACCAGCAGCGGCAGGCCGATCAGGAGCAGGCGGTCCTCGGCGGAGGCCGCACGCAGCCGGGCGATCACGGCCGAGCCTGCTCGTCGCCGGCGCGGGCGTGCGCGCGCAGTGTCGGATAGTCGAGCAGACCGATGACCGTGCCATCACGGACCACGGCGATCTCCTCCGCCGGGGCCGTGACCAGCACGGCGAGGGCCTCGCTGATCGGGGTGGCCGCGTCGAGCACGGGCCCGCCCGGCAGCGTGCCCGTCGGGTGCTGTGCGATCGGGCGCAGCGGCAGCGAGTCGACCGACCGCAGCCCCAGCCGCTTGAGCCCCGCCCCCGACCCCACGAAGTCGGCCACGAACTCGGTGGCCGGCCGCGCCAGGACCTCTTCGGGGGTGGCGTACTGGGCCACGTGCGCGCCGGGTTCGAGCACCAGGATCCGGTCGCCCAGGAGCACGGCCTCGTCCACGTCGTGGGTGACCATCACGATGGTCTTGCCCACCCTGGCCTGGATGTCGAGCATCTCCTGCTGCAGGCGCTGGCGGGTGAGGGGGTCCACGGCGCCGAAGGGCTCGTCCATGAGCAGCACGGGAGGATCCGCCGCGAGGCCCCGCGCCACGCCGACGCGCTGCTGCTGTCCGCCGGACAGCTCGCGCGGGAAACGGTCTCGATAGATCGCCGGGTCCAGGCCGACGAGGTCGAGCAGCTCGTCCACACGGTCGGCGATGCGCCGGCGGTCCCACTTGAGCAGGCGCGGCACCAGGCCGACGTTCTCGGCGACGGACAGGTGGGGCATCATCCCGCCACCCTGCACGACGTAGCCGATCTGACGGCGCAGCCGGGTGGGGTCGCGGCGTGTGATGTCCTCCCCACCGATCAGGATCCGCCCGGAGGTGGGCTCGATGAGGCGGTTGATCATCTTCAACGAGGTGGTCTTGCCGCAGCCGGACGGGCCGACGAACACCACGGTCTCCCCCGCGGGGATGATGAGGTCCAGGGCGTCCACGGCGGGACGGTCCTGCCCCGGATAGAGCTTCGTCAGGGACTCGAGACGGATCTCGGCCCCGGCGTCACGGTCGGTGCTCATGCGCGCAGTCCCTTCGAGATGGTGAGCCGGCCGAGCAGCACGAGCAGCCCGTCCAGGACGAGGGCGACGACGACGATGCCGAGGGTGCCCACGAGGGCGTAGTTCAACGCGTTGGCGCCGCCCAGGGAGACCAGCCCCGTGAAGATGTACGAGCCCAGTCCGGGCCCCAGGACGTAGGCCGCGACCGCGGCCACGCCCATGCCGAGCTGGCCCGCGACCCGGATGCCGGTGAGGATCACGGGCCAGGCCAGCGGGAGACGCACCCGGGTGAACAGCGCCACCGGCCCCATGCCCATCCCCCGGGCGGCCTCCAGCACCTCCGGGTCCACGCCGCGCAGACCCACGAGCGCGTTGCGGAGGATGGGCAGCAGGGCATAGAAGACCACCACCACGACGGCGGGGACGGTCCCGATGCCCACCAGGGGGATCAGGACGCCGATGAGCGCGAAGGAGGGCAGGGTCAGCCCGACGGCCGTGAAGGCGTTCGCGATCGGGGTCAGGGCCTTGATCCGCGTGGCGATCACGGCCAGCGCGATGGCGAGCACGGTGGCGATGGCCAGCGCCTGCAGCACGAGCCACCCGTGCTGCCACGCCCGGAAGAGGATGTCGGGCCAGCGTGAGGCGAGGAACTCGCTCATGCGGCCTCCACGCCGGCAGCGCACCCCTGGGCGGCCCGGGCGTCTGCGGGGCGGGGCAGGACCGTCATCGTCGTCTCCTTCGGTCCGGGTGGGTCGGGCGTGCTCTTGCACGCTCCCCGAGATGGTGGCGCTCCCTGTGTTCTGCGCCACGACGGGGGTCACCGGCACCGCCAAGGATGGCCTACCGACCGGGCGACGGGCAGGACGGCCTGCGCTAGCGTGTCGGCCATGTCTCGCTCCCACTCCGATGCCCTCGACGCGTCCGGCCCCGACTCCGGGGGCGCCGTCGCCACGCCCCGCCGCCGCTTCGGCCTGCTGCCCCGCATCCTCGTCGCGATCGTGGCCGGCGTCCTCGTCGGCCTGGTCGCGCCGACCTGGCTCGTGCAGGCCTTCGCCACCTTCAACGGGCTGTTCTCGAACTTCCTGGGTTTCATCGTCCCGGTGCTGATCCTGGCGCTCGTCGCCCCCGCCATCGGCGACATCGGCCGGGGCGCGGGGAAGCTGCTGGCCCTGACCGGCGGCATCGCCTACGGCTCCACCCTGGTCGGCGGCTTCGGCGCCCTACTGGTCTGCCTGCTCGTCTTCCCGCTGATCCTCACGCCCGGGTCCTTCGAGGGGATGGCCAACCCTGAGGACGCGCTGCTCGGCCCGCTGTTCGAGGTGCAGATGGACCCGCCCTTCGGCGTGATGACGGCCCTGCTGCTCGCGTTCGTGCTCGGCATCGGCCTGACGATGCTGCCGCGCGGCGCCCTGCACGAGAGCTTCGACCAGCTGCGATCGATCATCGAGCGGGTCGTCATGGGCCTGATCGTGCCGCTGCTGCCCGTCTACATCTTCGGCGTGTTCCTGAACATGACCGCCGCCGGCGAGGTCTTCAAGGTCATCACCACGTTCCTCGGCGTGATCCTGCTGGTCTTCGGCCTCACCGTGGTGCTGCTGCTCCTCCAGTACGTCGTCGCGGGCGCGATCGCGGGCCGCAACCCGTTCACGGCACTGAAGACGATGCTGCCGGCCTACGCGACGGCCCTGGGCACCTCGTCCTCGGCGGCGACCATCCCGGTGACCCTGCGCCAGACCCTGCTGCTCGGCGTGCGCCGGCCGATCGCCTCGTTCGTCGTGCCGCTGTGCGCGACGATCCACCTGGCCGGCTCCACGGTGAAGATCGTCTCGTTCTCCATCGCAGTGCTGTTCCTCTCGGGCCAGTCGATCGACATCCCGGTGTTCGTGGGCTTCATCTTCATGCTGGGCGTTACCATGGTCGCGGCGCCCGGCGTGCCCGGCGGCGCGATCGTGGCGGCCTCGGGCCTGCTGTCCTCGATGCTCGGCTTCACCGAGCCGCAGGTCGCGCTCATGGTCGCCACGTACATCGCCATCGACTCCTTCGGCACCGCCACCAACGTGACCGGTGACGCCGCCATCGCGCTGATCGTCGACAAGATCGCCGGGGACCGTCTCATCGAGGACTCCGAGGACGAGGGCCTGGATCACCGCGACGACGAGGAGGTCGCCACCGGCGCCGACGCCGGCTGACCCGCCCCGCACACACCACGGCCCCCTCCCTGTCAGAAGCTCTGGGAGGGGGCCGTCGTCGGGACGGGCGGTGTCAGCCGCGCAGGCCCCGCTCGGCCTCGGCGCGCACCGCGCGCCGCTGCCCCGGGGAACGCACGACGACGTCGCTCATCTCCTCGAGCGTCTTGCCCTTGGTCTCGGGGACGAAGGCCGCCACGAAGGCCAGGGACAGCGCCGCCATGACCGCGTACAGACCGTAGGCGAGGGTCAGGCCGATGTCCGCCAACCACGGGAACGTGGTGGAGACGGTGAAGTTCGCCGCCCACTGCGCGGCGGCGGCCACGGCGAGCGCGCCGGCGCGGATGCGGTTCGGGAACATCTCGCCCAGCAGCACCCAGACCAGCGGACCCCAGGTGGCGCCGAAGAACACCACGAAGGCGTTCGCGGCCACCAGCGCCACCGTGGACCACGGCTGCGGCAGGGAGACGGACTCGGCGCCGCCGGTCTGCGCGAAGGAGAAGGCCAGTGCCATCAGGCCGAGGCTGACCGTCATGCCGGCGGAGCCGGCGATCAGCATGGGGCGACGGCCGACGCGGTCCACCAGGGCGATCGCGATGAGGGTGACGGCGATGTTCGTGACCGAGGTGATCACGGTGACCGTGAGGGCGTCCGACTCCCCGAAGCCCACCGAACGCCACAGGGTGGTGGAGTAGTAGAAGATCACGTTGATGCCCACGGCCTGCTGGAAGACGGAGAGCAGGATGCCGATCCACACGATCGGCTGCAGGCCCGCCGACGGTCCGCGCAGGTCCGCCAGCGACTCGCGGCGCTCCGAGTCCAGCGAGCGCCGGATGTCCTCGATCATCAGGTTCACCCGGTCCACACCGGTGAACTCGTGCAGGACCTCGGCCGCCTCGTCCGTGCGGCCGCGGGCGACCAGGTAGCGCGGGGACTCCGGCAGCTTCAGGGCGAACAGGCCGTACAGCACCGCCGGGACGGCCTCGGCCAGGAACATCCAGCGCCAGGCGTCGACGCCGAGCCAGAACGGCTGCGCCGCTCCCCCGGCCATCGTCGCGAAGAGCGCGTCCGTGAGGAGCGCGGCGAAGATGCCGAGGACGATCGCCAGCTGCTGGAGCGAGCCGAGGCGACCGCGCACATGGGCCGGGCTGACCTCCGCGATGTACGCCGGAGCGATCACGGACGCGGCGCCCACGCCCAGGCCGCCGACCATGCGCCAGACGATCAGGTCGACCACGCCGAACGCCAGACCCGAGCCGATGGCAGAGACCAGGAACAGCATCGCGGCGATCACCATCACGGGCACGCGGCCGCGGCGGTTGGCGATCGGCCCGGCGAACCAGGCGCCGAGTGCGCAGCCGATCAGCGCCGAGGAGACGGCGAAACCCGTGAGACCGGCGCCGAGGCCGAACTCCCCGGCGAGGGCGTCCACGGCGCCGTTGATGACAGAGGTGTCGAAGCCGAACAGGAAACCGCCGAGCGCGGCGGCGACCGAGATGCCGACCACCTTGGCGTTGAGGCGAGACGTCGCGGCGCCGCCGGACCGGGTCGCTGTCATGGTGGGTCCTCTCTGGGTGGCGCCCGACGGCCCGCTGCGCGCCGGTGCGTCCGCACAGTGTGTTCTTCGCTCGGCGAGCGTGCAAGTCGCACAGCCCCTCGCCCCGCCCACGGTGAGGCGGCGGGGCAGAATGAGGACCATGTTCGTCGTCCTGGGCCCCGCCCCCGCCTCCGTCGGCAGCCCCGGCGCCTGGTGGGCCGTGGACGGGGACGACGCCACTCCCCTGGGATCCTGCCCCGCCGGGTCCGTGGCCGGGCTCGTGGCCGGTCTGCCCGCCCGCCTGGGCGTGGACCCGAGCACGGTCCGCTGGGTGCTCGCCGACGTCGGGACGGAGTACGCCGCCTGGCTGGCGGCGGGAGTGCGGGTGGATCGGTGCTGGGATTTGGCCCTCGTCCAGCGGATCCTGCGGCACGCGGCGACGGCGCCGGGCAGCGGGGTGCGTTACACGCCCGTGGCGCAGCTCGAGGTCGCCGACCCCACGGAGCCCGAGCGCCCCGCGCGGGTGCCCGCCGGTCAGGAGTCCTTCTTCGACCTGCCGGACGAGACCGGCCCTGCTCCGGACGTCACCGTGCTCGCGGCCGAGCTGGCCGCGCAGCGGGCCGCCGTCGAGGGCTCGGCCCACCCGCACCGGCTGCGGCTGCTCGCGGCGGCGGAGTCGCAGGGCGCACTCGTGGCCGCGGAGATCCGGGCGGCGGGTCTGCCGTGGGACAGGGGCGTGCACGAGGCGCTCCTCACCGAGCAGCTCGGCCCCCGGCCTGCACAGGGCGAGCGTCCCGCCCGCCTGCAGGCCCTGGCCGAACGCATCGCCGACGTCCTGGGCTCCCCCGGGCTGAGCCCCGACTCGCAGCCCAGCCTGCTGCGGGCGCTGCAGACGGCAGGCGTGGCCGTGGAGTCCACGCGGCAGTGGGACCTGAAGCACTGGATCGACGCCGGCGGCGCGGAACGCGAGGCGCGGGCCGCGCTGCTCGCGCCGCTGCTGGAGTACAAGGCCCTGGCCCGGCTGTGGACGGCCAATGGCTGGCACTGGCTGGACCAGTGGATCGGCGACGACGGCCGGTTCCACGCCGCCTACCTGGTCGGCGGCGTGGTGACCGGGCGGTGGGCCGCCCACGGCGGTGGGGCCATGCAGATCCCAGCCGGGGTACGCGACGCCGTCCGCGCAGACCCCGGGTGGACGCTGACCGTGGCCGACGCCTCCCAGGTGGAGCCGCGCATCCTCGCCGCGATGGCCGCCGACGAGGCGCTGGCCCGTGCCGGGACCACGCCCGACCTGTACCGGGAGGTCGCGGAGCAGGGCCGGGCGGCCGGCACCGCGCTGGCCGACCGCGGGCGCGCGAAGATCGCCCTGCTGGGTGCGATGTACGGCTCGACGACGGGCGACTCCGCGGCGCTCATGCCGCACCTGCGCCGGCTCTACCCCCGAGCGATCGGCCTGCTCGAGCGGGCGGCCACCGTCGGCGAGGGCGGCGGCCAGGTGTCCACGTGGCTGGGCCGCTGGTCCCCCGCACCGGGGCGGAAGTGGCAGGAGTCCGTGTCCGACGTCGGCACCCAGGCCGCCGAGTCCGCGGCCCGGCGACGGCGGCGCTCCCAGGGCCGCTTCACCCGGAACTTCGTGGTGCAGGGCACCGCGGCCGAGTGGGCGCTGTGCTGGATGGGCGAGATCCGCCGTCGACTGCGGTCGGCCGGCATGCGCACGGAACTCGTGTTCTTCGTCCACGACGAGGTCGTCCTGCACGGCCCGGCCGCGGAGGCCGAGGCCGTGCGGACGGTCGTGGCGGAGTCCGCGAGCGCCGCCGGCCGCCTGCTGTTCGGTCCCGCCCCCGTGGACTTCCCGCTCACCGTCTCCAGCGTGGGGTCGTACGCGGACGCGAAGTGAGGGGCGTTGGGGGGTCAGGCGCCGTCGTCGGCTGGCTCAATCTCCGCCCGCCGGGCTCGGATCTCCTCGGCCTTGGCGAGCATGCGCTCCTCGCGCTTGGCCTGCAGGGTCCGACCCAATCGGCTGGCGCCCTGCTTGGCGTCCACGGCGTTGGTCTCGACAGCCGTCTTCACCTCACCCGCGAACCCCTGCGCGGCCTCCAACCACCGCTTCCCGGCGACGCGCCCGAGGGCGTCGAGCTCGATGTCCGTGTGCGTCACGAACTCGACCACCTGATCGGTCACGGCATTCGACCCCCGGGTGACGCGGCGCGAGCTGATCGGGTTGGCGACGTAACCGAGGTTCTTCAGGGTTCCTGCCTCGACGAGGGACTCGTTGATCCGCCGGAGTGCCTCAGCGATCCGCGCGGTGCGGTGCACCCGCGCGGCCACGAGGCCCTCGCGGTGCTCGGCCAGCAGCTCGGGTTCGTCCTCCTCCACACGCGCCAGCTCGAGCAGCTGCTGTCGGTCCTGGACGGCCATCGAGCGGGCGAGCATGCCGAGCCAGAACTGGACGTCCTCCTCGGCCGCGCCGACGACCTTGGCCAGCTTGTCCACGTCTGCCTTGGACGCGATGACGCGGTCCGCGACGGCGGCCAGCTGCGAGACGGCTTCTGCCTGCACCTGCTGCAGCAGCAGCGAGTTCTGCTGAACCTTGGACCAAGTGACGGCGGAGACCCGTCCGGTCGATCCGTGGACGGCCTCGGCCTCTTCGATCGCGAAGACGATGCCGCCCAGCTGACCGGCGATCTCGAGCTTGCGCTGCTTCAGGAGGCGATCGAGCTTCTCGTCGATGACGGCCAGATAGTCCTGGATGTCATCGAGCGCGGCCATGATCTGCAGCTGGGTGTTGGCTGCCGCCAGCGCGGCCACGGCCGCGGGGTTGGCCAGCGGGGTCGCCGTGAACGAGAGGTGCTTCACGATCTGGCCTCCGGAGCCGCCGGCGACGTCCTTGCGCCGCAGCACCCCCGAACTCAGGTTCTTCACGCCCAGGGCTTTGACCGTCTCGTAGGACTTGTCGTCCAGCCGGAGATAGCGTGCCCCCTCCAGCTGCGCCTGGGAGATCCCCTGCACCAGCGTGCTCAGCTTGGCCACGAGCGACGGCGTGACCACCTTGGCCCGCACGTCCTCGGCCTGGTCCAGCAGATCGAGGGCCCGGGACGGGCCCCAGACCAGCAGGCCCTGGTCTGCCGCGAACACCTGCATCTCGTCGTGCGTCTCGCTCATGCGTGAAGACTACGGCCTGACGGAGCAGTTCCGGGCCCCCTCAGTTCGCCTTCTCCACCACCGGGGACCCGAGGTGCCTCTGTCCCGCACCCGACGCCGGCGGGACGGGGCGGCAGGGCGTCGACCGCGGTCATGGCCTCCGTGCGCCGCACCGGGCCGAGGACCCTGGGACCTGGCACGATGCGGGACGAGGGCCGATCCTGGAGAGCGCCCGAGACACCCCCGAGAAGGAGACCGCATGCCCGTCGCCCCGCGTCCGTCCGACGACGCCGCGTCCTCGGTCTTCACCCCGCACCAGCAGCGCATCCTCGCGGTGCTCCTCATCCCGATCTTCATGTCCCTGCTGGCCGTGTCCAGCATCAACGTGGCCCTGCCCGCCCTGCAGCGGGGCCTGGACGCCAGTGACGCGGAGCTGCAGTGGGCCATCTCCGGCTACACCCTCGTGTTCGGCATGGTGCTCGTGCCGGCGGGCCGGGCGGGTGACCTCTTCGGACGACGCCGGCTGTTCATGGTGGGCCTCGGCGTGTTCGCGCTCGGTGCGCTCCTGTCCGGCCTGGCGCCCACGGGCGTCCTGCTCGTGCTCGCGCGCCTGGTCATGGGCGTGGGCGCGGGCCTGCTCAATCCGCAGGTCACCGGCTTCATCCAGGGCGAGTTCTCCGGCGCCTCCCGCGCCCGGGCGTTCGGGGCGCTCGGCGCCGTCGTCGGGGTGTCCGTGGCGGTGGGGCCGCTGCTCAGCGGCGGGCTCATCGCGTGGCTCGGCGGCGACCTCGGCTGGCGCGCGACCTTCCTGGTGAACGTGCCGATCGCCCTCGGCGCCCTCGTCGTGGCCCGCCAGTGGCTGCCGCGCACCGCCCCCGAGCGGGCGCGGCGCCCGGACCTGGACCCGGTCGGCGTCGTCCTGCTGGCCGGCGCCCTCGTGGCCGTCATGCTCCCGTTCCTGGACCGTGAGCTCGGGCCGTGGCGGTTCGTGCTCGTGCCCGTCGGCATCGGCCTGGCCGCCCTCTGGACACGCTGGGAGGCCCGCTACGCCCGACGGGGCCGCGCCCCGATGGTGGACCTGCGCCTGTTCCAGACCCGCAGCTTCGCGTGCGGCGCCCTGCTGATCGCCATCTACTTCACCGGCTCGACCAGCATGTTCGTGGTGATCGCCATGTTCATGCAGAACGGGCTGGGCTACCCGGCGCTGCACGCCGCACTCATCGGCCTTCCCTCGGCGGTCATGTCGAGCGTGATGTCCACCGTGGCCGGTCGCGTGGTGCTGCGCACGGGCCGGAAGATCGTCGTCCTCGGCATCGCGCTGGCGCTGCTCGCCGTCGTGGGCTCCATCGGGGTGGCGTGGGCCAACCGGGAGTTCGGCCTGAGTCCATGGTGGCTGCTGCTCACCCTCGCCATCTTGGGTGCCGGGCAGGGGCTGGTGGTCTCCCCCAACCAGACCCTCAGCCTGGCCGAGGTCCCGCCGCGGCACTCCGGCACGGCCGGCGGCGTCCTGCAGACCGGCCAGCGCGTCGGCACGGCCGTCGGCACCGCCGTGATCGTGGGGGTGTTCCTGGGCGTCGCCTCCGGTGCCGACTGGGACGGGGCGTTCATGGCCGCCTTCACCCTGGTGGCGGGGTGCATGGCGCTCGCGCTCCTCGTCGCACTCGCGGACCTGCGCGGACCACGGACGGCGGCGCCCCGTGGCTGAGCCCCGCCCCGGCGACGTGCGCGTCACCCCCGGCCCCGGCGCACCCCGCGGGCTGGTCATCCCCGCGGGCGAACTCGTCGAGCGCTTCTCCCACGCCTCCGGCCCGGGCGGTCAAGGCGTGAACACGGCGGACTCGCGGGTCCAGCTCAGTCTGGACCTGGCGGCCACCTCCGCCCTCGACGACGTCCAGCGCGCCCGCGTCCTCGCACGGCTGGCGCC
This sequence comes from Micrococcus sp. H39-S4, assembly GCF_027158145.1. Lineage (NCBI taxonomy): Bacteria > Bacillati > Actinomycetota > Actinomycetes > Micrococcales > Micrococcaceae > Micrococcus > Micrococcus sp. H39-S4. The sequence continues at coordinate 85,706 of NZ_JAPVLT010000006.1, forward strand.
CCGGCTGGCCGGCACGGTGCTCACCGTCAGCGTGGCGGAGCACCGGGCCCAGCGGCGCAACCGGGTGGCCGCCCGCGAGCGGCTCGCGGCGCTGCTGCGCGAGGCCCTGGCCCCGCCGACGCCGCGGCGGGCTACCAAGCCGACGCGCGGCTCTCGGCGGCGCCGCCTGGAGGCCAAACACCGTCGCTCCGAGGTGAAGCGCACGCGCCGCCGCCCCGGTCTCGACTGAGGCCGCCCGCCCGCAGGCGGCGGCTCAGTCCCGCCCGGTCACCCCACGGCCGGCGGCCGAGCGGTGACCCCACGCGTCGCCACGCCGGGCGAGGTAGTCCTCTTCGGGCCAGCTGCTCACCCCGGACACGCGCATCCTCACCACCCGGCCGTCGTCGCCGAGGTCGAACGGGATGCGCTCCCCCGACGCGCCGAAGCCGTCCTCGTCCTCGGGCAGGAACGTGGTGGCGTCCAGCGCTCGAAGCTCGTGCATCCTGTCGCGGGGGCCGGGCGTGCCGGGGTCGATCAGCACGAGGCGCTCACCGGCGCGAACCACGTCCGTCTCGCCCCACAGGGAGACGTAGCGGCCGGTCAGCCGGTCGAGGTCGTCGGTCGTGACACCGGCGGGCAGCGCCTGCCCGTCGGCGGCGTCCTGGGCGAGCAGGTCGATGAGCTCGACGAGGCCCACCGCGAGCGCGTCCGCCGGACCGTCCACGGCGTTGGTGAGCACGCTGACGGTCAGACCGGTCGCCGGGTCCATCAGGGTCCGGGTGATCTGCCCGGGGAAGCCGCCGGAGTGGCCCACGAGCCGTCGTCCGCCCACGCTGATCCCGATCAGGCCGAGCCCGTAGGTGCCGGTCCCGGCCCCCCGCGGGAAGGAGGCCTCGGCCCGGTGCATCAGGCGCAGCGCGTGCTCGTCCAGCAGCTCGCGCCGGTCCAGGGCGAGAGCGGAGAAGAAGCGGCTGAGCTCCTCCGCCGTGGAGACGAAGCCGGTGGCCGCGGCCAGCGCGCCGGTGGCGGTCGGTGCCACGGTCACCCGACGCCCACGGCCGTGGGCCCGGGTGTGGCCGACGACGGCCCGGCCCGCCGCGTCGTCGTCGATCTCGGGGCGGGTGTCGGTGAGGCCGAGCGGGACGAGGATGTCCTCCGTGACGTGCTCGGCGTAGCCGCGGCCCGTGACTGCCTCGATGATCGCCCCGAGCAGGCCGTACCCGATGTTCGAATACTTGAAGCGCTCCTGCGGGGCGTAGGTGGCGCCGTGGTCCCGGACGATCGCGCGCAGGGCGTCGGCGTCCGGGAAGGGGCCGTCGAGCTGCCAGTGGTCCGCGTCCACCCCGTCGCGGATGGCGCCGGAGGTGTGCGAGAGCAGCTCGCGGACGGTGACCCGGGCCAGCGGGGTGTCGGCACAGTCGGGCAGTCGTTCGGCCACGGTGTCGTCCAGGCGCAGACGACCGGCGGCGACCAGGCGCAGCACGGCGACGGCCGTGAAGGTCTTGGAATGGCTGGCCACGCGGAACAGGTGGCCGGTGGTCAGCTCCGCCCCGGTGGCCTCGTCGGCCACCCCGAACGCGGCGGAGAGCACCAGCTCGTCGCCGAGCCGCACGGCCACCTGGGCGCCGGGCACGTGCCGCGTCTCCACCTGGGTGGCCAGCCACCGGGACAGGTACGGGGCCGCCTCCCGGAGGCGGTCGAGGGACGGAGCGGGCGGCGGGGCGGGGGTGGTCTGGGTCACGAGAGGCCACTGTACGATGCCGGCCGCGCGGGCTCAGGCGCGGGCGTTCTGCGATTCCGGGTCCAGGGGCGCGTGGGCGGGGTTGGACAGGGAGAGCACGACGGCGGCCACGCGCGGGTGCTCGAGGAGGGCGTCCTCCACGCGCTGGAGCAGGACCGCGGCCTCGCTCTCCCGCTCGTCCCCGGCCAGGTCCACGGCCCCGACGACGAAGAGCTTCTCCGGACCGACGTACTCGAGGTGCAGGTAGCTCACGGAGAGCACCTCGGGCCGCTCCAGCAGCCAGCGCAGCACCCGGGTCCGGACCACCGGGTCGGCGACCTCGCCGACGAGGAACGCCATGTTCCGCGAGAGCAGGAAGATCGCGACGACCCCGAGCAGCACGCCCACGAGGATCGAGCCGGCGGCGTCCCACCGGGGGTCCCCGGTGAGCTGGTGCAGGGCGAGGGCGGCCGCCGCGATGACCAGGCCGATCAGGGCCGAGGCGTCCTCCACCCACACGGCGCGCAGGGTGGGGTCCGAGGTCTGGCGCAGGAACATGGCATCGCTGATGTGCCGCCGCTCCGCGTCGCGGCGGACGCGCCGATGCGCGTTCAGGAAGGAGACGCACTCGAGCACGAACGCGACGGCGAGCACGATGTACGCGATCGTGTACTCCGCCTCCTCCTCGGGGGCGGACCAGGCCGTGATCCCGTGCCAGACCGAGACCGCCGAGCCCACCGCGAACAGGCCGAAGGCCGCGACCATCGACCACACGTAGGCCGCCCGCCCGTAGCCCAGCGGGTGCCGCGCGTCGGAGGCTCGGCCGGCCCGACGCTCCGCCAGCAGCAGGAAGACCTCATTGCCGGCGTCGGCCCAGGAGTGTGCGGCCTCGGCCACCATCGCGGCTGAGCCGGTGACCGCGCCCACGATCGACTTCACGACGGCGATCACCGCGTTCACGCCGAGCGCGATCAGGACGGTCAGCAGGCTCTCGCCGCCGGACTCGTCGGCGGGCGAGGCGGAATGAGCGGGCGGGGCGACGGCGGGCGGAGTGCGGGTCATCCTCCGAGTCTGCTCCTGCAGGCGGGTCCCGGACCAGGCTCGCCGTGTCCGGTTCCGCCGGTCCAGGAGCGCGAGATGGGGTCCACGCGGATCGGCGCCGCCGAGCCCGTGAGGTCTCCGCGTGCGCGGCCTAGCGTGGGGCCCATGACGGATTCTCCCCTGCACCTCGACCGCCCCGACGCCCCCCGCATCATCGTGCTCGGCGCGACGGGCTACGCCGGATCCCTCGTCGTGGACGCCCTCCTGGCCCAGGGTGCACGGCCCGTGCTGGCGGGCCGGAACCGGGACTCGCTCCAGCACGCGGCGAAGCGGCACGACGGGCTGGAGGTCGCCGTCGCCGACGCCGGGGACCCCGCCTCGCTGAGGGCCCTGGTCACGGAGGGCGATGTGCTGGTCTCCACGGTCGGCCCCTTCGAACGCTACGGCCGACCGGTCGCCCGCGCCGCCGCGGAGCGGGGCGCGCACTACGTGGACTCGACCGGTGAGGTCGGCTTCGTGAAGGACCTCAAGGCGGGCCTGGACCCCACCGCCCGACGCACGGGCGCCACCCTGCTGCCCGCCCTCGGCTTCGACTACGCGCCGGGCATGCTCGCGGGCGGGCTCGCGCTGGCGGAGGCCGATGGACGCGCACGGTCCCTGCAGATCGGCTACTTCGCCGACGGCGAGCTGGACCCCCGCGTCGACCTCAGCCACGGGACGCGGCAGACGATGGTGGACGCCCTCACCGAGCGAGCCATCACGTGGCGCGGCGGGCGGCTGGCGACCACGGGCCTGGCCAGCCGGTCGGCGGTCTTCCGGGTCGACGGGCAGGACCGGCGCGGCGTGCTGTTCGGCGGCACGGAGTCCCTGTTCCTGCCGCGGATGCAGCCCGGCCTGGACGAGGTCGAGGTCTTCAACGGCTGGTTCCCGGCCCTGCCCACGCAGATCGGTGCCGCCGCCCTCGGCGCGGTGGGGTGGCTCCCCGGCGTCGCCCGCGGCGTGCAGGCCCTGCTGCGGCCCCTGGCCGGGGACCCGGGTGGCCCCGACGCCGCAGACCGGGCCCGCACGGGCTCCCGAGTCGGGGCGATCGCGCGCGACGCGGCCGGCCGCATCGCGGCGGACGTGGACCTGCGCGGCCCCAACGCCTACACGTTGACCGGGGACCTCATGGCCTGGGGCGCCCGGCAGCTCGCCGCAGGCCGGGCCCGCGAGGCCGGCGTCGTCAGCCCGATCCAGGCGTTCGGCCTCGACGACTTCGAGACGGCCTGCGCCGCGGCCGGCCTGGTGCGGGCATGATCCCGACGGCTGACCCCGCCCGCGGCCCTCAGCGGGGACGGCGGCGGGGGCGGCTGATCCAGGCCAGATAGGCGCTGCCCCCGGTCAGGGCGGCGCCGCCGGCGGCCACCACCGGCCCGGCGAAGCGGCCCAACCGGTCCTTGTACGCCACGAGCACGTTCGTGCCGCCGGTGATCATCGCGGCCACCACCATGGCGGCCACCACCCGGTCGCCCGTCCGCTCGAGGCGCGTCACGAGCGGCTCGAGCTCGCTCGCGCGGACGGTGACGTCGATCCCGCCGTCGTCGATGCGTTCCATCACCTTGCGGGCGTACTCCGGCAGGTCGATGCCGAGCTCGGCCGCCGCGATCGTGGCCCGGCCGATCCGGCCCGCCACCCGCCGGGGGTCGAGGTGCTCCCCCACGAGGCGCATGGCGAAGGGGTCGAGCACGCGGGTGTAGTCGAAGCCCGGGTGCAGGCGGCGGCCGATGCCGTCCACGATGATCAGCATCCGCAGCAGCTGCACGAGCTCGGGCGGCAGGGACAGCCGGTGGCGCCGCACGAGGGCGAAGATCTCCGAGATCAGCTGCGCCACGCGGATGTCCTCGAGCTCGCGCCCCTCGAGGCGGCCGACGATCCGGGCCACCTCCAGCCGGAGCCGACGGCGGTCCACCGGGCCGCGCGGCGGGGCGATGTCCAGCAGGGCCCGCACCAGCCCGTCGGTGTCCTGCCGGGCCAGCGCCATGGCCAGGCCCGCGAACCGGCGTCGAAGGGACGGGGAGATCCGCCCCACGGAGCCGAAGTCGATGAACCCGACGGTCCCGTCCGGCTCGATGAACAGGTTGCCCGGGTGCGGGTCCGCATGGAACACGCCGTGCTCGAACACCATGGCCAGCAGCACGTCGGCGGCCCGGTACGCCAGCTCCTCCCGGTCGATGCCGGCGGCGTCGAGTCCGGCCAGGTCGTCCACGCGCAGCCCGGAGAGCTCCTGCATGGTCAGCACGCGCGAGGTGGTCAGGTCCCACTCGATCCACGGGAACCGCACGCCCGGGGTGTCCCGGAAGCCGGCGGCGATCTCCTCGCAGGCCCGCGCCTCCACCACGTAGTCGAGCTCGGCGCGCAGCGAGCGGTCGAACTCGTCCACCATGGCCGGCACGTCCAGGTCGGCGAAGGTCCGTGAGGCCCGCGACCACGTGGCCGCCAGCGTCCGCAGGATCTCCAGGTCCGCCTGGACCTGCTCCACCACACCGGGCTTGCGGACCTTCACGACGACGGCGCGCCCGTCATGCAGGCGCGCGCGGTGGGCCTGACCGATGGAGGCGGTGGCCAGGGGCGCCCGGTCGAACCAGGCGAACAGGGTGTCGACGTCGGCGCCGAGGTCCTCCTCGACCGTCCGGGCGACGGCCTCGAAGGGCACCGCCGTCGTGCTGTCCGTGAGGCGGGCGAACGCCGCGCAGTAGGCCTCGGGGAACAGGTCCGGGCGCGCCGAGATCAGCTGCCCGAGCTTCACGAAGGTGACGCCCAGCTCCTCGAACGTGCGCACGAACAGCTCGGGGCGGGCCTCGGCGTCGATGCCCAGGTGCGGCTCCCCCTCCTCGAGGGGCAGCCACCGGGAGAGCCCGGCCTGCACGGCCGTGGCCCTGAGGCCGTTGCGGGCCATGACGTGGGCGATCTCGCGGTAGCGCTGCAGGTGGAGGGCCATGACGCCCACGCTACCGACCGCGCGGAGGGGTGAGTCTCGCCGCTCCGTCGGCGTACCGCAGGGCGCCCGGCCGGACCCGCGCGTCGGCCCCGATCCGCATCCCGTCCGCGAGCGCGCCCGCCGCCCGCAGCTCCCGCAGCCGCGCCAGCACCCGGTCCCGCACGTCCCACGGGCTGATCGTGTTGACGTTGATCTTGGTGGCGCCCTCGAAGCCGGCGAGGGTGGAGACGCGCCACTTGAGCATCACGCGCCAGGGCATCGGGGAGGCGACGCCGGGCGGGCGGGTGTGCCATTCCTCGTTGGAGGGGACATCGGGCCCGGTGGCCGCGTGGGCGGCGTGCAGCAGGTCGGAGACGGCGCGCAGCTCGGCCGCGGTCTGCCGCCACGGCTGCCCCACCGGGCTCGTGGAGTAGACCTCGACCGTCGGATACCGGTGACCGAAGCCGGCGAACATCACGGCGTGCTCGTTCGCGGCGATCACGAGGTCGTGCGCCACGGCCACGTCCAGCGCGGCGTGGTTGAACACCTGCGGGTCCTCCCGCAGCCGGTCCAGGGCGGCGACGTTCTGCGCGCCGACCTCGTCGATGGCCACGAGCTGCTTGTGCAGGTGGTCGAAGGAGGCGCCGGCGGGCTTGAGCCAGTTCTGGAACACGGAGACGTACCGCACGGCGGGCGTGGTTGCGTAGAGGTCCCGCATCGCGTCGGCGGTCAGGGCCAGGAACGCGTGGTGCTCGTCCGGGGTGAGGGTGCCCGAGGAGGCCAGCTGGTGGTCGTCCACGGCCCCGTCGACGAAGTGCCGCCGAGCGATCACGACGTCGTGCGTGCCGCCGAAGAATGCGGCCGACGCCCCGATCAGCTCCGCCTCGGACATCGCCGCCGCCTCCTCGGCGGAGCGGCCGGAGGCGCGCAGCTTCGCGGCGACGACGGCGCGCACGTGGGCGCGGCCGGCCTCGGTGGCCAGGTACTCGTCACGGCGGCGGCGCGCGTCCGGGGGAAGTTCATAGCCGTGGTTGAGACGCCAGTAGTCGTAGCTGAGGATCTCGAAGAGGTTGGGGACCCGGCGAAAGGCCGGGGTCGTCTCCTCGAGCCGCTCCGCGGCCGGGTGCCGCAGGATCTGCCAGGCCGGGGCGCCGTCGTCGGCCCTCATGGAGACGATGCGTGACTTCTCCGGCGGCGTCTCCAGCATCCGGTGCTCGCAGAAGGCGCAGTGCCGGCCGTGCTGGGCGGGGTCGAGCGGCTGCGGGGCGGGCCGGACGAGGCCGAGCGGGCGGTGGCCGCGGCCGGGCACGGTCCAGACCTCGGTGCCGGTGAAGGGGTTGCGCTGCTTGACGGTGCCGTCCGGCAGTCGGGTGAGGGGCTCGCTCACAGACGGGTGCACGAGGCCAGGATACGAGGCGGTGCCGGCCCGGAGGGCCGAGCCCTGTTCGCCGTCGTCGATCACGCAGGGCGGGCCCGTGTCCTCCGGCGTGATCATCCCCACGGCCACCCGTGACGCGGGTACGCTGATCGCTGTTCCACGTCACAGCGCTCTCGCTCGACTCGTCTCACCCGCACGGAGGCCTCACCCATGTCGTCCCGCATCCACCACCCCGGCCTCCGGTCGAAGGTGATGTCCGCCGCGGAGGCGGCGGCGTTCATCCAGCACGGCACCACCGTGGGCATGAGCGGGTTCACGGGGTCCGGCTACCCGAAGGCCGTGCCGACGGCGCTGGCCGAGCGGGCCAAGGAGCTGCACGCGCGCGGCGAGGAGTTCCGCATCAACCTCCACACGGGGGCGTCCACCTCCGCGGAGATGGACGGTGCGCTGGCCGAGGCGGACGCCGTCGCGCTGCGCACCCCGTTCCAGTCGGACCCGACGATGCGCGCCAAGATCAACGCGGGCGCGATCGAGTACATCGACACACACCTGTCCCACCTGGCGCAGACCGTGTGGAACGGCTTCTACGGGCCCATGACCACCGCGGTGATCGAGGTGTCCGGGATCCGCGAGGACGGCCGTCTCGTCCCCAGCTCCTCCGTGGGCAACAACAAGTCCTGGATCGACCTGGCGGATCAGGTGATCCTCGAGGTCAACTCGTGGCAGAGCGAGGACCTCGAGGGTCTGCATGACGTCTACTACGGCACCGCGCTGCCCCCGCACCGCACGCCGATCATGCTCACCCACCCCGCGGACCGCATCGGTGAGACGTACCTGCGGTGCGATCCGGCCAAGGTGGTGGCCGTCGTCGAGACCCACGCCCCGGACCGCAACTCCCCCTTCAAGCCCGCCGACGCGGACTCGATCGCGATCGCCCAGCACCTCGTGGAGTTCTTCGAGCACGAGGTGGCCCAGGGCCGGTACGACGAGCGACTGCTGCCGCTGCAGTCGGGCGTGGGCAACATCGCGAACGCGGTGATGTCCGAGCTGGTGAAGTCCCGGTTCACGGGCCTGTCCGCGTTCACCGAGGTGGTGCAGGACGGCATGCTCGACGCCCTGGACTCCGGCACCCTGGCGACCGCGTCCGCGACCGCGTTCTCCCTGTCCACCGAGGCCGCCGAACGGTTCAACGACAACGCCGCGAAGTATCGGGACAAGCTGATCCTGCGCACCCAGGAGATCTCCAACCACCCCGAGCTCGTGCGTCGCCTCGGCATCCTCGCCATGAACGGCATGCTCGAGGCCGACCTGTACGGCAACGTGAACTCCACGCACCTGATGGGCACGAAGATGATGAACGGCCTCGGCGGCTCCGGCGACTTCGCCCGCAACGCGTTCACCTCGTTCTTCCTCACCCCCTCCACGGCCAAGGGCGGGGACATCTCCTGCATCGTGCCGATGGTCTCGCACGTGGACCACACCGAGCACGACGTGCACGTGGTGGTCACCGAGCAGGGGCTGGCCGACCTGCGCGGCCTCTCCCCCAAGCAGCGCGCCCGCACGATCATCGACACGTGCGCGCACCCGGACTACAGGGAGCAGCTGCGGGACTACTTCGACCGCGCGATGCGCGGGTCGGACGGCCTGCACACCCCGCACCTGTTGGGCGAGTCCCTGTCCTGGCACCAGCGCTTCCTCGAGACCGGGACGATGCGTCAAGGCTGACGGCCCGCCGGACCGGACACCTGCGGGACACCTGCGACGGGGCACCCTACAGTGGGCCGCGCCTCGCGGCGGGGTGAGATCACGCCGGCTCCGGGCACGTGCCCGGAGCCGGCCCAGGGCCGCAGGACCGGCGACGGCGTCAGCTGCGCCCGCCCTGCTCCCGCTCGGGGATTCCCGCGGCCCACAGGGCGGCCGCGATGAGGGCGGGCTGGCCGAACAGCCGCGCCAGGCGGCGGCCGTCCGTGTCCAGCCCGAAGCCGTCCTTGCGCTCGGCGTACTGCCCGATGTTCCCGGGGTAGATCGCGGTGTAGAAGGCCGCCAGGGCGGTGCCGGTCAGGCGACGCTGCCCGGGGAGCGCCAGCAGAGCGGCCCCGAGGCTGATCTCGGCCACGCCGGATCCGAGCACCACGAGGTCCGCCGGGAGCGGGACCCACGAGGGCACCTGGGCGCGGAACTCACGGCGCGCCACGGTGAGGTGGGACAGCCCCGCGGCGGTCATGAACCCGCCGAGGCCGAGGCGGGCGGCGGTCTGGGAGAGGGGGGCGGACTGCCGGCGCTTCGTCATCACGCCTCCCCGAGCTCGAGGACGACGTCGATGTTGCCCCGGGTGGCGTTCGAATAGGGGCACACCTGATGCGCCTGCTCCATGAGGGCGCGGGCCTGGTCCGCGGGGACGTTGGGCAGCACGACCTCGAGGGTGACCTCCAGGCCGAAGCCCTCACCCTGGCGGCCGATGCCCACGCGCGCGCCGACGGAGGAGTCGGTGATGTCGGCACGGGAGGCACGGGCGACCATCTGCAGGGCCGAGTGGAAGCACGCGGCGTAGCCGGCGGCGAACAGCTGCTCGGGGTTGGTGCCCTGGCCGGAGCCGCCCATCTCGGTGGGCACCGCGAGGTCGAGGTCGACCCGCCCGTCGGTGGTGCGGACATGGCCGTCGCGGCCGGCGCCGGTGCTGAGCGCCTCGGCGGTGTAGATGGTCTCCATGAGAGGTCCTTTCATCCGCCCGCCCCGTGCGGGACGAGTCGGCTCCAGCCTGCCACCCGGTTAGGTCGCGCGCAACCAAGTCGCTCCCCAGCGACCACTAGAATCGCTCCCATGGATGCCGCGCCGACCCCCAGCCTCGCCCTCGAGGACCAGCTCTGCTTCGCCCTGCACCGGGCGGCGCGCGCCGTCACGCGCGGCTACGGCCCCCTGCTCTCCCGCCTCGGCCTCACCTACCCGCAGTACCTCGTGATGCTCACCCTGTGGCAGGTGGAGAGTGACGCCTCGGCTGAGACGGAGGCGTCGACATCGGACGCCGCCGGCGCGCTGGGGGTCGGCGCGCTGCGGGACCGGCTCGGCATGGACAACGGGACGATCACACCCCTGGTGCGGCGCCTGGCCGGCATGGGGCTCGTCACGCGGGAGCGCGACGTCCACGACGAGCGACGCGTGCTGGTCCGGCTGACGGACGAGGGACGAGCGCTGCGGGCGTCCGCCCGGACGGTCCCGGTGGACGCCCTCACCCGGATCCCCCTCGACGCCACCGAGCGCCAGGTCCTCATGGGCCTGCTGAACCGGATCACCGAGGCCGCCGGGCCGCGCTGAAACGGCGGGAGCGGCCCGCGCGGAGCGCGGGTCAGCGCACCCGGTCCAGGATCGCCCGGGCGACGGCGTCCGCCTCGCGCTCGGGCAGCCAGTGGTCCGCGTCGAGCGCCACGAACCGGTACTCCCCCGCCGCCTGCCCCGCCGTGAGCTCGGCGGCCCGCGGCCCCAGGGCCGCGTCCCGGGTGCCCCACACATACGTGGTGGGGACCGACACGGGCGCGCTGCTCGTGGTGGTCACCAGATCCGGGTTCGCCCGATACCAGTTCACCGGGCCGCGCAGGCTCTGCGGGGTGGAGAACCGGCGGGCGTAGTGCTCCGCCCCGGGGACCTGCCCCCGTTGCAGCAGGGAGCCCAGCCGTCGGGCGAGGATTCGTTCGGGGAGGGCCGGCGCCTGGAAGGCGGCGATGTACCAGCTGCGGCGCAGCTGGTCCGGGCCGCGCAGGGCGCGGGCCAGGGCGGCCGGGTGCGGCGTGGACAGGACCGTCAGGGACGCGACGCGCTCGGGGTGGGCGGTGGCCAGCGCCCAGGCGACGGCGCCACCCCAGTCATGGCCGACGACGTGGACGCGCCGCGCCCCCGCCGCGTCCGCCAGCGCGACGGCGTCCCCCACGAGCGCCGGGAGGCGATAGGCCGCCGTCGCCCGCGGAGCGGCCCCCGGGGAGTAGCCGCGCTGATCCGGGGCGAGCGTGCGCAGCCCCGCGGCGTGCAGCAGCGGTTCGACATGCCTCCAGGACGTGGCGTCCTGCGGGAAGCCGTGCAGCAGCAGGACCACCTCCCCCTCGGCCGGCCCGCCGTCGCGGACGTCGAAGGTCAGGCCCTGATGCCGGAAGGTGTCCATGCCGCCCCCGAGTGCGCCGTCGCCCGTCACAGCCGGACGAGCATCTTCCCCGTGTTGGCACCCTCGAGCAGGTCGATGAACGCCTGGGGTGCGTTCTCCAGCCCCTCCCGGACGGTCTCGTCCCACTGGATCTTCCCGGCGGCGACCCACGGGCCCACGCGCTCCAGGAACTCGGGGCGGACCTGCGCTGCGTACTTCTGCAGGACGAAGCCGCGCAGGGTCAGGCACTTGCCGATCGCCAGGGCGAGGTTGCGCGGGGCGGCCGGCGGCTCCGTCGAGTTGTACTGGGCGATCGCGCCGCACATCGCCACGCGGCCGTCGACCCGCATCGCGGCGATGGCGGCCTCGAGGTGGTCGCCGCCCACGTTGTCGAAGTAGACGTCGATGCCCTCCGGCGCCGCCTCGGCCAGCAGATCGGTGGGCGAGCCGTCGTGGTAGTCGAACGCGGCGTCGAAGCCCAGCTCCTTCACCCGCGCCACCTTCTCGGGCGTGCCCGCCGAGCCGACCACGCGCGAGGCGCCCAGCAGGCGGGCGATCTGGCCGGCGACCGAGCCGACGGCCCCCGCGGCGCCCGAGATGAAGACGGCGTCGCCCTCCTGCATCTCGGCCACGTGCACGAGGCCGGTGTAGGCGGTCAGACCCGTCATGCCCAGCACGCCCAGGTAGGTGCTGTCCGAGAACTGGGAGGTGTCCACGACCTGGACGGTGTCGCCGTCGAGGACGGCGTGCTCGCGCCAGCCGCGGCCGTGGAGCACGGACGTGCCCTCCGGCACGTCCGCGTGGCGCGAGGCGATCACGGTGCCCACCGCGCCGCCGTCGAGGGGGGCGTCGAGTTGGAACGGAGGCACGTAGGACTCGACGTCGTTCATGCGGCCGCGCATGTACGGGTCCACGGACATCACGGTGTTGCGCACGAGGACCTGGCCCTCGGCGAGCTCGGGGAGCTCGACCTCCGTGAGGCGGAAGTTCTCCGGCGTCGGGGCGCCGTGGGGGCGGGAGGCGAGGTGGATCTCGCGCGTGTGGGTGGGGGTGCTCATGGTGGTCTCCTCGGGGTCGAAGCGGCGGGCTCGGCGGGGGGTCAGCGCGCGAGCAGGTCCAGGAGGCGGCGGGCGGCGTCGCCGGAGGAGGCCGGGTTCTGGCCGGTCACCAGGGTGCCGTCCGTGACCACGAAGCTCTCCCCGTCCGGGCCCTTGCGGTAGTCCGCTCCGGCGGCGATCAGCGCGTCCTCGACGAGGAACGGGACGACGTCCGTCAGCTGGGCGGCCTCCTCCTCGCCGTTGGTGAACCCGGTGACCTGACGGCCGCGCACGAACGGGGTGCCGTCGGCGGCGGTGATCGGGTGCAGGATCCCGGGCGCGTGGCAGACGAGGCCGAGCGGGCGCCCGGCCGCGTCGCTGTCGAGGATGATCCGCGTGGAGTCGGCGTCGGACACCAGGTCCCACAGCGGGCCGTGACCGCCCGGGTAGAAGACGGCGTCGAACCCGTCCACGTCCACCTGCGCCAGGGGCGTGGTGTGGGCCAGGGCGGCCTTGGCCTCCTCGTCCTGGTCGAACCGGCGGGTGGCCTCGGTCTGCATCTCCGGCTTCGAGCTCGTCGGGTCGATGGGCGGCTGGCCGCCGCGGGGCGAGGCGAGGGTGACCTCGTGGCCGGCGTCCGTGAAGACATAGTAGGGCGAGGCGAACTCCTCGAGCCAGAACCCGGTCTTGCGGCCGGTGTCGCCCAGCTGGTCGTGCGAGGTGAGGATCATCAGGATGCGGGACATGTCTGGGGCCCTTTCGTCGGTGGGGACTGAACTCTCATGGTCGTACACAACCGAATCTCGGGCAAGGGTGACGGTGCCCGGGTCGTCAGCGCTCCGTCACCCGCCCGTCCTGGACCTGCCAGCGACGGTCGGTGCGGACGGTGTCCAGCATGCGGCGGTCGTGGGTGACGAGCAGCAGGGCGCCCTCATAGGTCTCCAGGGCCTGTTCGAGCTGCTCGATGGCCTCCAGGTCCAGGTGGTTGGTGGGCTCGTCGAGCACCAGGACGTTCACCCCGCGGGCCTGGAGCAGGGCCAGGGATGCCCGGGTGCGCTCGCCGGGCGAGAGCTCGTCCACGGGGCGGTTCACGTGGTCGGCCTTGAGGCCGAACTTGGCCAGCAGGGTGCGCACCTCCCCGGAGGCCATCTCGGGCACGAGCGCCTCGACGGCCGCGGCGAGCGGGACGGTCCCGGCCAGCAGCGAGCGCGCCTGGTCGATCTCCCCGATCTGCACGCTGGAACCCAGGGCGGCCGTGCCCTCGTCCGGGGCCTGGCGGCCCAGCAGCCCGCGCAGCAGGGTGGACTTGCCGGCCCCGTTGGGCCCGGTGATGCCGATCCGCTCCCCCGCGTTCACCTGGCGGGACACCGGGCCGAGCGTGAAGCCGCCCTGCCGGAAGACGGCGTCGTTGAGGGTGGCGACCACCGAGCTGGAGCGCGGCGCCGCACCGATGGTGAACTCCAGCCTCCACTCCTTGCGCGGCTCCTCCACCTCCTCCAGGCGCGCGATGCGGCTCTCCATCTGCCGGACCTTCTGGGCCTGCTTCTCGCTCGACTCACTGTTGGCCCTGCGGCGCAGCTTGTCGTTGTCCGGGGACTTCTTCACCGCGTTGCGCACGCCCTGGCTGGACCACTCCCGCTGGGTGCGGGCGCGGGAGACGAGGTCCTGCTTCTGCTCGGCGAACTCCTCGTACTTCTCCCGGGCCTGGCGGCGCAGGGTGGCCCGCTCCTCGAGGTAGGCCTCATAGCCGCCGCCGTAGACGCGGTTGGTGCGCTGGGCGAGGTCGAGCTCCAGGACGCGGGTGACGCAGCGGGCCAGGAACTCGCGGTCGTGGCTCACCAGCACGACGCCGCCGCGCAGCTCCTGCACGAAGGCCTCCAGGCGGGTCAGGCCGTCGAGGTCCAGGTCGTTGGTGGGCTCGTCCAGGAGCACGACGTCGAAGCGGGACAGCAGCAGCGCGGCGAGGCCGACGCGGGCGGCCTGCCCACCGGAGAGGGAGGTCATGAGGACCTGTTCCGGGGAGGCGGAGAGGTCCAGGCCGAGGTCGGCCAGGACGGCGGGGATGCGCTCCTCCAGGTCCGCGGCGCCGGAGGCCAGCCAGCGGGTGAGGGCGGTGTTGTAGCGGTCCGCGGCGGCGTCGGCGACGTCCGGGTCCGCCAGGGCCTCGGCGGCCTCGTCCATCTCGGTCTGCGCGGCGGCGCACCCGGTGCGGCGGGCGATGTACCCGGCGACCGTCTCCCCCGGCACCCGCTCGTGCTCCTGCGGCAGCCAGCCCACGAACGCGTCGGCCGGGGCCAGGCTGACCGTGCCGGCCTGCGGCGCGAGGTCCCCGCCGAGGATGCGCAGCAGGGTGGACTTGCCCGCGCCGTTGGCCCCCACGACGCCGACGACGTCCCCGGGCGCGACCGTGAGGTCCAGATCCTCGAAGAGCGTGCGGTGGCCGTGGCCGCCGGCGAGGCCGGAGGCGACAAGGGTGGCGGTCATGGTGCTCCTGACGGAAGTGCGGCGGGCGTCAGGCCATTCTGCCGCGACTGAGCTCCACGAGCTTCTCGGCCCGGGCGCGCGTCGCCTCCTCTCCCGCCGCGATGGCGACGCCGGAGCTGCGGAAGTCCGCGACCGTCATCCCCTCGATCGGCGGGCTGATGAGCACGTCCGGCCGGTAGAGCGAGAGCCGGACGGTGGTGAGCTGGGCCTGCATGACGTCAATCGCCCGCATGGCCTGGCGCAGCGACGTGGCGGGCGAACGGCGGGTGCGGGTGCGCGCCCCGGGCTCCGGCCGCTCCAGGGGCTCGAGCGTGGTGGCATCGACGGCGATCACCCGCTGCGCGCCCAGGAAGCGCACCCCGTCCACCGGGATCTGGTTGAGGATGCCGCCGTCCACCAGCACGGAGTCCCCCACGGTCACCGGCTCCAGCGCGCCGGGGTAGGCGGTGGTCGCCTGGATCGCGGTGATGAGGTCCCCGGTGTGCAGGTAGCGGGTCTGGCCCTCGACGACGTCGGCCGCGGTGAGCACCAGGGGAATCTGCAGCTCCTCGAAGGTGTCCGGGAGCAGCTCGCGGAGCCAGGCCCGCAGCCTCTCGCTGGAGAGGATGCCGCCGGTCAGGCCCCAGTTGATGAGCCGCGGCCAGTCCACGCTCCGCTCGATCTTCTCGAGCGAGGCGGCGTCATGACCGGCGGCTATGAGCGCGCCGAGGAGGCCGCCCATGCTCGTTCCCGCGAGCACGTCCGGGCGGATGTCGAGCTCCTCGAGCACCCGCCAGACCCCGATGTGGCACAGCCCGCGCGCTCCTCCGCCGCCCAGGGCGAGGCCCAGCCGACCCGTGGGCCGTTCGTCATGCATCATCGGCCCAGTGTGCCACGGACATGACCGTGAAGGGAGCGATGCCGGTCAGTCCGTCTCCGGCAGGCCGGCGGCCCACAGGGCGGCGGCAGACGAGGGCGCGGAACGCCTGCATCGGTCCCTCACCGTCCTGACGACCACCGGGTTCCTGGGCGGCGTCGAGATCACGATCGGCCTGCTCGCGTACCTGCTCACGCTCCACGAGACGGGCAGCCACCTTCTGGCCGGACTCGCGTTCTCCATCGGCCTGGTCAGCCTGTTCCTCGCCCACTCCGAGCTCTTCACGGAGGGGTTCTACTACCCGATCACCGCGATCGCCGCCGGCCGAGGCACGTGGATGGAGCTGCTGCGTCTGTGGGCGGTGACCCTCGTTATGAACCTCCTCGGCGGCACCGTGATGATCGCCCTCGTGGTGGCGGGGTTCCCCGACCTGCACGGCACCCTGGCCGAGAGCGCCCACCACTTCCTGGACATCGGCTTCAGCTGGCAGGGCGCCGCCCTGGCGGTCCTGGCCGGGGTGGCGATCACCCTCGTGACGCGGATGCAGGCCGGGACGGACAGCCCGACGGCGATGATCGTCG
Source organism: Micrococcus sp. H39-S4 (assembly GCF_027158145.1). Classification (NCBI taxonomy): domain Bacteria; kingdom Bacillati; phylum Actinomycetota; class Actinomycetes; order Micrococcales; family Micrococcaceae; genus Micrococcus; species Micrococcus sp. H39-S4. The sequence continues at coordinate 101,867 of NZ_JAPVLT010000006.1, forward strand.
CGTCCGTCGCCGGAGCCATCGTCCTCGCCGGCGGTTCGCTCTTCCATTCGGTGATGGACTCGATCCTCATCATCGGAGCCATCCTGTCCGGAGCGCACGGCGTGGGGTGGCTCGAGTGGCTCAGTTGGGTGTGGTGGGTGATCCCCCTGAACATCCTCGGCGGGCTGGCGCTGACGACGGCGCCGCGCCTGCTGCGTTCCAAGGAGGTGCGGGAAGAGACGGGGCGGTGAGGGCAGGGCCCGAATGACAGGGATCAGACGGCGTCCCGCGTCCCGTCGGCGGCGGGCTCGGGCAGCTCCTCGGTCACCCGGGAGGTGTTGGGGAAGACGAAGCGGTAGCTGAGACCGGCGACCGCGGCGCCCAACAACGGGGCCACGAAGAACAGCCAGACCTGGCCGAGGGCGTCCCCGCCCGCGAACAGGGCCACGCCGAAGGAGCGAGCGGGGTTCACGGAGGTGTTCGACACGGGGATGGAGATCAGGTGGATCAGCGTGAGGGTCAGGCCGATGGCCAGCGGCGCGAAGCCGGACGGAGCACGGCGGTCCGTGGCGCCGAGGATGACGTAGAGGAACACGGCGGTCAGCAGCACCTCGGTCAGGAACACCGCGCCCATCGAGTAGCCCGCGGGCGAGAGTTCGCCATAGCCGTTGGTGGCCAGGCCGTTCTCCGCAAGCGAGTAGCCCGGACGACTGGAGGCGATCGCCAGCAGCACGCCGCCGGCCGCCACGCCGCCCACGAGCTGGGCGATCCAGTACGGCACAGTGAGCTTCCACGGCAGACGACCCGCGAGCGCCGCACCCAGCGTGACGGCCGGGTTGAAGTGACCGCCGGAGATGTGGCCTACGGCGTAGGCCATGGCCACCACGGTCAGGCCGAAGGCGAGGGCGACGCCGAGGAAGCCGATGCCCATGTTGACGCCTGTGGCGTCGTCGATCACGGAGGCGGAGAACACGGCCGCACCGTCCGTGGGACCGTCCCGCCGTTGCCTGGGCGCACCGTCTCGTCCCGCGTCCACCCTCCTGACCGCGCCGCCACGATCACGCCCGCAGATCAGGCAGCGGCCCTCATCCGGGACGGGGACGCCGCCGGGCACCGCTCGTCCGGCCGGGGGCCGGGCCTCAGCCCGCCGGCTGATCCACCCCCGCGGCGGGACGCCCGTCCTCCAGGTAGACGCAGTGCGCGGCGTCCCAGGCGGCGTCGACGCGGCGGGCGATCGCCGGGCGCAGGAGCTTCCGGGCCTCCTGGCACGTCACGAAGCGATGCTCGGAGGCCTCGTCCTCCTGCAGGCGGATGGCGGCGACGTCCGCGGCAGTGAGCGGGTGGACGGCGCGGAAGAGGAAGCGCAGGCCGATCCGGCCGTCGGCCTTGCTGGGCCGCGTGTCGACGGCGACGAGCCGCCCGGCGGTCACCTCCAGCCCCGTCTCCTCCCGGACCTCGCGGCGGCAGCCGTCCCAGGGGGTCTCGCCGTCGTCCTCCATGATCCCGCCGGGGATGGTCCACCCCTTCTTGTAGGTGGGCTTGAGCACGAGCAGGCGGCCGGCCTCGTCGAAGAGGAGGCAGCCGCAGGAGACGGGGACGGAAGGGATCAGGAAGGACATGGCGCCAGCCTAGAGGCCGGCGCCGGCGGGGCGCTGGCCGGCAGACTTATGCCCCGCGCGGCGGGCGCGCACCGTGCGGACGGCCAGGATCAGCCAGGCGAGCACGGCCAGCGCGGCGAACACCGCGGGCAGCACGTGCCCCAGGAGCACGGAGGAGGCGACGGCGGCGAGGAACGCGGCCAGGTTGAGGACGACGTCGTACATCGGCGCGATGAACCGCCGGTTCACCACGTGGAGCCCGGCGATCGCCACGCCGCACGCGAACGTCACCGAGAGCAGGAGGTTGACCACCGGGGGAGGGTATCAGCGGCGGTCTAGGCGGACGGCCTCGAGCATGCGGCGGTCGTGGGTGACCAGCAGCAGGGCGCCGTCCTAGGCCTCGAGGGCCTGCTCCGGGCGTTCGAGGCCTGCAGACGGGCGTCAGCCTTGCCGGGCATAGGCGTGCTCGCGTTGCGTCACTGACCCTTTGCGTCATGGCCGCGAGGCTTTGTCCGCGAGAGGCGGGCATCCCCTCGCTACGCTGAGGCCATGGCGACGGTACTTCTCGTGCGGCACGGCCGCACCACGGCCAACGCGACCGGACTGCTGGCGGGCCGCACCCCCGGGGTCAGCCTGGACGACCACGGACGGGAGCAGGCGGCCCGCACCGGGGATCGGGTCGCGGCCGTGCCCGTGGCCGCGGTGGTGGCCAGTCCCCTGGAGCGGTGCGCGCAGACGGCCCACGCCCTCCTCGATCGCCAGCCGCGGACGGTGCCCTCGCTGGTCGACGACGACCTCACCGAGTGCGACTACGGCCAGTGGCAGGGGCGCGCGCTCAGCGACCTGGCCACCGAGCCCCTGTGGGCGACGGTGCAGACCCAGCCGTCCGCCGTCGTCTTCCCCGGCGGGGAGTCCATGGCGGGCATGCAGGCCCGCGCGGTGGCGGCGATCCGCCGGCACGACGCCGCCGTCGAGGCCGAGCACGGGCCCGGGGCGGTGTGGGTGGCGGTGAGCCACGGGGACGTCATCAAGTCGATCCTGGCCGACGCGCTCGGCACGCACCTGGATCTGTTCCAGCGGATCGAGGTGGGACCCGCCTCCGTGTCCATCGTGAGCTACGGGCCGAGCCGCCCGCGGGTCTGGGCGACCAATACCGACGCCGGGGACCTGTCCTGGCTCTCGGCCCTCGGCCCGTCCGACGACGCCCCGGTGGGCGGCGGCGCGGGCACCGGCCCCGGCGCGGTGGACGAGCGGACGCCTAGGATCGTGGCATGAGTGATGCACCTGCCCCCGCCCATGAGTTCGACTGGCCGGATCGGGTCGTGATCGGGACGCTCGGGCGTCCCGGAGCCCGCACGTTCTACCTGCAGGTGCGCACCGGGCCCCGGCTGGTGAGCCTGGCCCTGGAGAAGCAGCAGTCGGCCCTGATGGCGGAGATGCTCGACGAGATCCTCGACGATCTGATGGCGTTGGAGGGCAATCCGCACAGCGTCCCGGCCAGCACGCCCGTGGAACTCGTGGACAACGATCCGCTGGACCCGGTGCAGGAGTGGTTCCGGGTGGGGGCCATCGGCCTGGGCTGGGACCCCACCACCGCGCAGGTGCTCATCGACGCGCACCCGCTGACCGACGACGACGCCGCCCCGGCGCTCGAGGCGGACGCCGAGGCCGTGCGCGTGCGGATGCCCGTCGGTGCCGCCCGGGCGTTCGCCCGCCGCACCCGGGAGGTCGTGGACGCCGGGCGCCCGATCTGCTCGGACTGCGGCCAGCCCATCGACCCCGACGGCCACGACTGCACTCTCCCCGACTCCTGATGAGCGCCGCGGACGTGCCCGCCGGCGAGCTGATGTCCGGGGAGCTGACGCTCACCGGCCGCATCACGACGGCGTCCAACGCCACGTTCCTCGGCGCGATCGGTGACACCCCGGTGGTCTACAAGCCGGTGGCCGGCGAGGCCCCGCTCTGGGACTTCCCCGCCGCAACCCTGGCCCGCCGCGAGGTGGCCGCGCACCTGGTGTCCGAGGCACTGGGGTGGGATATCGTGCCGCGCACGTGGCTGCGCGACGGCCCCTTCGGCGAGGGCATGGTGCAGCTCTGGCAGGAGCAGGATCCTGGGCAGGACGCCGTGGGCCTGTTCCCGGCGGACGAGGTACCGGCCTCGGGATGGCTCACGATCCTGGAGGGCGAGGACGAGGACGGGAACCGGCTGGCCCTGGCCCATGAGGACTCGGCGGCGCTGCGCCGCATGGCGGTGTTCGACGTGATCGTCAACAACGCCGACCGCAAGGGCGCCCACATTCTCGCCATGCCCGGCGGGCACCGGTACGGGGTGGACCACGGGCTCACGTTCCATGTGGAAGACAAGCTGCGCACCGTGCTGTGGGGGTGGCTGGGCGAGGCGCTGAGCGAGGAGGAGCGCGACGGCGTCGCCCGGGTTCTCCACGGGCTCGACGGTGAGCTGGGGTGGGGGCTGGCGGAGCTGCTGGGTGCCGAGGAAGTCGACGCCCTTGCCGAACGCTGTGCCCGGTTGCTCGACGGCGGGATCTTCCCGGCCCCGAGCGGGCTGACGCCGGCCGTGCCCTGGCCGCTCTTCTGACGGGCCTGAGGCGTCAGCGCGGCCGCAGGGACAGCGGGCGCACTCAGTCCACGAGCCCCGCCGCGGCACCGGCCGCACGGTAGTCCGCGGCGAGCGAGTCCAGGGTGGCGTGAGCGTTGAGCCCGCTGGGGTTCGGCGCCACGAACAGCCGCGTGCCCGGCCACGGCGTCTGCTGCTCCCCCAGCACCGCCTTCGGGCGTCCGAACGCCTGCCGGTAGGCCGTCACCCCCAACACAGCGACGACGGCCGGCGCATGCGCTGCCACGAGCGCGTCCAGGCGGGCGGGGGCGGCGGCGAGCTCCTCCGCGGTGAGCTCGTCGGCGCGGGCGGAGGCCCGCGGGACGAGGTTGGAGATCCCGATGCCGCGGGCGTGCAGCTCGGCGAGGTCCTCGGCCTTGTAGCCGTCGGAGGCGTCGATCAGGTGTCGGGTGAGCCCGGCGCGGTGCAGGGCCGGGTAGAAGCGGTTGCCGCGGCGGGCGAAGTGCGCACCGGTGGCGGCGCTCCACAGGCCGGGGTTGATGCCGATGAACAGCAGCCGCAGCGGGTCCGGCAACAGGTCGGGGACGGTGCGGTCGCGGAACTGCTGGAGCTCGGCCTGGGTGAAGCGCATGTCAGTAGTGATACCTCGCCTGGAGGATGATCAGGTCCTCGCCGTCGACGAGGTAGACGAGCCTGTGCTCCTCCGTGATGCGTCGGGACCATGCCCCGGGCGCGCCGTACTTCAGCTGCTCGGGCTTGCCGATCCCGTCGAAGGGATCACGCAGGGCGGCGTCGATGAGGGTGTTGATCCGCTTGAGGACCTTGCGGTCCGTGGTCTGCCAGTGCGTGTAGTCCTCCCAGGCCGAGCGGTCCCACACGAGGCGCACTCAGGCGTCCCCGTCCATGCGGTCCAGAGCGTGCTCCTCGACGCTCCCTGCGCGGGCGCGCTCGTAGGCGTCCAGCAGCCGGCGGGCGTTGGCCGGGGAGCGGAACAGGTAGGCGGTCTCCTGCCAGGCGGCGTACTCGTCCGCGGGCATGAGGACGGCATTCCCCTTGCGGGAGACGATCTCTACGGCGTCGCGGTCCGCATTCACTCGCTCGATGAGCGGGAACAGGGTCTTGCGGGCTTCACTGGCGCTGATGGACATGCTGGCCTCCTCGGGTGCGATGTGGTACTTGCTTATGGTACCAGTTGGGGCTGTCGAACTCGAGGGGTGCCGTGCGGGATGCAGATCTCCTTGCCCTCGTGGTCCGTGGGCGCGGCGACGGCGTCCCCTGCTCTCCCAGGAGCGCCTTGGGCTTCCCGAAGATGTCCACACCCGCTCTCCTGACGCAGGCCCCCGCGGGCCGTTCTATTGTCCTGAGGACCATCGAGACGGCCGAACCCTGTTCGCCACAACATCGCCGTTGAAGTCCCATCTGCCCTAGGGCGTGTCTCCCTTATCGGTGGTGAGGCTCGCGGCAGGCTGGTCGGGTGAGGTCGACAGGGTCGCGGTATCAGGTGTTCACGGACGAGCAGTGGGAGCGGATCGAGCCGTTGCTGCCCTCGAATCAGGGCCGGCGTGGGCATCCCTTCGGGGAGCACCGCAGGGTGGTGGAGGGCATCGCCTACCGGTATCGGACCGGGGTCCCGTGGCGGGATCTGCCCCGGGAGCAGTTCGGGCCCTGGCAGACGGTGTGGAAGCGCCACCGCCGCTACGCCGCGGATGGGACCTGGGATCGGGTGCTGACCCACGTGCTGGCCGAGGCCGATGCGGCCGGGATGATTGACTGGGCCGTCTCGGTCGATGCGACCATCGCCCGGGCCCATCAGCACGCCACGAACACCACTCGTCCGGACCAGGACACAGGGGGCCGGGGCGAATCACAAGAAACTGCCGCTGGATGAGGTTGAGCCGCCCGGGCACGGCATCGGGCGTTCCCGCGGCGGGCTGACGACCAAGATTCACCACGCCGTCGATGGCCGCGGCCGGCCGCTGGCCGCGATCGTCACCGGCGGGCAGCGCAACGACGAGGCCGTGCTGGCGCAGGTGCTGGCCGAAATCCAGATTCCCCGACTCGGCGCCGGCGCCGCCCGAGCCCGCCCGGAGGCGGTGATCGCCGACCGGGCCTATGCCACCGGAGTGATTCGCAACGAGCTGCGCCGCCGCCGAATCACCGCGGTAATTCCGGAGAAACGGGACCAGATCGCGGCCCGAGCCCGTCGCGGCAGCCGCGGCGGGCGGCCGCCGGCCTTCGACGCCCAGGCCTACCGCGGGCGCAACGTCGTGGAACGCCACTTCGCCCTAGCCAAGCAATGGCGCGGCTTGGCCACTCGTTACGACAAGCTAGCGATCACCTACCGCGCCGCCGTCACCCTCTGCGCCATCTTCACCTGGCTACGCGCATAAGGGAGACACGCCCTAGCCCAGAGAGGAAGGGGTCGCTGTGCGCGGTGACTGCGGGCTTACACAGCCCGCTGACGTCGTGGCAGCGGCCCTTCTCCTGCGGCGTATCGCTCATCACCAACAGATCGAGGAACCGCGATGACAGGAACTGACGACGGCGTTGCCACGACGCGTTCACCCGAGGTAGCAGCGATCGGGGGTGGGATCGTTGGTCTGTCGACGGCGTACGCGCTGCGGGAGCAGGGCGTGCCGGTGCGTTTGTACGAGGCTGGTCTGCCCGGGACGGGTCAGTCCGGAGGCGAGTCGCGGATCTTCCGACATGCCCACGACGACCCGCGACTCGTTGCTTTCGCGTGCGAAAGCCGCGGCGTCTGGGATGAGTGGGCCGAACACTTCAACGTCGGGCTGGTCTCATCAGACGGTGTCCTGGCGATCGGAGACAGCGCCCTGGCGCGGCTGCGGGTGCTCAACCAGGTCGGCGGCGTGGAAGCGCACGAGATCGACGCGGTCGCGGTCACCCTGCTCAGCGCCGTGGCCCGGACCAGCTGACCGGCGCACCACTCCCCTTACGTGACTTGGACGGGGGCTCTCCATGCACCGGGGTCCTGGGCACCGCACACCGCAACCCACTGGGACTGCCGGGCAGAACTGGTCCTGCCCGAAGGCTCCCGCCCCGGCGGCCGAGAACCCGGTGTACCGTTCCGAGCACGAGCCCGACTGACAGGAGCGATGTGATGGAGAATCGATCGGAAGGCCTGCCCGCGGAGCAGCCGGTGGGCGAGCTGGAGGAAGTGGCCCATTTCCACGGCGCCATGCTCACCGGCGTCACGGTCTCGCACCGGGGGCGGATCTTCGTCAATTACCCGAAGTGGGGCGATGACGTCGCCTTCACGGTGGCCGAAATTCGCGACGGCGAGGCGGTGGCCTACCCGAACGAGGCCATCAATCGCACCGATTCCGACGACCTGGCGAACACCCTGGTCTCGGTGCAGAGCGTGGTGGTGGACCCTGCCGATCGGCTGTGGATCCTGGACACCGGAAGCCCGCTATTCAAGCCCACGACCTACGGCGGGCCCAAGCTCGTCTGCGTCGACCTGACCAGCGACACAGTGGTCAAGACCATCCTGTTCCCCCAGGATGTCGCGTTGCCCACCAGCTACCTCAACGACGTGCGCTTCGACCTGCGCCGCGGAGCCGAGGGCGTCGCCTACCTCACCGACTCCTCCGACCAGGGACCCAACGCGCTGGTGGTGGTGGACCTGGCCACCGGTCAGAGCTGGCGGCGGCTGCACGAGCACCCCTCCACGAAGGCCGAGCCGCTCACAGACTTCATGCCGGTTGTCGAGGGCCGCCCGATGGTCGCCCGCCAGGAGGACGGGACCGTGGCGCCGGCGATCGCGATGGGCGCGGACGGAATCGCCATCGGCGCCGACGGCGCCCGCCTCTACTACTGCCCGCTGGCATCCCGGCGGCTCTACAGTGTGGCTACCGACGCGCTGGTGGACCGAGCCCTGGATGAGGCGGCGGTGGCCGCGACCGTGCGTGATGAAGGCGACAAGGGCGGGGCCGGCGACGGCCTGGAGTCCGACGCACAGGGCAACGTGTATGCGACGAACTACGAGCACAACGCGGTGCTGCGGCGTCGGGTCGACACCGTCGGGGCGTGGGAGACCGTGGTCAGCGACCCTCGGTTGCTGTGGCCGGACACGCTCTCGGTCGCGGCCGACGGCTACCTCTACATCACCGCGAACCAGCTCCACCGCCAGGCCGACTACCGGCAGGGGCAGGATGAACGGGTCAAGCCCTACACCCTCTTCCGCACCCGCATCGACGCCCGACCCGTCCTGCTGCGCTGACCACAGCGGGACGGAACTGGATGCAGCCATGCACAAGTGAAGCGCCCTGTCTTTGACACGTCGAGTTCTCCTCCTGCGGGGATGTTCTTTTACCGCCGGGCCAGTCAGGGACAGCAGCACATGTTCCACGCCTGCTGGCCCTGACTGGCATTACGGCATGGGCCTGGACTGCGCTCAGCCCAGGGAGGCGAGCAACTCGGCGCAGGCCCGCTCGCAGCGCCGGCAAGCCTCAGCGCAGATCTTGCAGTGCTCGTGCATTTCAGCGTGGGAGGCGCACTCGTCCCCGCACGTCTTGCAGGCGGTCCGGCAGGCCTCCAGCAGGGCACGAGTGGTCTCGACGTTGTTGCCGGTCTGCCTGGACAGCACCGCCCCGGTGGTGGCGCAGATGTCGGCGCAATCCAAATTGAACCGGATGCACTGCCTCAGTTCTGCGACCATGTCCTCGGCCAGGCACGCGTCCGCGCAGGCCGTACAGGTCTGAGCGCACTCGAAACAGGCCTCGATGCACTCGGCCAGCTTCTGCCGGTCGATGTCCCCCAAGTCTTTCGGGTAGGTCTCCAGCATCGAGCTCACGTGATGGGTCATGGCTTACTCCTTCATCGGTGCGGTTCGGAAAACGAACCGGCTGGAACCGGCCCGCCATGCAACCGACCATAGACCCCCCGCCCGGCCCGGAAAAGGGGCTCAACTTTGAAGATTCCGTAAAGATCCCAGCCGGCCACGGGCTCCGCCCGAGCCGTTCGAGCGGGCGGCTAGGTGTTGTGGGTCATGAGGTTCTTGCCACGGGGTACGGGCTGAGATGAGACGAGTGGGCCTCTCCCGCAGGATGGAAGTTCCTACACCACCCACCTGCCCGAGAAGACCCACTCATGACTCACGCTAACGCACCCCTGACCCCCACCGGCCGACTCAGGATGGTCCACCGCCACCTGCACGACGGGATCCCGCAGTCCCACGTGGCCGCCGAGTTCCGGGTGAGCCGGCCCACGGTGGCCACCTGGGTGGCCCGCTACCGCGCCCAGGGAGAAGCCGGCCTTCAGGACCTGCCCAGCCGGCCGCACCGTTCACCTGCCCAGCTCGATCCGGTCCTGGTGGCCCAGATCCACGCCCTGCGGCGGGAGCGCAAGTGGTCCGCACGGCGCATCCATCACCACCTCGTCTCCGAGGGCCACCGGGTGTGTCTTCGTACCGTGGGACGGTGGCTGCACCGACTCGGGATCTCCCGCCTACGGGACCTGACCCCGGCCGGAGAAGACCTGCGCCAACGACCCCAGAAGATCACCGCGAGAGGGCCGGGGCACATGGTGCACCTGGATGTGAAGAAGATCGGGAAGATCCCAGACGGGGGCGGTTGGCGCACCCACGGACGTGAAAGTGAAGCAGGCCGTGCTTCCAAGCGTGGTGCAGGCCGGCGGGTCGGCTACACCTACCTGCACTCGGCGATCGACGGGTTCACCCGGCTGGCCTACACCGAAGCGTTGGAGGACGAGCGGGCGGCCACGACCGTGAGCTTCTACTGCCGGGCGAGGGCGTTCTTCGCCGCCCACGGCATCACCGTGGACCGGGTGATCACGGACAACGGAAACAACTACCGGGCTGCGGACTTCACCGCGAAGGTGGTCTCGCTCGGGGGCCGGCATCACCGGATCCGGCCCTACACCCCGCGCCATAACGGGAAGGTGGAGAGGTACAACCGGCTGATGGTCGATGAGGTCATCTACGCCCGCCCCTACACCTCAGAGCAGGCTCGGCGTGAGGCCCTGGCGGTGTGGGTGAACCACTACAACTACCATCGGCCTCATACCTCCTGCGGGGACGCCCCGCCGGCCTCGTTGGCCCCGGCACGAGTCAACAACGTCATGCCCTCCTACAGCTAGGCTCGAAATGACGGCCTTTCCGGGCCCGGCTCAACCCTGAATCGGCTCGGAACTTGGCACTCCGGCAAGTTGCGGCCAGATCACGAATCCGCATTGTTGCATAACGTTCTGGCCACGGACCATTTCGACTAAGTGATAACTTGCTCGACGCGGAATTAGGAGGCCGTGGAAAAAGTCCAGAAAATGTACGCCAATGTCTACCGAGGTAACCCATGTCCTACCCCCACCCGCCGTGCCCGCATCGAGGCTGAAGCACAAGCCCGCCGTTCCCAGTACCGCCGTTCCCTCACCATGGGTGCGATAGGCCTGACCACCGTGGTGGGAGCCACGGTGGCCGGCATGGGCCCGGCCGCAGCCAACGAGGGCGCCTACTCCGCGCCCAGCGGCTCCACTGCTAATTCCTGTACGTGGGAGGGCGGTACCGCCGCCGAGACGTCCCGCTCTTCCAGGGTTCACACGCACTCGTCCGCGACCAGCAGTGAGCCGGCCCAGGATATCCAGCGGGCCTCTTACTCCACCGCTTCCTCCAGTAGTACTGGTTGGGGGGCGGCCGTGCAGTGGGCTACGGCCAAGGCTGCCGATCCGGGCGTCGGTTACGTCTGGGGTGGAAATGGCCCGACCGGCTACGACTGCTCCGGCTTCATTCAGAACGCGTTCGCGCAGGCCGACATTGAGCTGCCTCTGAACTCCAAGGCCCAAGTATGCGGCCGCTAGCCAATACGTCTCCCTGGACGACCTCCAGGTCGGTGACCTGGTCTTCTGGTCCAACAACGGCTCGGCCTCCGGGATCTACCACGTGGCCATGTACATCGGCGACGGCCAGATCGCCCACGCCCGCAACCCGCAAATGGGCGTGGCCGTGACCGCTGTCGACTACAGCCCCTGGAACATGATGGGCACCACCGCCCGCTACTGAACGGCACGCCACCACCCCGGGACGGCCCCGCAAGACGAAAGCCTCGGGGCCGTTCGATCTCAGGAGACCTCAGCCACCGTGCCCACCCCGCTGTCCCGCTGACCGAACCCCCCACCGGACACGCCAGCAGCTCACGTGGACGAACGTTGACATCCCTTGGGCCGCGTCCCGTCGGCCCCGTCCGGTGGTCCTTCCGGTGATGGGGCGTCATATGACACAAGTCTGGATGGCTCCCCCTCCCCTGTTGTCGCTTGCAGACGATGGGGCAGCGCCAAGAGCGCTAATTTGCAGCAGGTATGGCGCGGATGCGTCGGTAGAGGGTGGCTCGGGACATGCCCTAGCCAAGCAATGGCGCGGCTTGGCCACTCGTTACGACAAGCTAGCGATCACCTACCGCGCCGCCGTCACCCTCTGCGCCATCTTCACCTGGCTACGCGCATAAGGGAGACACGCCCTAGTCTGGCTAGAATCCCCTGCCGCACAAAGGACTTCCGATGACTGGAATACCGTTTCTGCTCGTCTTCATCCTCGCCGTCGCCCTGATGATCGTCATGATCTCCAGATGGAAGATCCACCCCTTCCTCTCGATCATGGCCGTCGCCTTCGCCTTGGGGATCATCGGTGGGATACCGCTGGTGAAGTCGACCGGCGCCGAAGGGGAAGCGCCCGTCAAGGGCATCGCCGACGTGATCGGGGAGGGATTCTCCGGGATCTTCACCTCGATCGGCATCGTCATCATCCTGGGCACGCTCATCGGACTCATCTTGGAGCGCACCGGCGGCGCCTTCAGGATCGCCGATGCGCTCGTGAGGGTCGTCGGCAAGCGCTACCCCGTCCTGGCCATGCAGCTCATGGGCTGGGTGGTCTCCATCCCCGTGTTCTGCGACTCCGGATTCGTCATTCTCAACCCCATCCGCAAGGCCCTGGCCCGTCGTACCGGGGCGTCACCCGTGGCGATGACCGTGGCCCTGGCGGCAGGCCTGTACACCTCGCACGTCTTCATCCCGCCGACCCCGGGGCCCATCGCAGCGGCCCAGAACCTCGGCATCGGCGACCACCTTCTGTTGGTGATCGGCCTCGGCGTCCTCGTCTCGATCCCCGCACTCCTCGTCGCGTACCTGTACGCCCTCTACATCGGCAAGCGGGTGACCTCCCCTGAGGAGACCGGCACGGAGGATACGGATGAGCTGGAGGCGGCCTACGACGCGCTTCGCCGGTCCTACGGGCGGATGCCTGGGACCGCTGCGTCCTTCGCGCCCATCATCGCCCCCATCCTGCTCATGGCTCTCGGCTCGCTCGCATCCGTCCAGAAGTGGACCGGCCCCGCGGGTGACTTCGCCCGATTCCTCGGCACGCCGATGATCGCGCTCGCCGTCGGCACCCTCTGCGCAGTCGGCGTGCTGTTCAGCGTGCGCCGTGGCGAGACGTTCTACGACCTGACAGAGGAGACCCTCCGGGTCGTCGGCCCCATTCTGTTCATCACGGCGGCCGGCGGTGTGCTGGGGCGCGTCATCGCCGCCACCGACCTCGTCACCTTCATCGAGAGCAACGCTGCGCCGTTGTCGGTCATCGGACTGTTCTTCCCCTTCCTCGTCTCCGCCGTCCTGAAGACCGCGCAGGGCTCCTCCACCGTGGCCCTCACGACCACGTCGGCCATGGTCTTCCCGATGATGCCCGCACTGGGCTTCGAGACCCCGGTGGCCAGCGCGCTCGTGGTCATGGCCATTGCAGCCGGCGCCATGACCGTCTCCCACGCCAACGACTCGTACTTCTGGGTGGTCACCAACTTCAGCGGCATGACGCCCTCGCAGGGTTACCGCACCCAGACGATGGTCACGCTCCTGATGGGACTCACCTCCATCGTGTTCATCTGGATCCTCGGCCTCGTCCTCGTCTGACCCCGTCACCTGACTCAGGAGATCCACGCGTGCAGCGCATCATCGTCATCCCGGACTCGTTCAAGGGGGCCCTGTCGTCGCGGGAGGCGGGCTCCGCGATCGCGACGGGTCTCGCGTCGGTCACCGACACCGAGGTTCTCGTGGTGCCCATCGCCGACGGCGGGGAGGGCACCGTCGAGGCCTTCGTGGCTGCCGCAGGGGGCGCCTTGCGATCCGCGACCGTCTGCGGGGTGTTCTACGGCGAACGCGTGCCCGTCCACTACGGACTGGTCGAGCCGGACGTGGCGGTGGTGGAGACAGCCTCATGTGCCGGCCTTCCTCTCGCCTCCGGACGCGAGGACACGGGGCGGGCCACGACGTTCGGGGTCGGCGAGCAGATCCTCGACGCGGTGTCCGCTGGCGCGCGCAGAGTCATCGTCGGGGCCGGCGGGAGCGCGACGACGGACGGCGGCACGGGCGCTGCCGCGGCCCTCGGCGTCCGGTTCCTCGACGCCGCAGGTGAGGAGTTCGTCCCGACCGGCGACACCCTCACCCGGATTGCGCGGATCGACTCCACCCCGGCACGAGACCGGCTCCGCGACGTCGACGTGGAGGTGATGTGTGACATCAGCAACCCCCTCACGGGGTCGCAGGGTGCAGCCCACGTGTTCGGCCCCCAGAAGGGGGCGGATCCTGCATCAGTGGCGAGCCTGGACACCGGACTGGTCCATCTCGCGGGCATCATCGAGCGAGACCTCGGGGTCGTGATCGATGCGCTCCCCGGTTCGGGAGCGGCGGGGGGTCTCGCCGGTGGCCTGCACGCCTTCATCGGGGCCACCTTGAAGCCGGGTATCGACGTCGTCCTCGAGACGGCGGGTTTCCACGACCTCGTGAAGACCGCTGACCTCGTCATCACCGGGGAGGGGCGCATCGACGGCCAGTCCCTGGCCGGGAAAGTGCCGGTCGGCGTGGCCCAGGCCGTGCGCGCAGCCGGCCGTGCGATCCCGGTGATCGTCCTCACCGGCTCCGTGGGGCAGGACGCGGACACCCTCTACGACGAGGGCATCACCGCGATCGTGCCCATTGGCCGCGGGCCCCAGGACCTGGCGACAGCGATCCGCCGTACAGCAGAGGACCTGACCGCGACCGCCCGCGACGTCGGGCGGCTGGTGATGGCCTGCTCCCCCGCCGGGCTCACACGGTGAGGAGGGTGAGGACGGGCGGAGGCTCGTCCTAGCCCACGAGGACTCGGTGGCGCTGCGCCGCATGGCGGTGTTCGACGTGATCGTCAACAACGCCGACCGCAAGGGCGCCCACATCCTCGCCATGCCCGGCGGTCACCGGTACGGGGTGGACCACGGGCTCACGTTCCACGTGCAGGACAAGCTGCGGACCGTGCTGTGGGGATGGCTGGGCGAGGCGCTGAGCGAGGAGGAGCGCGACGGCGTCGGCCGGGTAGTCGCGGAGCTCGACGGCGAGCTGGGGCGAAGGCTCGGGGAGTTGCTCAGTGCCGACGAGATCGGCGCCCTTGCCGAACGCTTACCCAGTTGTTCGACGACGGAATCTGCCCTGCCCCGAGCGGGCTGACGCCGACCGTGCCTTGGCCGCTGTTCTGAGCTGAAGGGGCCCTGAGTGCGGCGGGCCAGGAAGGCCGAGGGTCACCGCGTCCGTCGCCCATCACGTGACTCAAGGCGAGCCGACTCCCCTGCGGCGTTCCATAGTTGTGAGCCAGGAGGGACAGAGCACCTCGGACTTAGGGCGTGTCTGACAATGAGTCCAGGGGCCGGCTGACACCCTGAAAGGCATGTCTCGTTTCCAGATGCTCTCCGATGCCCAATGGGAACTGATCGCCCCGATGCTCCCGACCCGGACCGGTCGGCAGGGCCGGCCGTTCTCGGATGCCCGCACGATGGTGGAGGCAATCATCAACCGGTACCGGTGCGGGATTGCCTGGAGGGATCTGCCCGAGGTCTACGGGCCCTGGCAGACCGTGTGGACCTGGCACCGCCGGATGGCGGCCGAGGGCACCTGGGACACGGTGCTGACAAAGCTGACCGCCGCCGCTGACGCGCAGGGCTTGGTGGACTGGTCGGTCTCGGTGGACTCCACGATCGCCCGCGCTCACCAGCACGCCACGAACACCACCCGCCACACAGGGGGATGGATCGAACTACAAGAATCCGCGTGAAGAGCCGGCCGATCACGGCATCGGACGTTCTCGCGGCGGGCTGAGCACGAAGATCCATCAGCTCGTGGACGGGGCCGGGCTGCCGCTGGTCAGCCTGATCACCGCCGGCCAAGCAGGAGACTCGCCCATGCTGCTGCCCCTGCTGGGGCAGCTGCACGTGGCCCGCCCGGTGGGCCGGCCCCGGACCCGCCCGGACGCGCTCCTGGGCGACAAGGCGTACTCATCACGGGCGATCCGCGCCCACCTGCGTGCCCGCCGGATCAAGGCGGTCATCCCCGAGCCGGCCGACCAGCAGGGCCATCGCAGACGCCGCGGCCCCCGCGGTGGTAGGCCCGTGGGCCTCGACGCGGCCGCCTACAAGGGCCGCAACGTCATCCAGCGCCAGTACGCCCAACTCAAGCAGTGGCGCGGGCTGGCAACCCGGTATGACAAGTACTCCACCGTCTACCGGGCCGCCGTGGTGCTGAACGCGGTGATCGCGTGGTCCAAACGATTGTCAGACACGCCCTAGAGGCTCTTCACCCGAGTGAAGAGCTCACGCAGGGCCGCGTCTGAGAGATCAATGATCGGCTCGTACATGAACGAGTTCACGTGGATGTTCTCCGGCGTCATGAGCACGACGTCGTCGAGTATGCGGCGTGACTCGTCGGTTCCGTGGCCCCGGCCCTTGTACGCCTGGAAGAGCGCCTGGGTCTGGTTCCCAGTGATCCCATCCGTGAACGTCGGGTCGTCAAGGACGGCCACCATATGCTGCTCCGCGACAATGCGGGTGGCGATGGACAACACGACCTTGTTCTCGAAGTTGATGGCCTCGTCTGCGATGAGCGCCTCCTCTGCCTGCTCGAGCAGCAAGTCGATAACCGGCTTAGTGCCAGCATTCCACTTCTTCTTTTTGCTCGACTGGAAGGTCTCGTTGAAAATCCGGTCAAGCTCGGCGTTGTCGATGCTCGCCGATTCTGCCTTCCAATGCAACAGCGAGGTCAGCTTCAGGTAGTCGGGGTCATCCTCACCCCTGGTGTATTCGAGGATGTTGCGCACGAACGGCACCGAAGCAATACGCTGCATGCCGTTGCCAAAGAAGTTCTTCTTGAAACCATAGATGAATGGGTTCTTCACGTGGCTGGCTTGGTTCAGCGAGACCTTCCCCTCGCCCTTCTGCGCCATAAAGCACCTGTTGTAGCCAACGACACCTCGACTAAGAAGCGTGCGGAAGAAATCGAAGTTGTGCGTGAGGAGGATCAGCTTGAAGTTTGCGTGATCAGCCATCTCCTTGAGGTATTGGATGATGGCGTATTTGTTTTTGTAGTCGAACGAGTCGGCGAGGTCATCAATGATGAAGACCGTCTCCCGACCCGTCGCCTTGCGTGCTTCCATCTCGAAGAGGACGTTGAGGATGTAAAGCGCCTTCTTCTCGCCGTTGCTGAGCACTGACAGAAGGTCATCCCGCTCGACGCTGGCGGACTCCTGGCCGTCATTAAACTCGAAGACGAGCTTTAGCATGGAGTCCTGGCCGAGGGCCACTTGGTGCTTGTTCTCCGCGCGTAGAGTGAACGGCACGAAAAAGCGCTCGTTGAAGATCTTAATGACCTTGTCCCACTGGGTGCTTTCGGTAGCCGCCTGCTGTTCGATAGCCTTACGGCGCTTCTCGGTGTCTTTGTAGCACGTCACGACGCGCAGGTACGCCTCCTCGTGCGCCTTGAGATAGGACATCCAGACGTTCTGATGGAAGGTCTGGACGTTGGCGAACTCCGGGAGGAGGTCTTCGCGATTCGCGATGAACTCGAAGAACTTTCGCGTGTCCTCATTGCGCTGGACGGCGCGCTCGACACCTTCCATCTTCTTGCGTAGCGCATCATCATCGCTAATACGCTTCTTCTCTTCGGTGATCAGCGCCTGCAGGTCAGCGTCGCTCGTGATCTGGCGGGGCTCGTCCTCGCCGTGCAGTAGAAGCGAATGCTGAGCGGTGAAGAAGCCGTTGACACCGAGGCTCTTCGTAACGTTCGCAGCGTTGTAGTACGTGAACGAACTCCGGTTGAAGAACGTGGACTCGTCGAGAAGCTGGTTCAGCCGGGTCACATACGCTGCCAGCTGGGCTTGGACGTCAGCACCCTTGAGCGCGGTGGCCACCTTGTCGTTGAAGAGCACATCGTGGGGCAGGTCGGCAAACCGAGTGTCCTCGAGCTGCTCGACCTCGTAGGCAATGCGGACGAGAGCATCGTAGAACTTGTCATCGCTCTGCGTGAAGACCCTCGAGATCGTCGAGATTACGTCCTGTTTCGCACCCGACTGAGCCTTCAACTCCTTGACCAAGGCATCGCGGGCATCGAGGAGCTCCACCTGGAGCTCTTCGTACTCCTTCCTAAGCTCAGGGTTCACGAGCAGTGTCGAGGTCGACTCCGTCGGGCCGAGCTCCTCGTCGTAGGACAGGACAACGGCGACGCTGCGGGGGTCTGGCGACTGGCCGTTCTCGTCCGTGATCAAGCGAGAGGACTCCCGGTCAGGGAAGACTCGGTCGGTCGTCTCCTTGCCCGTGGCGAAGTCCTTAAACGTCCGGGCGAAGGAGGTCTTCATCGTGCCGTTGGGCGCGTAGATACCCACTGCGTTGCGGTCTCCAAAGTCCAGCGTCGCGTCAAACGATCGGATACCGTGGCAATTGGTCAGCTCGACCTTAAGCGTCTTCATGCCAACAGACTACGGTGCACACGGGCTCCGCGCGGCATAAACAGGATGAGCCACTGCCGGCAGCAGCACCTTGGGGCCGCCTACTCAGGCATACCATTGCCGAAGAGCACCTCGGAATGGAGCGTCTCGAGCTCGTCTTCAATTTCCCAAAACTCGCGGGAGAGCCATTTCAGGGCCGACTTCATGAAGGCCTTAGTGTCCCTCGCCGGGGCCGCTGTCCGGTACCCGCGCTTCATGGACACGAAGTCGAACGGCTCGCCCGTGTCCGGGTTCTTGACGAACGCGCCGTTGACCCACACGCCATGAACGACGAAGTGGCGGAGCTCAAGCGCTACCTCCAAGCGGTCGACGAGCGCTTTCGGGGCCGTGTCTCGGAGGGCTTTGACGAGACGTGAGCTGGTGTCGTCGTAACCTCTTGCCCGCGTATCCCAGTCGCCCGAGATCGCCTGCAGGAAGGTACCAGCGGCATCCTCGGCCCAGGCCGCCGCCATGACAACCTCACCGATGAGTTGCGGGAGCTCCGGGCTGACCTGCCGCCGGGACATCTGACGGGTGAGTGATTCTGGATCGTTGGCGAGAGCTCCCTTCAGCCGGTGGAGCAGCGCGGTGCCGACGGCAAGCTGCTCGGCCTTGGGTCGCGCCACGAGATCAGGCGGCATTAGCCACTCAACGAGCGCATCGATGAGGACGGGTTCGTCTTCCAAGGCCACGATCCCAATCATGCCAGCGAGCAAGTTCCGAAGTGACATCGGCCCCGCCATAGTCAGCTTCAGGCACGCTCTGACGCCATCCAGGAGAGCCAATCGTCCCATGCACCGAATGCGCCGTCATCCGCGGCGTGGTCAAAGCCGTGCGAATCGATGACCAGGCGAAAGTTGATGCCGACAGCAGTGTCACCGAGGGCCTCCAGCCCGACTATCAACAACTCACAGATGAACAAGGGAGCTGGATCAAGCACATCGTTCGCACTGAAGAAGGCCCTCGCCGCGGGCGGCCACGCACTGACGTACGCACGATCGTCAACGCGGCTTTCTACAAGACCCGCACTGGCATCACGTGGCGCGAGCTCCCAGCAGAGTTCGGGTCATGGCAGACCGCCTTGCGCCGGCACAACCAATTGATCGCGAGCTCCCAGTGGGACGAGATCACCCAAACGCTGGCGGAGGGACCCACTTGAGTGAGGACTTCCGTTTTGAGACAAGCCGACTTTTTGAGTCAGGCACGGGACGCTCTGAGCGACGGCAGGACGCAGATCTGCCCGCTCGACCCGGCAGCTTTTCCGGCGGCCGAGCACTGACCCGAACATCCGCGCACCGCACCCCGTCGAGCAAAACACCTGATGAGAGCCGGTTCCACAGCTGTCCCCCGCTCACGTCGCAATCAGGGAGAAGCAGAAGTCGTGATGCTCTCAAAAGTACGGTCTGACATGCCGTTTCTTAAACATTGAAGCGGAACTCCACGACGTCGCCACAGCTGCCAACCTCTGGCACGACACCGATCTACTCCAGGCGCGCACGACGGACCCCTTCCTTCGGTCGGCTTGACTCGTCATTACCGCAGCACTCGTCGCTCATCGCATGGCTCCTTCGATGTCGCAGCAGCCCGGGACCGTACGCCGGAGGCCGATGCACGGCACGCTCTGGTCGACGGCAAGGGTGACGTCAACCAGAGCGGTGAGCGCGGCGGCGATGTGAGGAGCTGCGGTCTTGTAACGGATCTGCTGACCCTTCGGCCCTGCGACGACGATCCCGCGGCCGCGCAGGCAGGGCGGCTGGTTGGAGACGTTGGTGCGCGCTCCTCGCGGCTCGATGACAGCCTTACGCCGACACGACAACGAGATGCGATTCCTCGGCCTGGATCAGTTCAGTGTCCTCAGGACACTGGAACACCTCGAGGTCGATTCGACTCGTGCCATCAGATGGGCTGTTGTTGCCGTCAGCGTTTTCAACGCGCCCATCCCCGAAATCAGGGAGATCGGTTTCCGGTGATGGCCCGTCGCCGCTGTCGCCATCGACACCGCCAGGACCAGGAGGCGTCGACGCGCTCAAGGCAGTAAGGCCCTGAAGAAGATGACAGAGCCGAACTGCGCCGGGGAGGCTGCCCAACGCTGCATCCTGCGCCGAAACATGCCAGGACCTAGCCGTGCCCGGCGTCGTGCCCTTAGCCCTGAGATGTGCATCAAGCATTGACGCTGGCAGGCACCATGCCCAGTGATTGAACCACGGTTGAAGTTGCACTTCGGGCGGTTCCGACTGCCACCTCGGGAGTATCCCGGACCAACGTCGCCGGGATGCCGCGTCACCTGCTGTCGAACTCGCGTAGCACGCTTGGCACCGTCCCCTGGAGTCAGGATCTGTAGTACAGGCACGCAGCCATGGCATGAACCGATTCGCGGGCTCAGCAGGCAACACGTAGGTGACATTCGCCGCCGTTCCTACGTAGCTGCTCAACTGGGTGCGGGGCACGTCCACGTACCACGGAGCCCCCGTGGCAGTACCAGAAGACAACGTCTTGAGCTCGAACACGATCGATCCAGATGAAACTGTGACCACGTGGTCTGGCGTTCCTGGCCCAGCATTGTTAGCTGGCGAGTAGACCTTTGCCGTTGGCAACGCCGCGAGCACTTCGAAGGCGAAGAGCGAATCGATCGTCCGCTCAGGCAGGATAGTTGGCACTTGCTCAAGATATCTCTACGCGCGCACAGAAGGCCACATGTAGCGCAGCAATCCGGCCGATATAAGCGCGTTCGCCTCGCTACGCTCGCTCAACGACCGCGAAGGGCTCACACGTTGAAGCGGAACTCCACCACGTCGCCGTCCTTCATCACGTAGTCCTTGCCCTCCATGCGCACCTTGCCGGCGGCCTTGGCCTCCGCCATAGAGCCGGCAGCGATCAGGTCTTCGAAGGACACGATCTCCGCCTTGATGAAACCCCGCTGGAAGTCGGTGTGGATCACGCCGGCGGCCTCGGGCGCCGTCGCGCCGACCGGAATCGTCCACGCTCGCGTCTCCTTCGGCCCCGCCGTCAGGTACGTCTGCAGGCCGAGAGTGGAGAAGCCCACGCGGGCCAGCTGGTCCAGCCCGGACTCGTCCTGCCCGGCCATCTCCAGCATCTCGGCGGCCTCCTCCTCGGAGAGCTCCACGAGGTCGGACTCGAGCTTGGCGTCCAGGAACACGGCTTCGGCGGGGGCCACCAGATCGCGCAGCTCCTGCTGCTTGGCCTCATCCCCCAGCACACCCTCGTCCGAGTTGAACACGTAGATGAACGGCTTGGCGGTGAGCAGGCTCAGCTCCCGCAGCCGGTCCATGTCCAGCTTGTCCTTGTCCTTCGCCGCGAAGATCGTCTCGCCCCGCTCCAGCACCGCGAGCGCGGCCTTGAGCGCCTCGAGGTCGGCGGGCTCCTTCTTCTTGCCCTTGACCTCCTTCTCGACGCGCGGGATCGCCTTCTCCACGGTCTGCATGTCCGCGATGATCAGCTCGGTGTTGATGGTCTCCATGTCCGAGGCCGGGTCCACCTTGCCGTCCACGTGGACGACGTCGCCGTCGTCGAACGCGCGCACCACCTGGGCGATCGCGTGGGCCTCGCGGATGTTCGCCAGGAACTGGTTGCCCAGGCCCTCCCCCTCAGAGGCGCCCTTGACGATGCCGGCGATGTCCACGAAGGACACCGTCGCCGGCAGGATGCGCTCGGAGCCGAAGATCTCGGCCAGCTGCGGCAGACGCTCGTCCGGCAGGTTCACCACGCCCACGTTCGGCTCGATCGTCGCGAACGGGTAGTTCGCCGCGAGCACGGTCTGGCGCGTCAGCGCGTTGAACAGGGTCGACTTGCCCACGTTGGGCAGTCCCACGAATCCGATAGTCAAAGCCACAGTCCGGCAGTCTACCGGCGGGCCCGCCGAGGCGGACGCGTCCCGCACCGGCCCCATTCCATGGGCAGAACCAGCAGCCCCGCCCGCTCCGTGGGCAGAAAGCGCGCTCTCCCCCGTTCCGGGGGCAGAACCGGCAGGGTTTTCGCGTCCGGGGGCAAAAACCTTCGCTTTTCCGCCCACGGAACCCAGAGGCCCAGCGGCCACGGGGCCCGCCAGCCCCAGCCCCCACGGAACCCAGAGACTCGCACCGCCCAGCACGCAGCCCCGCCCAGATGACCGATCTGGAGGGTGGTCGGGTCGCCCTGACCCCGATGAGAGGACGCACACCTGTGTCTGCCGAACAGTGGGCGACAGCCGAGACCGCAGGGCCACCGGGTCCGCCCGACGCCGAGGTCCGCGGCACCGTGCGCCTGCGCTCCAACGACTACCGGGACAAGCCGGCCGTGGACCCGCGCTACTTCACCGACCCGGAGGGCCATGACATGGCCGTCGCGGTGGCCGGCATCCGACTGGCCCGGGAGATCGTCTCCCAGCCGGCCATGGCGGAGTGGGTCGGCCGGGAGCTCGCCCCGGGCGAGCAGGCGCAGACGGATGAGCAGATCGCCGACGACGTGCGCCGCACCCACAACACCGTGTATCACCCGGTGGGCTCGGTGCGCATGGGCGCCGACGCCGACGCCGACGCCATGAGCCCGCTCGACGCCCGCCTGCGCGTCAAGGGCGTGACGGGGCTGCGCGTCGCCGACGACTCCGTGATGCCCGAGCACGTGACCGTGAACCCCAACATCACGTGCTTCATGATCGGTGAGAAGGCTGCGCAGCTGATCCTGGCCGACCGCTCCTGACCACCACGCAGATGCGGCGGGCCCCCGCTGGGGCCCGCCGCATCTGCGTTCGGGGGAACGGGCCGCGCGCCGGTCACGCCGGCCACGGCTCCGTCAGAGGGCGATCACTCGCCGGAGGCCTCGGCGGCGGAGCCCTCCACGGCCTCACCCTCTACGGCCTCGCCCTCCACCTGGGCGGCGGAGCCGGTGTGCTTGACCTGGATCTTGCGCGGCTTGGCCTGCTCGGCCACCGGGATGGTCAGCAGCAGCACGCCGTCGCTGTAGTCGGCCTCGATCTTGTCCAGGGCCAGGCCCTGGCCGAGGTTGAGCTGGCGGGCGAAGGTGCCGGCCGGACGCTCCTTGGTGAGCCAGCGACGGTCCTCCCCGGCGGGGGCCTCCTTGCGCTCGGCGCGGACGGTGAGCGTGCGCTCCTCGACGTCCACGTCGATCGAGCTCGGGTCCACGCCCGGCAGCTCCACCTCGGCGACGAACACGTCGCCCTCGCGGTAGAGGTTCATGGGCATGGAGGCGGCGCCGGAGGTGCGGGCGAAGCCGGTCATCAGGCGCTCCATCTCGCGGAACGGATCAATGGGACGAGCCATGGTCGATCACTCCTCATGCAGGGCGGGCCGCTCCGGTTGAGCGGCGACTGTCCTGTGCAACGCCGTCCCCCCACGGGGTATTCCACGGAGTTGAGTCAGTCCCGCTCAACCCTGTCCAGGACGGTCCGGAACGCGGCCTCCGCCGTGTCGCCGTAGGGCACGAACAGCACCTCTTCCACGGTGCCGCCCACCTCGTCCGCCATCGCGTGGCAGGTCTCGACGGCGATCCGCGCCGCGTCCTCCATGGGCCAGCCGTAGATCCCCGCGGAGATCGCCGGGAACGCGACCGTCCGGGCGCCGAGCCCGGCCGCCACCTTCAGGGACTCGCGGTAGCACGAGGCGAGGGTGTCGGACTTGTCGATCGTCTTGGCCCACACCGGGCCCACCGTGTGGATGACCCAGCGCGCGGGCAGGCGCCCCGCCGTCGTCGCGACGGCCTGCCCGGCGGGCAGCCCCTCCGGCAGGTCGGTCTCGCGCAGGCGGCGGCACTCGGCCAGGATCTCGGGGCCGCCGCGCCGGTGGATGGCGCCGTCCACGCCTCCGCCGCCGAGCAGGGTGGAGTTGGCGGCGTTGACGACGGCGTCCGCGTGCGTGGCCGTGATGTCCCCGGGGGCGATGGTGAGCTGCATGGGTTCACGCTAGGCGCGGGTGGGCGCCGTCGGACAGGGCCGGTAGCCTCGGCCCCATGAGCACCCCGACGCCCACCGGACCGACCCCCACGCCTCCCGGCGGCGAGCTGCTGCCGCTGATCAGCCTCGCGGTGGAGCACGTGTTCGACACGCTCGGCCGGCAGCCCGTGTTCGCCCCGACGATCCTCGCCGTCGCCGCCGACGGCCAGCGCGGCATGTGGGAGCACCCGGACCTCGAGCCCGAGCAGGCGGCCGCCACGGTCGCGAAGATCAGCCCGCGCCCCACGCGGGCGGTGGCCGTGTTCGACGGCGAGATCGAGACGGCGGACGGGCCCCGCCCGGCCGTCGCGGTGGAGGCCTTCGACGCCGCCGCCCTGGCCTCGACCCGCATGGTCTTCCCCTATCTGCCCGGTGTGGCCGCGGCGGGCATCGCCGCCCGCGTCGACGGCGACCCGCAGGTCGTGGCCAACGGCCCCAACCCGCTCTTCGGCTGAGCCGCCCACCACGACGACGGCGCGCCGCGGCCTACCGTGTCCGTGCGGCCTGCGAGGGTGGGGTCATGGAGATCCTCAGCCTGCTGCTCGCCCTCATCCTCGGACTTGTGCTGGGTGCCCTGGTGGGCGCGTGGCTCATGTGGCGCCGGGCGGCCGGCGGCGGTGAGGAGGCCCGCCGGGCCCAGGCCGAGCTGGCCGCGCTGCGCACCGAGCACCAGGGGACGCGAGAGGAGCTCGCGGCCGCCCGGGCGGAGCAGCGCGCGCTCACGGCCGCGCGCGCCGAGGACGCCGAACGCCAACGCGCGGAGTCCCAGGTGATGTCCACGCTCGCCCCGCTGGGCCAGCGGCTGGCGGCGCTCCAGGAGCAGGTGAGCGTGCTGGAACGGGACCGGGCGTCCCAGTTCGGCCGGCTCGGGGAGCAGCTCCGCGCCGCCGCGGCCACGGACCGGGACCTGCTGAACCAGACCACGTCGCTCATGGCCACCCTCAAGTCCACCTCCGCGCGGGGCCACTGGGGCGAGGCGCAGCTGCGGCGGGTCGTCGAGGCGGCGGGCATGCTCCACCACGTGGACTTCACGGAGCAGGCCACGCTGTCCGGCAGGGACGGCGAGCGCCTCCGCCCGGACCTCGTGGTGTCCCTGCCCGGCGGCAAGGCCATGGCCGTGGACGCCAAGGCCCCCATCGGGGACGCGCTGGCCGCCGAGGCCCTCGCGGATGAGCCCGGCGAGGAGGCGTACGAGCGGCGTCAGGCGCTGGCCGCCCAGCACGCCGCGGCCGTGCGCCGCCACGTGGACCAGCTCTCCGCGAAGTCCTACTGGGCCGGCCTCGAGCACTCCCCCGAGCTGGTCCTGTGCTTCCTGCCCGCCGAGTCACTCCTGGCCGCGGCCCTGGACGCGGACCCCGGGCTGCTGGACCACGCGTTCTCCCGGAACGTCGCGCTCGTCGCCCCCGTCTCCCTCCTGACCGCCCTGAAGTCCGTGGCCTATGCCTGGCGGCAGGACACCCTGGCCGAGAACGCCCACACCGTGGTGGCCAGCGCGAAGGACCTCTACGAGCGCCTCGGCACGCTCGGCACCCACCTGGACCGCATGGGCGGATCCCTCAAGACCGCCGTGGACCGCTACAACCAGCTCGTCGGCAACGTCGAGTCGCGCGTGCTCCCCGCCGCCCGGCGCCTCCGCGACGCCGACCCGGGCCTGGCCCCCACGCCGGACATCCGCACGCTCGAGTCCGCGCCCCGGCCCCTGGCCGCCCCGGAACTGGTCGCGGGCGTGGAGGAGGACGAGCTGCGCCGTCGTCGGGCGGAGTCGGCGCGGGAGGCGTGAGCAGGGCCGGGCGGGTGGGCCGTCGCGGCCCCGACGTCGTCTTTCCGTGTCCCGGGCCACTTGCTACCGTGAAACTCACAGAGAATTGCCAGGCCGCGCCGAGGGCCTGACTTGATGAGGAGGCCCCGTGGAGTCCCGATCGACCCCCCCGCCGAGCAACGTCAACGAGCACGTCTCCCGCTTCAACCCCCGGGCGGCCGCCCAGGAGTTCGAACACGAGCTCTCCCCGGGCATGCGTGACGAGCCGCTGCCCGGCGGCGAGAACGTCAAGCGCATCATCGGCCTCGTGGCCGGCCCCCTGCTCGCCGTCGCCCTGTTCCTGCTGATGCCGGGCGACCTCGGCGTCTGGCCCCGCCTCGTCGCCGCCACCGCCGTGCTCATGGCCGTGTGGTGGATGACCGAGGCCCTGCCCATCCCCGCCACCGCCCTGCTGCCGCTCGTGGTCTTCCCGCTCGGCGTGCCCGCCGAGGAGTCCGACGGCGGCATCACCTTCGACGCCGTCGGCGCGAGCTACGGCAACAACATCATCTTCCTGTTCATGGGCGGCTTCATGCTCGCCCTGGCCATGCAGCGCTGGAACCTGCACCGGCGCATCGCGCTCGGCGTCCTGACGTTCATGGGCGCCAGGACCGTGAACCTCGTCCTGGGCTTCATGATCGCCACCGGGTTCATCTCCATGTGGGTGTCCAACACCGCCACCGCCGTGATGATGCTCCCCATCGGCGTGTCCATCCTCGTGCTCGTCCAGCGCTACGGCACGGACGGCGCCCTGACCGGGGACGAGGCAGCGGACCAGGCCGACCGCCCCGCCGCGCCCGCATCCGCGCCCGGCGAGGCCCCCACGCAGGCCGAGATCCGCTCCCTGACGAAGACGAACTTCGGCACCGCGCTCATGCTCGGCATCGCCTACGCCGCGTCCATCGGCTCGCTCGGCACCATCATCGGCACCCCGCCCAACACCCTGCTCGCGGGCCACATGGCCGCCGAGCACGGCGTGGAGATCGGCTTCGGCCAGTGGATGCTGGTCGGCGTGCCGATCGCCGTCGTGCTGCTCTTCGCGTGCTGGTTCCTGCTCACCCGCGTGCTGTTCCGCCCCGAGATCGACGAGGTCCCCGGCGGCCGCGACCTGATCGCCACCGAGCTGGCCCGCCTCGGCCGCATGAGCGCCCCCGAGGCCAAGGTCCTCGCCGTCTTCATCCTCGCCGCGCTGGCCTGGATCACCGTGCCGCTGATCTCCGAGTACGTCCTGGGCCTGGAGTCCCCGCTGCTCTCGGACGCGGCCATCGCCATGGTCGTCGGACTCATCCTGTTCCTCCTGCCGGCCGGCGGCGGGGCCGGGCGCGGCGTGCGCCTGCTCGACTGGGAGGCCGCGAAGGAGCTGCCGTGGGGCGTGCTCCTGCTGTTCGGCGGCGGCCTGGCCCTGTCCGGTCAGTTCTCCAAGTCGGGCCTGTCCACGTGGCTCGGTGAGCAGGTCAAGGGCTTCGGCGACATCCCCGTGTGGGTGCTCGTGGTGATCGCCGCCGTCGGCATCCTGCTGCTGACCGAGATGACCTCGAACACGGCCACCGCGGCCACGTTCCTGCCGGTCGCCTCCGGCGTGGCCCTGGGCACCGGCGTCGCCCCGCTCATGCTGGCCGCGCCCGTCGCCCTCGCCGCGACCTGCGCGTTCATGCTGCCCGTGGCCACCCCGCCGAACGCCATCGCGTACGGCTCCGGCTACGTGACCATCGGCCAGATGGTGAAGGGCGGCGTGTGGCTGAACATCATCGCCGCCGTGCTCATCTCCATCGCGTCGATGACCCTGCTCGTCTGGGTCTTCGGGCTCTGAGTCCCTGACCACCCGCCGGCCCGGACACACCGAGGCCCGCAGACTCGCCGCTACGTCGGCGTCGCGACGGCGAGTCTGCGGGCCTCAGCGAGGAGACGAGGGGCGCGGTCAGGCCTCGGCGTCGCGGCGGCGTCCGCCGAGGGCGCGCCCGTCGTCGCCCACGCGCTTCATCTCGGCGCGCAGCTCCTTGGGCAGGGAGAAGATGATGTCCTCCTCGGCGGTCACCACCTCGTCCACCTGCCCGTAGCCGTACTCGGCCAGCAGCGCGAGCACCTCCTGGACCAGCACCTCGGGCACGGACGCGCCCGAGGACAGGCCCACGGTGGCCACGCCCTCGAACCAGGACTCGTCCACCTGGTTGGCGAAGTCCACGCGCTCGGCGCGGGAGGCCCCGTACTCCGCGGCGACCTCCTTGAGGCGCACCGAGTTCGAGGAGTTCGCCGAGCCCACGATGATCACCAGGTCGCACTCCGGCGAGATCGACTTGATGGCCGCCTGTCGGTTGGAGGTGGCGTAGCAGATGTCGTCCGAGGGCGGGTCCTGCAGGTTCGGGAACCGCTCGCGCAGCACGGAGACGATCTCGAGGGTCTCGTCCACGGAGAGCGTGGTCTGGGAGAGCCAGATCAGGTTGTCCGGGTCCTCCACCTGGACGGTGCGGGCCTCGGCGACGTCGTTGATCACCGTGGTGTGCTCGGGCGCCTCGCCGAACGTTCCCTCGACCTCCTCGTGGCCGTCGTGGCCGATCAGCAGGATCCGCTTGTCCTGCTTGGCGAAGCGCACGGCCTCGCGGTGCACCTTGGTCACGAGCGGGCACGTGGCGTCGATGGTGCGCAGGCTGCGCTGGGCGGCCTCCTCGACGACGGCCGGGGACACGCCATGGGCGGAGAACACGGTCAGGGCACCCTCGGGCACCTCGTCCAGCTCGTCGACGAACACCACGCCGCGCTCGGTCAGGGTGTCCACGACGTGCCGGTTGTGGACGATCTCCTTGCGCACGTACACGGGGGCCCCGTGGTGCTCGAGGGCCTTCTCGACGGCGACGACGGCGCGGTCCACGCCGGCGCAGTAGCCACGGGGGGCGGCCAGCAGCACGCGCTTCTCACCGGACACGGGCGCGGCCGCCTCCACCTCCTCACGGGAGCGACGAACGCGCGGGACCTGCGGCATCCCGAGGCCGACGGCGGACGGGCGGGCGGAGACGGAAGGAGCGGACATGCCCTCCATGCTATCGGCCGGGACGCAGACCGGGCCCGGGCTTCGCCGCGGGCTCAGCGCGACGTGACGTCGGCGGCGGTGTGGGAGCGGCCCACCGCGGGGGGACCGTCCGCCCGGGCGGCACGGACCCGGCCACGCCGAGCGACCCAGAGCTCGGCCAGGGCCAGCAGCAGGCCCGCGGCCAGCACGATCCAGCCCAGGGTGGTCAGGGTCTGGGGGTAGGGGGCGACGGCGGCCGCGAACGCCGGGCGGGCGGCCTCCTCCATCTGCTGGACGAACGCGGCCACCCCGGGGGAGGCCCCCTCGGGTGCCGTGAGGTGGACCGCGTCCGGACCCAGGCGGGCGCCGCCGATCAGTCCGCCGGCCAGGGCGACCGCACCCGCCACGGCCACGGCGAGGCCCCGCCGCCCTCGGGGGGCGAGCAGCAGGGCGCCCACGAGCGCCAGCACGGAGGCCGCGGCGGCCCAGCGCCAGTGCGCGGAGGCGTCCACCCAGCGGTGCACGGTGGCCCGGTCCGTGCCGGCCAGGGCGTCGATGCGCGCGTCCATGCGCAGCGCGGTGCTGTCCCGCAGATCCGCGGCGCGGTCGTACAGGGGCGCCAGCAGCGTGTCCGCGGCCCAGTCGCCGACGTCTGCGCCCACGATCCTCTCCAGCAGCCCCTGCGCGGGCAAGTCGAACCGGTCCTCGCGCAGGTCACGTTCGATGTCGCCCAGGGCGGCGGTGATCCCGGACTGCGCGACGGGACCGAACGGGATGGTCACGTCCGCGCCCGAGCCGGGCTCGTCCGCGCCCTCCGGGTCCTCGAGCTGGGCGAGCCAGGCGCGCCGGGCCTCGTCGGCGGTGTCGGACCAGCCCTGCACCACCTGCGGGTCGTCCGCCACGCGCTGGGCCAGCGGGCGCAGCAGGTCCTCGGCCGTCTGGGCCAGCGGGCCCGGCACCTGCTCCGGGACGGCGTCGTGCACGACGTCGTCGATCACCCCCGGCACGGCGGCGCGGACCTCGGGGTCCACCGCGACCTGCTCCGTCACCCCGCGCAGCAGCTCCGGGCGGTGCGTCGCCTCGTCGACGAGGGCGCCGGCCGTCGCGAACACCGCCAGCAGGCCCGCCAGGGCTGCGACGAGGAAGCTGAGGGTGGTGCGCATGAGGTCCTTTCCATTCCGTTCCGACCCCGTCGAGCGTACCGATCCTGGCCGGAGGTTCCCCGGTCTGAGCGCCCCGACCGGGTCGGCGGCGGCCCCGGAGGACGCCCGGGCGCCGTCTTGCGCGTCCGGCGAGGGCGGTACGGTGGGCCCGTGCCCGGGCGGACCGGGCCCGGACAGGAGGGACCCGGATGGACCAGCCCGTGACCGAGGGCGCCTCGGCGGCAACGGACGTGCCCGTCTCAGCACCCGCCCGCGCGGGCGAGACCTCCGCTGAGCGGCCGTGGCCCCTGCGGCGGCTCTCCGAGAACCTCAAGGCCCACATCGAGCGCGCCCCCGCCACGTGGATCGAGGGCCAGCTGATCGAGTTCAAGAACAACCGCGGCAACGTCTACATGACCATGCGGGACCTCGAGGAGGAGGTCTCCCTGCCGCTCACCGCCTGGCGGAACGTCGCCATGACCCTGGACGGGAGCGTCCAGCAGGGCTCCCGCGTGGTGGCGCGCGTGAAGCCGAACTTCTGGCTCAAGGCCGGGCGCCTGTCCATGAACGTGCAGGAGATGCGCCCGGTCGGCCTCGGCGATCTGCTGGCCCGCGTGGAGCTGCTGCGCCGGGCCCTCGCCGAGGAGGGGCTGACCTCCCCCGCGCGCAAACGGCCCCT
The DNA here is from genome assembly GCF_027158145.1 of Micrococcus sp. H39-S4. Lineage (NCBI taxonomy): Bacteria > Bacillati > Actinomycetota > Actinomycetes > Micrococcales > Micrococcaceae > Micrococcus > Micrococcus sp. H39-S4. The sequence continues at coordinate 132,387 of NZ_JAPVLT010000006.1, forward strand.
GCCCCTGCTCCCCCACCGGATCGGGCTCATCACCGGCCGCGACTCGGACGCGAAGAAGGACGTGCTGCGCAACTCCCTGCTGCGCTGGCCCGCCGCCGAGTTCGAGATCCGTGAGGTCGCCGTGCAGGGCGCCGAGGCCCCTCGGCAGGTGGCCGCCGCGCTCGCCGAGCTCGACGCCGACCCGGCCGTGGACGTCATCGTCATCGCCCGCGGCGGCGGCGCGCTCGAGGAGGTCATCCTGCCGTTCTCGGACGAGGCGTTGGTGCGCGCCGTGGCGGTGGCGCGCACGCCCGTCGTCTCGGCGATCGGCCACGAGGCGGACCGCCCGGTCCTCGACGACGTCGCCGACCTGCGTGCCTCCACCCCCACGGACGCGGCCAAGCGGATCGTCCCGGACGCGGCCCAGGAGGCCGCCGGGCTCGCCGACGCGCGCCTGCGGCTGGCCGCGGCCGTCGAGCGCCGCGTGCGCGCCGAGGCCGAGGGGCTCGCGGCCCTGCGCTCCCGGCCCGTGCTGGCCCGTCCGCACGTGATGGTGGACACCCGGCAGGAGGAGACGGACCGGTGGCGCGAGCGCGGCCGGTCCGCCCTGGGCCACCGGCTCGTCCGCGAGCAGGACGCCCTCACGCAGCTGCGCGCCCGCGTCCGCGCCCTGTCCCCGCAGCGCACCCTGGACCGCGGCTACGCCGTGGTCCAGCACGCCGGACAGGTCGTGCGCGACGCGGACCAGGTCGCCCCGGACGACCGGCTCGACATCCTCGTGGCGGCCGGACGGATCGCCGCGGACGTCGTCGCGACGCATCGGCCCACCCCGACCCCATCCCACGAGAGGACACGACAGGCATGAGTGAGCAGGGCATGGAGCAGACGCAGGACGCGGGCCGCCCGAGCGGCGTGGAGGGCTTCACCTCCGCGGACGTCTCGGACGTGGCCCAGATGAGCTACGAGCAGGCGCGCGCCGAGCTGATGGAGACCGTGGGGCGGCTGGAGACCGGGGGCGCCGGCCTGGAGGAGTCCCTGGCCCTGTGGGAGCGCGGCGAGGCCCTGGCCGACCGCTGCCAGGCCTGGCTCGACGGCGCCCGCGTCCGCCTCGACCAGGTGCGCGGCGAAGCCGCCCCCGACGCCAGCTGACCCCGCCCCCCACTTTCGTTCGGGAAACGGCGGCCTCCGCCACGCTTTCGTTCGAGAAACGGTGGGGGCGGGGGCCATCGGCCCCCGCCCCCACGCGGCTCGCTCCCGACGTCGGTCAGGCGGTCTGGTCCTCGTGCTTGCCCTCGCTCAGCTCCTCCACGAGCTTGGCGTTGAAGGCGTCGAGGTCGTCCGGGGAGCGCGAGGTGGTCAGCCCGTTGTCCACGACGACCTCCTCGTCCACCCACTGGGCGCCCGCGTTCTTCAGGTCAGTCTTCAGGGACGGGTAGCTGGTCAGGCGGCGGCCCTCCACGACGCCGGCCTCGATCAGGGTCCACGGGGCGTGGCAGATGGCCGCCACCGGCTTGTGCTGCTCGAAGAAGGCACGCACGAACGCCTGGGCGTCCTTGTTGATGCGCAGGGCGTCCGCGTTCAGGGTGCCGCCCGGCATCACGAGGCCGTCGAAGTCCTCGGCCTTGGCGTCCTTCACCGTCGTGTTCACCTCGAAGGACTCGCCGTGATCCCAGTCGGACTGCATCGCGGTGATGGTGCCGGACTTCGGCGAGACGAGCACGGGGGTCGCGCCGGCGGCGATCACGGCCTCCCACGGGGAGGTCAGCTCGACCTGCTCGACGCCGTTGGTCGCGAGGAACGCGACGGTCTTGCCGGTCAGCGGGGCGTTCTGGACAGCGTTCTCGGACATGGGTCCACCTTTCGGATCGGATCCGGCACGCCTCTGCGGCGACCGGTGTTCCCCATCAACTCACTGCGGCCCCGGGCCTGGCAAGGTCCGGCCACCACTTCCCCGCCCACCGCGACGACGGCGGCGCTCAGCCCGCCAGCAGGCGACGGCGGGCGGCCGCGACGTCGAAGTCGGCCTTCGGCCAGTCCAGCCCCATCCCCTGCACGGTCTCGATGATCAGCTGCTGCACCGCCAGCCGCGCGAACCACTTGCGGTCCGCCGGCACGATGAACCACGGCGCGTCCTCGGTGTCCGTCCGCTCGATCGCGATCCGGTACGCGTCCATGTACTGGTCCCAGTACGCGCGGTCGTCGAGGTCGCTCTCGCTGAACTTCCAGTGCTTCGTGGGGTCGTCCAGGCGGGCCAGCAGGCGCTCGGCCTGCTCCTCCGGCGAGATCCGCAGCATCACCTTGACGATCCGCGTCCCAGCGGCGCGCACGGCCGCCTCGAACTCGCAGATCGCCCCGTATCGCTCCTCCACCTCGGCCAGCGGGGAGAGCCCGCGCACGCGATGCACGAGCACGTCCTCGTAGTGCGAGCGGTCGAACGCGGAGACGAGGCCGGGCCGGGGCAGGTGCGGGCGGATGCGCCACAGGAAGTCGTGGGCGCGCTCCTCCGCTGTCGGCGCCTTGAACGCGTGCACGTGGACGCCCTGCGGGTCCATCGCCCCGATCACGTGGCGCATGATCCCGCCCTTGCCGGCGGTGTCCATGCCCTGCAGGACGACCAGCAGGGACGGCGCCTCCCCCTCGGGCGCGTGGCGCACCGACTGAGCGAACAGCAGTTCCTGCAGGTCGGCGAGCGCCCCGCCGCGCGCGGCCAGGTCCTTCTTGCCCTTCGCCTTGTCCCCGCCGTAGCCGGGCGTCGCGGCGGCGTCGACGTCGGCCGGGCCCCGGACCTCGTCCCCGCGGCGGGCGGCGAACAGCTCCCGCGCGGGGCCGTCGAAGACGCCGTCGTCGGTGGCACGGGCGGGACGGCCCGCCTCGGCGGCCGGGGTGTCAGCCATGGCGCTCCCTCCAGTCCTCGAGGAAGTCCTCGAGGCGGTCCAGGGCCACGTCCAGGTCCTTCACGCTGGGCAGCGTGACGAGCCGGAAGTGGTCGCTGTGCGGGTAGTTGAACGCCCCGCCGTGCGAGACGAGGATCTTCTTCGCCCGCAGCAGCTCGATGACGAACGCCTCGTCGTCGTCGATCGCGTAGACCTCCGGGTCCAGCCGCGGGAACAGGTAGAGGGCGCCGTGGGCCGGCTGCACGGACACGCCGGGGATGGCGTTCAGGCGGTCCTGGGCGAGGTTGCGCTGCTCGAGCAGCCGACCGCCGGGCAGGACGAGGTCGTCGATGGACTGGTAGCCGCCCAGTGCCACCTGGATGGCGTGCTGCGCGGGCACGTTGGCGCACATCCGCATGTTGGCCAGCAGGGTCAGGCCCTCGAGGAAGTCGGCGGCCCGGTGCTTCGGCCCGGACACGGCCACCCAGCCGGAGCGGTAGCCCGCCACCCGGTACGCCTTGGACAGGCCGGAGAACGTCAGGGTGAGCACGTCGTCGGACAGGCCGGCGGCGTTGATGTGGCGGGCGCCGTCGTAGGTGATCTTCTCGTAGATCTCGTCCGCCATGAGGACGAGGTTGTGGCGGCGGGCGACGTCCACGATGCCCTGCAGCACGGCGCGGGAGTAGACCGCGCCGGTGGGGTTGTTCGGGTTGATCAGGACGATGCCCTTGGTGCGCTCCGTGACGAGGGACTCGATGTGCTCGAGGTCGGGCTCCCAGCCCTCCTCCTCGACGCAGCGGTAGTGCACCGCTCGGCCCCCGGCCAGGGTGGTGGCGCCGGTCCACAGCGGGTAGTCGGGCGAGGGGACGAGGATCTCGTCGCCGTCGTCGACCAGGGCCGTGAGGACCATGGTGATCATCTCGGAGACGCCGTTGCCGATGAACACGTCGTCCACGCCGATGTCCCGGATGCCCCGGGACTCGTAGTACTGCGAGACGGCGATGCGCGCCGAGTAGATGCCCTTGGAGTCCGAGTAGCCCTGCGCGTGCGGCAGGTGCTGGTGCATCGCCGCCAGGACGGCGTCCGGCGCCTCGAAGCCGAACGGGGCCGGGTTGCCGATGTTCAGCTTCATGATCCGGTGGCCCGCGGCCTCCATCCGCTGCGCCTCCTCCAGGATGGGGCCGCGCACGTCGTAGCGGACGTTCAGCAGCTTGGCGGACTGGCGGATCTGGCGGGGACGCGGGGTCGGCATGCCCTCCATCATGGCACCCCCGGGCGGTGTGCATCACAGTCGCGCTCGTGCGACGCGGGCCGGCGCCCCGCATCCGTGCGGGCTCAGAACCAGGAGCCGCGGGGCACGAACCAGTCCTCAGGCGCGTCCTCCAGGCCATGGTCCACCAGCCAGTACTGCGCGGCCTCGGCGAGGGGAAGCGGGTCGGCGCCCGTGGTGAGCCGTTCGAGCTCCCGCAGACCGTCGCCGTCGAGGGCGGACATCACCTCGGCGATGCGCCGCTCGGCGTCGTCATCCAGCGTCGCGGCGGAGCCGACGGCGGTCAGCCGCCCCTCCGGGAGCACGCGGCCGTCGTCCTCGAGCGGGACGAGCGAGTTCGCGTCGATCTCCGGATCCGTGCGGGTCAGCAGCGCGACCTGGGCCTCATCCGCGACGACGGCGGCGCTCGGGTCCTCGGTGTCGGCCAGCCAGGTCTCGGGTCGACAGCCGGCGAGCCGGTCCAGGCGGGCGCGCAGGGCCGTGGCCGCGTCCGGATCCGCCGCGGCGGTCAGGGGCGGGGGTGCGACGGCGGTGAGCGACTCGCACCGGCCGTTGAGGTCCGTGATCGACTCGAGCTCGAGCCGGGCCGCGGTGGTCTGGGTGACGACCGCGGTCAGGCGCAGCACGCCCGCCGACGAGGACAGCACAGCCGGGGCCTCGTCCTGCGGTGTCCCCGCTGCGGCCGTCTCCTCGGCAAGCAGCGTCTCCAGGACGCGCCCGGCCGCCTGGGCGTCGGCCGCGGGATCCCCGGCGGGCAGCGCGGTGGGGCTCGGGGCGGCGGTCGAGGCGGTGGCCGAGGGGGTGGGCACGGCGTCCGCGGACGGGCCGGCCTCCGTCCCGGTCGGCGTCGACGACGGCGTCGACGTCGGCGGCGGCGGGGACGGCAGCGCCACTGCGGGGTCGGCGGCGACGGCCAGGGCCAGGGTGTCCACGACGGCGACCGTGTCCCCGCCGGCGGCGGACCACGCCGGCTGCTCCACGGCGACGCCGTCCTCGTCCGCCACGGCGTGGCCGTGCAGGCGCAGGTGACGGGCCAGGACCGCCGCGACGGCGCCCTCCAGGCCCTCGCCGCCGTGCACGACCGTGATCGGTGTGCCTGACGCGGAGGGCGTCGGCGGGGCGTCCGCCTGCCGCGCGCACGCCCCCAGGGCCAGCGACAGCACGAGGGCGGAGGCGGCGAGGGCCGTCGGGCGGCGGTGGGCGGGGCGGCTCACGTGTCCACCCCGGCACGGGCGAGCGCCTCGGTGACCCAGGAGGCGGTGCGCAGCTCGCTGAGCTCCGCGAGGTCGAACCAGCGCGCGTCCGTCGAGGATCCGCCGACCTCAGGGCGCAGGACGCCGCCCGTGATGCGGGCGGTGTAGAGGACCTGCACGGTGAGCAGGGGCAGCGGCTCGCCCCGCAGGCGCTTCTCCACCGGGATCGTCCCGGTCGTGACGCCCAGCAGGCCCGTGAGCTCGGCGGTGTGGCCGGTCTCCTCCCAGACCTCGCGCAGGCACGCCTCCTCCGGGCTCTCGCCGAGCTCGATGCCGCCGCCGGGCAGCGTCCACTGCAGGAACTCGGGCCCCTGCCACGAGCTGAGCAGGACGCGGCCGCCGTCCACGATCAGGGCGTATGCGCCGGCGCGCGTCTGGAACGGGCCGGCGGGGTGCGCTCCGGCGGCGTCCGGGGCGGCGGGGGTGGTGCTCATGGCTGCGGACTCCTGGCGGCAGTGGGACGGCCCGCGGCGGGCGACGCCGGGGCCCGGCCAGTCTACGAGCACCGCCCACCGCGAACAGCGGCACGGTCCACCGACCCGCGCCCTAGGCTGGAGGACCACCCGTCCCACCCCCGGAAGGAGCAGCGCCCGTGGACACCCCGCAGGACCCGCCCCGCCGGGACGACCCCTCCGGCGGCCCCGTGGAGCCAGCCGTCGACGCCGCCCTGGACCGGGTGCACGCCCTGCTCCGGCAGGCCCGCGTCACCGCGGCGCCCGACGCCCCGACCGCCCTGGACGCCCGCGGCTGGTGGGAGCTCTCCCTCGAGGCCGCGCTGCGCGACGAGCCCCGGGAGTCCGCCCGCCTCGCCGACTCCGGCCTCGCCGCGCTCGTGCCCGGCCAGGACGACGTCCGCCTCGCCCTGCTGCGGGCGCTCGCGGTCGCCGCGGGCCAGGTCGGGGACGAGGCCGCCCTGACCCGCTGGGTGGAGGCCCGGGCGGCGCTGCTGCGCCACCTCGGCCGGCCCCGGCAGGCCGGGCTCGAATCCCAGCTCGGTGCCGCCCTCGTGCGTGATCCGGACACGGTCGAGGCGGCGGTGCTGGCCGGCGTCGTGGAGGACGAGCCGGGCGCTCCCGGCGAGGACCCCGGGGACACCGTCCTGCCCGAGGCCGCCCTGGCCCTGGCCGTGCACCGCGTGCACACCGGGGACCTGGACGCCGCGCTCGAGCTGGCCCGCCGCGTCATCGCCGTCCTGGGCGGGCTGCGCGCGGCCGGTGCCCTGCTGCCCACCGGCTCGTGGTCCAGCGCGCACCTGCTGCTCGCCCGCCTGCACCTGTGGCGGGGCGAGCACGCCGAGGCGGACGCGGCGGCCGCCGTCGTCACCGCGCTGCCCGCCGCCCGGGCCGTCCTGGCCTCCGCCACCACGGTGCGGGCGATCGCCGCCCATGAGCTGGACCGTCCGACGGCGGCCCTCGACCTGGCGCTCGAGGCGGCGGAGCGGATGGCCTCGGTCGGTCTGCGGCGCGGCGCGGCCTCCGCGGCGGCCCTGGCCGGGCGCGTGGCCGGCGACCTCGACGGGTACGAGGAGGTCGCCGTGGCCGCGTGGGAGCTGGCCTCCGTGCACGCGGAGAAGGCCGAGGCGCCGGAGGCCTCGAGCCTGAGCTACTGGTGGGCGCACCAGCTCGTGCTCGCCGGCCGCGCCGACGAGGCCGAGCCCCTGCTCGCCCGGTTGGTGCGCCGCGAGGCCACCCACGGCCGGGACGTCGAGCAGGCCCGCGCCCTCGTGGACCTCGGCCACGCGCACCACGACCAGGACCGCGCCGAGAACGCGCTGCCCCTGTGGCGGGAGGCGGCCGGCCTGTTCGAGGCCCACGGCCAGTGGGAGGACGCCGCGCGCACGCTCCTGGCCGCCGGCGCCCTCGTGAACCGCGAGCGCGACGAACGCACCCGGCCCTCGGCCCTCGACCTGTTCGAGCGGGCGGTCGCGGCCGCGCGCCAGGCGGTGGACGAGGACCCGGCGGTGCTGCCGGCCGCGCTGCACGCGCACGGGTACCTGCTGTGCGAGTCCGGCCAGGCGGAGGGCCTCGACCTCCTCGAGGAGGCGCTCGCCCTCGTGCGGGACGCCGGCGCCGACTGGCAGGTGGCCGACTACACGGACACCCGCGCCCGGGCCCTGTGGTCGCTCGAGCGGGGGCCGGAGGCGATCGCCACCGCGCTGCAGGCCGCCGACCTGTTCACGGCCGCCGGGGACCGCGAGGGCGCCGCGCAGGCCGAGCTCTTCGCCGCCTACGTGGTGGCCGAGGACGGCAGCCCCGAGCAGGCCGCGACGCTCTTCCGCCTGGTGTGCGACTCCACCGACTCCACGCTCGTGCGCCTCGGCGCGCTCACGGGCCTGCACCAGTGCCTGTCCGCCCTCGGGGACCACGACGGCGCCGCGCGCGTCCGGGACGAGCTCGACGCGCTCCGGGAGGGGCTCGGCGCGGACTGACCGCCGCTCGAGGCGGCGGCCCGGCGGCCCGGCCCGACGGTGGCGGCAGCCGTCGCGGGTCAGAGGCCGACGCGGGCCAGGGCGGCGTCGGCGGCGGCACGGCGGGCGGCCCGCACGGCGCGGGGCGCGGTCGGCTGCGCCGCGAGGGCGGCGAGCACGGTCGCGACGCGGGCCGCCAGCGCCACCTCGTCGACCTCGCTGCGGGCGTGGCGCCGGAACCGTGCGGCCACGGCGCGCAGCGCGGCGCCGCCGGCACCGAGGTCCACGGCGCCCGCCTCGAGATGGGCGATCAGGACGGCCCAGTCGTCCACGCGGTGCCCCATGCCCAGGTCGTCGGCGTCCAGCACGCCGGTGATCCGCTCCCCCGCCGCGTCCACGTGCAGGTTCCCCGGGTGCAGGTCGCCGTGCACGGGCACGCGCGGGCCGGGGTCCCCGGCCGCGAGCGCCGCGCGGATCCGGTCCGCCCGGGCGGCCGCCTCGTCCTGGGCCTCGGGGTCCAGCACGACGGCGGCCCACGTGGCGTGCTCGAGCAGGACGGCGGGTCCGCCGTCGTCCGCGGCCGCCCCGGCCGTGGGGCCCGCCGGGCCGGGGGGCTCCTCGGGCACCGGCGGCAGCCGGTCCAGCAGCGCGGCAACCCGCGCGGGGTCGAGCGCGGCGGCCTCGGGCCCGGCCAGCAGCGCCCGCCAGGGCAGGCCCGGCACGCTGGCGAGCGGGAGCACCCCGTGCTCCGGCGCCGCGCGGACGGCGGGCACCGGCACCCCGGCCGCCCCCGCCGCGGCCATGCGCCGGGCGACCCGTGCGGCCCGCGCGGGCGGGAGCACCTTCAGGAACGTGCGGGCCACGACGCCGTCGTCGCCGGTCGCCTCGACGGCCAGGACCGCGCGGTCCCGCGGCCGGTAGCCGCGCCACGTGAGGCGGGCCCGGCCCGGCGCCGTGCCGATCAGGGCCGCGAGCGCGTCCGGATCGGCGGTCAGCGTGAGGCCCGGCAGGACGGGGTCGGCGGGGGCCCACCACCACAGGGTGCCGTCCTCCAGGATCCCGCGCTCGCCCGGGACGGGCGGGCACGCCGCGCCGGGGGCGGCGGGGTGTCGGGGGTCGCGGGCGAGGACGAGGGTGCGGGAGCGGACGCGGGCGTCGCCCGCGCGTCCGGTCATCACGTCCAGGTCCAGGACGCGCGCGAGCCGACGTCCCCGCTGCAGGTGCAGGGCGTCGGCTCGGGTGCGCAGCCAGCGCTCGCCCGACGCGCGGACGGCCTGGCGCGCGGCGGCTCGGTCGATGCTCACGGGCGCGCCCGCCCGGCGGGGCTCAGCAGGCCCGGCGCCGCGCCAGGACGTTGTCCAGGTCCAGGGCGGCGATGTCCTGCTCGGCGGCGGCGCTGATCTGATCGTCCGCCGTGCGCGCGGCGTCCTGGGGCCGGGTGTCCGCGCCGGTGGGGGCGGGGGTCTCGAGCGGCGCCGGCAGGGGGCGGGCCATCTCCGGGGCGTCCAGGTAGGTGGGGCGCGGCACCGCGGGGATGGTCACCGCACGGTCCGCTGCGGGGGCGGCGGCGGAGGCGGTCACCACCACGGGCTCGGCCCGGGACGCGGCGGGCGCGGCAGCCGGACGCGGCGCCTCGGTCTCGAAGGCCAGCACGGTCTCCAGCACGCGGCGGTCCCGCTCGGGGTCCGCGGGCGGGGCCTGCCGCTCCTCGGCCGCCGGGGCGGTGGGGCGCTCCGGGACGACGACGGCGGCGGGCCGGGCGCGACGGGTGCGGTCGCGGACCGCGAGGGCCCGCAGGCCGGCCAGCCCGGCCACGGCGAACAGGAGCGACCAGCCTGCCAGGGCGAGCGTGCCCGCGCCGAACGCCGCGGCGAGCCCGGCCACGAGGAACACGAGCAGGGCCACGAGGACGGCGAGGAACAGCGCCGTGCGCCCCCACCGGATGTGCAGGCCGGTCCGGCCGCGGGCGGCGCGCGCCGCGTCGGCGGCGGCGCTCAGGCGGCCCGAGAACCGGGCGGTCAGGGCACGGACGGCGGGCGAGCTCTGCAGGCGGTGCATGAAGGACCTCGGCATCGACGGGCGGGCGGGGGCGGACGCGAGACGATGGCGGCGCAGCACGAGCCGCCAGGCCAGGAAGGCCACGAGGGCCACGATGACCAGCGACGCGCTCACCCGGGCGTCGGCCAGCGCGTCGAGCGCGGCCTGCACGGCCCTCGTCGGCGCGGTGGTCTCGTCCATGCCGTCAGCCTAGCGCCGGAGGCGGACCGGCCCGGCCATCGCGGCGTGTCCGCACGCGGCGTGTCCCGCCGGACCGCTCAGGGGCGCGGCCGGGTGGCCAGCCACCGGGCCAGCAGGCCGTCGGGGACCTCCTCGGCGGTCACCGCGAACGTCCGGTGGTCCCGCCAGGCGCCGTCCACGTGCAGGTACGCGCGCCGCAGGCCCTCGTCGCGCAGGCCGAGCTTCGCCACGACCCGCAGGCTGGCCGCGTTCTCCGGGCGGATGTTGACCTCGACCCGGTGCAGACCGGCGCTGCGGAACGCCCAGTCCGTCGCCATGGCCACGGCCGTCGGCGTCAGCCCCCGGCCGGCCTCGCGACGGTCGATCCAGTAGCCGATCGAGCCGGAGAGCACCGAGCCGTACTGGATCCCGCCCAGGGACAGCAGCCCCACCAGACGGTCCCGGTCCGGGCGGTCGTCGTCGAGGACCATGCCCCACGTGTAGGCGCTGCCGTCCCGGCCCTGGCGGCCGTGCCAGCGGACCATCTGCCCGAACGACGCCGGGCCCGCGCCCGGCACGGGGCTCGTGGCATCCCACGGCGTCAGCCACTCCCGGTTGTGCGCCCGCTGCTCCTCCCACGCCTCCCGGTCCCGCCGCCGCAGCGGCCGCAGGGCGAGGGTGCTGTGCCGCAGGGTCACGGGCCAGGGGGAACGCTGCCAGGACATGGCGTCGATCCTATGCGCGGCCGGGCGCGGCACCGGTGCGGCGGGCATCATGGGGACATGCGCACTCCCCCTCCCGTGCCCGAGCCCGCCGCCACGGGCCCCGTCGCCGGCGTCGACGACGTCGTGGACGCCAAGGCCGCCCTGCGTGCGCGCCTGCGCACCGCCCGCCGCGACCGCTCCCCCGCGCGCCGCGCCGCCGAGTCCGCGGCCGCCGTCGAGCACCTGTGGGCGTGGCTGGGTCCGCGCGTGGCCGCGGCGACCGCGGACGGGGCCGCCCCGGTGGTGGCCACCGTGCTGCCGATGGCCACCGAGCCGGACACCGGTGTGCTGCGCACGCGCCTGCTGGCCGCCGGGTCGCGGGTGCTCGTCCCCGTGATCGAGCCGGAACGCCGCCTGAGCTGGACTCCGTGGCACCCGGAGGTCGCGACGGCGCGCGCGGCGAACGCCCCCGTGGACGAGCCCGTGGGCGAACGGCTCGGGACCGACGCGCTGGCGGCGGCGACCGCGGTGGTCATGCCGGCGCTCGCGGTGGCCGAGGACGGGATGCGCCTGGGCCAGGGCGGGGGCTACTACGACCGCTTCCTCGCCGAGCTGCCGCGGAGCGTGCCCACCGTGGCCCTCGTGTTCGAGGACGAGCTGCTGCCGGCGGGCGCCATCCCCGCCGAGCCCACGGACCGGCCCGTGGACGGCGTCGTCACCGCGGCCGGGCTGCGCTGGGTCTGAGCCCGGCCCGCGGCGCGGAGTAGCATCGGAGGTCGGATCCCCCCAGAACCGCGCGCCCCGGCGCGCCCCGAGCAAGCTGGAGCTGAGCATGCCCACCTACGCCTACCGATGCAAGGACTGCGGCCACGCCTTCGACGTCGTCCAGGCCTTCACCGACGACGCCCTCACCGAGTGCCCCGCGTGCGGCGGCGTCCTGCGCAAGCAGTACGGCTCGGTCGGCGTGAGCTTCAAGGGCTCCGGGTTCTACCGGACCGACTCGCGCTCCGGCACCGGCTCGGCCGGCGGATCGACCTCGGACTCGGCCGCCGGGTCCTCGACGTCGTCCTCGTCCTCCGCCGCCGCGGACTGACCCGGCCGGATCGGGCCGGCTCAGCCCCAGTGGGGCGGGCGCTGCTCGCGCAGCCAGCGGTCGCGCTCGGCCTCGGCCGCACCGGACTCGACCCCGGCCGCGTCCCCGGTCGGCGCGGTCGCCGGCGACGTCCCGGCCTGGCCGGTCAGCCGGGGCATCCCGGGCAGGCGCGGCTCGCGGCCGTCGGCGGCTGCCGGCCCGGTTCCCGGGGCGTCCGCCCGGCGCGGGCCGCGGCGGCGCGGCGCGCCGTCAGCGGACATCGTCGGCGGTCTCGTCCGTCTCGTCCGTCGGCTCCACGCCCAGCCGGTCGGCCAGCTCGCGGGCCACGGACTCCGGGTCCGCGAACACGTCGATCGCCCACAGGGTCCGGGGCTCCCAGCCGCGGGCCTCGAGCCCCTCGGGCAGGGTCCGCGAGCGCTGCCGCACCGTGAGGGCGCGGTACACCTCGCCGCCGTCGCCGGCCAGGGCCAGCGGACGGGGGGCCTCGTTCCGGTCCGCGCGCGGATCGAGCACGGCCAGGTCCATGACGCCGGCGTAGCGGGGCAGGACGCGGGCGCCGTGCTCCTCGAGCCGGTCGCGCAGATCGGCGAGCAGCGGGTCGCCCACCATGCCCACCGGGTCCGCGGCGTCGTCGCCCAGGTAGGCCTCGAGCAGCCGCAGGAACCAGAGGGCGCCGCCGTCGAGCCGGTCCTCGTCCAGGTCCGCGGCGCGCAGCGCCGAGACGAGGTGCAGGCGCCGGCGGGCGCGGGTGAGCGCGACCGTGACCATGCGCTCGCCGTCCGGGTCGGAGAAGGCGCCGAAGTGGTGCACCACGCGGCCGTGCGGGGTGCGGCCGTAGCCGGGGGTGAGGATCACGGCGTCGCGCGTCACGGAGGCAGCGCGCACGACCGGCACGATCACGAACGGCTCGGCGTCGGCGGCATCCTCGCCACGGCCACGGGCGAGGAACTCGTGGGCCCACGGCGCCTGCGCGGCCGTGGCCTGCACGGCGGCGGCCACCCGGCGGGCGTGCTGCTCGGACACCGTGACCACGGCCAGGGACTGTTCGGGCCGGTCGCGGATGTGCTCGAACACCCGCTCCACGGTGCGGGCGACCTCGGCGTTCGTGGACTCGACCACGTCGCCGCCGGTCATCGGGATGCCGGTGCCCTCGGGCAGGTACTCGGCCGTGACGGCACGATCCCGGCCGGTGGCCTCGCCCGCGGTGGGCAGCGCGTCCAGGGCGCCGTCATAGGCGAGCGCGGAGAGCAGGCGCACCAGGCGCCGCTCGAGGGGGCGGTGCACGGTGCGCAGCGGCAAGGTGGGCAGCACCTCGTCCAGCGCGTCGTAGGCCGAGCGCAGCGGGCGCAGGGGCCCGGCGGTCGCCGTCGGGTCCACGGACACCTGGAACGACTGCGGGCGCCCGATCACCGGGTCGCCGAAGGCCACCACCTGGGGGGCGCGGGTGAGCGCGCCCATCGCGGTGGCCAGGGCGGTCGCGTCGGCCTCCAGCAGCACGACGACGTCGGCGCGCCACTCCGGGGGGAACTCGGACAGGGCCATGGGCGAGGTGGTGACCACCGGAACGAGCGGCTGCAGGAGCTCGGGGGTGATCGTGGCCAGGGACTCGACCGTGGGGCTGCCCTGCTTGAGCAGGGTGCGCAGCACGGCCGCGTCCGCGCGATAGGTGCGCAGCGCCTCCCGCCAGCGCGCGGCCAACGCGGCGGAGAGCCGGGCGCCGCCGCGCTCGAGATGGGCGCGGTCCAGGTCGCGGAACCCGCGCTCGACCTCGGCCAGGTCCGTGCCGCTCATCATGGCCAGGAAGTCGTCCCCGGAGATCATGGCCTCGAGCGCGGACTGCCACCACGCCAGCTCGAGCTCGGCGGTCAGGGCCTCGGTGGGCACCTCGCGGTCGCGCAGGTCCTCGAGCAGCTCCGCCAGGCCGTGGTCGCGCAGGCTGTCCAGCACGAGGGTGCGCTCGGGCAGCGTGGCCAGGGTGTCGCGGTCCGCCACGAGCCCGTCGACGGCGGCCACGAGGTCGTCCACGTCCCGCTCCTCCAAGGGCGCCTCGGCCACGGCCTCCGGGGCGAGGACGTCCTCGAGCCGGCGCAGGCGCTCGCGCACCTGGCCGACCTGGCCCATCACGTGCTCGCCCTGGTCCGGCACCTGCGGGGGCGTGCCCGGCTCGGCGGCGTGGCGGTTCCAGTCCTCCAGGACGGCGGCGGCGTCCACGAGGGCGCCGTGCAGGTCCGTGGGCTGCACGCCCGGGCGGACCGCGTCCTTCGCCGCGCGGCGCAGGCGGGACCGGGTCACCGAGGACATCTCGACCAGGTGGAGGCGCCGCCACGCGCTGGTGGCGGTCGCCGCGACCAGCTGGGGCACGTCGAGGGAGAACACCTCGGGGGTGAACTCGGTGAGGGTGCGGGCCACGCGGCGGTAGAGGTCCGCCTGCTCCGCCCAGCCGGCCACCGTGCGCTCAGGGCGCAGGCCGGCCTGGGCGGCGGCGGTGTCCACGGCACGCCGGGTGGTGTGCAGGGCGGCCGCCAGCTCGTCGGCCAGCTCCGAGGCGGCCTCGGTCTCCTGCACGTTGCGCACGCGGGCGCCGAACCAGCGGCTCTCGGTGGCGGCGGCCGAGAACGCGCCGAGCTCCCCGGCGCGCACGAGCTGCTCGCCCACGGCCTGCCGGTTCACGGTGGAGTCCAGCACGGAGCGCTTGAGGCGCACGGTGGTGGCCGGCGGCGTCTCGAGCCCGGTCAGGGCGGCCAGGGCCTGCATCGCCTGGAACGGCGAGCAGCCCCAGCGGGGGCGGACGTGGTGCAGTGAGCCGACGTGCTCCTGCAGCCGGCGCCGTCGTTCGGTCAGGGCGGCCTCGTCCCGGGCGGTGTCGGGGTCCACGGCCCGCTCGGAGCGCAGGACGGCCTGCACGAGCTGGCGGCGGAGCAGCTCGGGGTCCGCGTTGGCGGGCACATCCAGCGCGATCGAGCGCAGGTCCGCCTCCTCGAGGCGGTCGAGCACGTCGGCCAGGGCGGCGGAGCGCTCGGCCACGACCAGCACGCGCCGACCCTCCCAGGCCAGGCGCGCGGCCAGGGCGGCGGCGGTCTGGGTCTGCCCGGTGCCGGGGGCGGCCGCCACCACGAGGGACTCCCCCGCCGCGGCGTGCTCGAGCACGCGTGCCTGGGCGGCGTCGACGTCCAGGACGAGGCGCTCGTCGGCCGGGGCGACGTCGTCCTCCGCGGGCGCGCCCGTGGGCTGCAGCGCCGCCGGGCGCGGCACCATGCCGGTGCCGGCGTCGTACAGGGCCTGCACGACCGGCAGATCCTCGAGGGAGGCGGGCAGCGAGGCGGTCTCGCCGAGGTCAGCGAACGTGGAGACGAGCAGGCGGTCCTCGACGTGCAGGTCCGCGATCGCGGCGGCCTCCTCGCGCAGGCGGGCTAACGCGGGGGCGGGCTCGAGGCGTGCCGTAGCGTAGGCGGCCTGCCGGTACGCCTCGGGGTCCAGGGCGATGCCGTGGTGCCGACGCAGGTTCCGCACGAGCGCCGGGTTCAGGCGGGCCGGCTCGGTGATCTGGATCTCCAGCTCGTCCCGGCCCCGGGCGCCGCGGCGCACCGTCAGGGCCACGCGGGCCAGCAACACGGGCGCGGAGCGGCGCTCCCGCCGGCCGTCCTCCTCGGCCGTCCACGTGGCCACGCCCACGGCGAGCGCACCGACGTCGATGCCGCGTTCCTCCGCCAGTTCGCGGACCTTGGCGCGCAGGCCGAGGGAGACCTCGTGCGCCGCGTCCAGCTCCGGGCCGGCCGGCAGCAGGGTGGACAGGCGGGTGCGCCGCCCCAGCAGCAGCTGCGAGACACCGGAGGAGTTCGCCTCCGTGAGGTCGATGCTGTTGGCCGCCGAGGGCGCGAACCGCAGCATCGTGTCGTTCTCGGCGCCCGAGCCCAGGGAGGACACCCAGGCGGCCGGGTCGGGGCGGGTCTGCCCCTCGTCGGGGCGTGCGGCGGCGCGGGCGCGGGCCAGGCGCGGGAACTCCTGCTCGGTCACGTGCGTGCGGTCCTTCCTCCGTCGCCTGGGTCCAGGCGGTCTTCGTGCGGACGGCCGCCCCGGTCAGGGGCGGCCGGATGCGGCGCCGGACGCGCCGCTCACTCCCACTCGATGGTGCCCGGCGGCTTGCTGGTCACGTCGAGCACGACGCGGTTGACGCCGTCGACCTCGTTGGTGATGCGGTTCGAGATGCGGGACAGGACGTCGTCCGGGATCCGCGCCCAGTCCGCCGTCATGGCGTCCTCGCTGGTGACGGGGCGCAGGACGACCGGGTGGCCGTAGGTGCGGCCGTCGCCCTGAACGCCCACGGAGCGCACGTCCGCGAGCAGCACCACCGGGCACTGCCAGATCTGGCGGTCCAGTCCGGCCGCGGTGAGCTCGGCGCGCACGATCGCGTCCGCGCGGCGCAGCAGGTCCAGGCGCTCCTGGGTGACCTCGCCGATGATGCGGATGCCCAGACCCGGGCCCGGGAACGGCTGGCGGTGCACGATGCCCTCGGGCAGGCCGAGCTCGGCGCCCACGGCGCGGACCTCGTCCTTGAACAGCTCGCGCAGCGGCTCGCACAGCTCGAACTCGATGTCGTCCGGCAGGCCGCCCACGTTGTGGTGGGACTTGATGTTGGCCGCCCCGTCCCCGCCGCCGGACTCGACGACGTCCGGGTAGAGCGTGCCCTGCACGAGGAAGCGGACCTCGGTGGCGTCCGGGTCGTGCTCGGACTCGAGGACGATGTCCGCCTGCGCCTTCTCGAAGGTGCGGATGAACCGCTCGCCGATGATCTTGCGCTTGGTCTCGGGGTCGGTGACGCCGGCCAGCGCGGACAGGAAGTCCTCGCGCGCGTCCACCATCACGAGGCGGGCGCCGCCGTGGGCCTCGCCGAAGGCCTGCTCGATCTCGGCGGACTCACCCTCGCGCATGAGGCCGTGGTCCACGTAGACGCAGGTGAGGCGGTCGCCGATGGCGCGCTGCACGAGGGCCGCGGCCACGGCGGAGTCCACGCCGCCGGACAGGCCGCAGATGGCCCGCTTGTCCCCGATCTGCTCACGGATGCGCTCGACCTGCTCCTCGATCACGCCGCTGGCCGTCCAGTCCGCGCCCAGGCCCGCACCCACGTGCAGGAACTGCTCGAGCACCCGCTGGCCGCGGGAGGAGTGGCCCACCTCGGGATGCCACTGCACGCCGTAGATGCGGCGCTCGCGGTCCTCGAACGCGGCGACGGGGGCGCCCGCGGTGGAGGCCGTCACGGCGAAGCCCTCGGGCGCCTGCGTCACGGCGTCGCCGTGGGACATCCACACGACCTGCTCGAGGTCCTGGTCCGCGAACAGCACGGAGTCGGCATCCACCGAGTCCAGGCGGGTGGAGCCGTACTCCCGGGTACCGGTCTTGGCCACGGTGCCGCCGAGGGCGTGCGCGATCGACTGGAAGCCATAGCACAGGCCCAGCACGGGCACCCCGGCCTCGAGCAGCGCCGGATCCAGCTGCGGGGCGCCGGGCTCGTACACCGACGACGGCCCGCCCGAGAGGATCAGCGCCGCGGGCTCGCGCTCCAGGATCTGCGCCGCCGGGGTGGAGGCGGGCACGACCTCGGAGTAGACGTTGGCCTCGCGCACACGACGCGCGATGAGCTGCGCATACTGGGCGCCGTAGTCCAGCACCAGCACCGTGGGCATCACGTCGCTGAGCGGGGTGGGGGTGTCGGGGTGGGGGGCGTTCTGCGTCACCCGTCCAGGATAGTCGAGGCGCTCAGTAGCGCCGCGCGGCGTCCGGGAAGCGGTGCAGCTCGTCCCGGACCACGCGGGTCATGCGCTTCTCCACCACGAAGGACAGGAACGGCACGACGCCGCCGCCGGCCATCGCCAGCAGGCGCAGCGGCTCCCAGCGCATCAGGGACCACAGGCGGAACGAGGCGAGCAGGTACACCACGTACATCCAGCCGTGGGCGATGAGGATGAACAGGGACAGGTTCACTCCCCCGGTCACGCTGTCCGTGGGGTGCAGCCCCAGGCCGTTGGCGTCCCCGTCCAGGGTGGTGCCCCCCGCGTAGAGCTCCACGTGCATGCCGTACTTCAGCACCATCTCCGCCACGAGCAGCAGGAGCATGATGCCGGTGATCCACGCGCACACCACGTAGAGGCGGGTGGCGGAGCGGATCTGCTGCTGGGTGCCGGCGAAACGGCGCTGCTCCCGGCCCGGCCGCGGGGGCGGCTCGGGCAGGTCGGCCTCCGTGATGTCCTCGGGATCCGGCAGGCTGGCCGGGTCCACCGGCTGGGGGCCGGGGTGCTGGGTGCTCATCGGCTCTGCTCCTCTCGGGGCCCACGGGGGCCCGGGTCGCGGGGGTCGGGGCGCGCGGCCCCGTCGTCGTCGTGGTCCTGGCGTGGGTGCGCCGCGGCCTGCGCCGCGAAGGCCCGCTCCTTGGCCTCGCGCGCGGCCGCCCGACGCCGCTCGAGCTCCTCGGCGCGCCACTGTGCGGCCCACTCCTCGTCGAGCCGGCGCTCGTGCTCGTCCCGGACGTGGTCGTCGCGGACGAACCGCCACCACAGGAACAGGGCGAAGCCGGCGAAGAGCATCCACTCCACGGCGTAGAAGACGTTGAGCCAGATGATCTGGGTCTCCTCCGGCTGCGGGGCCACCCACACCGGCTCGAGCCCGCCGGGGCCGGCCGCGCCCGTCTCGGCGCCCGCGGCGTCGACCATCTCGAACGCCGCCACGAACGCCGCGTAGGACGGCTCGTCCCACACGTTCACCAGCTGGGCCGGGGCCAGGCTGCGGTACAGGAGCCGGTCGGCGGTGTCCTCGGCCGCGGCCTCACGCGGCAGCGGCCCGTCCGGGGGCAGCAGGCGCCCGGTGACGGTGACCTGCCCGGCGGGCGCGGGGTCCACGACGTCGGCGTCGGCCGACCAGCCGCGGACCACCGGGACGACCTCGCCGTCCGGGGCGCCGGCCACCCGCAGGGCCGTGACCGTCCAGTAGCCGTCGCGGCCGTTCAGCAGGCGCGGGCCGACCAGGACGTCCGTGCCGGGCACGAACTCCCCCTCGACCGTGACCACCTGGTCGGCCTGCGAGCCCAGCAGGGCCTCGTAGGGACGCACGTGCTCCAGGAACGGCACGGCGTTCTCGGTCTGGGTGCGCGGCGGCGGCGCGTTCGTCTCCGCGGACTCGAACTGCCACTTGGACAGCGCCACGAAGACCGCGGCCGCCACGAGGGCCAGCACCAGGGTGGCCAGCCAGACGGGCTTGAGGGCGGTGCGCAGCACGCCGTATCAACTCTTCCGGTCGGGGTGCCGCCTCGGGGCGGCGGGGATCAGACGGTCTGGGTGGGGGTCACGAGGACCTCCACCTTCTGGAAGTCCTTGAGCTCGGTGTAGCCGCAGGTGGCCATGGCGCGCTTCAGGCCGCCCATCAGGTTGGACGTGCCGTCCGCGTGGCGGCCGGGCCCCCACAGGACCTCCTCGAGCGGAGCCACCTGGCCCACGTGGGTGCGGTGCCCGCGCGGCAGCTCCGGGTGGGCGGCCTCGAGGCCCCAGTGCCAGCCGCCGCCGGGGGCGTCGGTGGCGCGGGCCAGGGCGGCGCCCAGGACGACGGCGTCCGCACCCATGGCGATCGCCTTGACGATCTCCCCCGAGGTGGAGACGCCGCCGTCGGCGATCACGTGCACGTAGCGGCCGCCGGACTCGTCCATGTAGTCGCGGCGCGCCTCGGCGATGTCCGAGATGGCCGTGGCCATCGGCACGCGGATGCCCATGGCGCGGCGCGTGGTGGTGGACGCGCCGCCGCCGAAGCCGACGAGCACACCGGCCGCGCCGGTGCGCATCAGGTGCAGGGCCGGCGTGTAGCCGGCCGCCCCGCCCACGATCACGGGCACGTCCAGCTCGTAGATGAACTGCTTGAGGTCCAGCGGCTCCTGGGTGGAGGAGACGTGCTCGGCCGAGACGGTGGTGCCGCGGATGACGAACAGGTCCACGCCCGCCGCCACGACGGTGCGGTAGAACTCCTGCGTGTTCTGCGGGGTCAGCGAGCCCGCGACGACGACGCCGGCCTCGCGGATCTGCTCGAGGCGCTCGGTGATCAGATCGGGGCGGATGGGGGCCGCGTAGGCCTCCTGCAGCTTGCGGGTGGCCTCGGTCCCGGCCGGGCCGGCCTCCAGGGCGGCGATCTCCTCGAGCAGCGGGCGCGGATCCTCGTGGCGGGTCCACAGGCCCTCGAGGTTGAGGACGCCGAGACCGCCCAGCCGCCCCATCGCGATGGCGGTCTCCGGACTCATCACGGAGTCCATGGGCGCACCGATCACGGGCATGTCGAACGTGTAGGCGTCGATGCGCCACGTAAGGCTGACGTCCTGGGGATCCCGGGTGCGCCGCGCGGGCACCACGGACACGTCGTCGAGGGAGAAGGCCCGGCGGCCGCGCTTGCCGCGGCCGATCTCAATCTGGTTCGTCACCGGGCCAGCCTAGCCCAGGCGCCACGGGGGCGGCTCCGACCGTGTCGTCGGCGCCGCCCCGTCCGGGGGCTCCCCCGGACCCGACGTGCGGGTCAGCGCGAACGGTAGTTCGGGGCCTCGACGGTCATCATGATGTCGTGCGGGTGGGACTCCTTCAGGCCCGCCGCGGTGATGCGCACGAAGCGGCCGTTCTCCTTGAGATCGGCCACCGTGGACGCGCCCGTGTAGAACATCGTCTGGCGCAGGCCGCCCACGAGCTGGTGGACCACCGAGGCGACCGGGCCGCGGAAGGGCACCTGGCCCTCGATGCCCTCGGGGATCAGCTTGTCCTCGTCCGGCACGTCCGCCTGGAAGTAGCGGTCCTTGGAGAAGGAGCGCGTGCCGTTGCGGGTCTGCATGGCGCCCAGGGAGCCCATGCCGCGGTAGGTCTTGAACTGCTTGCCCTGGTAGAACACGAGGTCGCCCGGGGACTCGGCCGTGCCGGCCAGCAGGGAGCCGAGCATCACCGAGTCGGCGCCCGCCACGAGGGCCTTGCCGATGTCACCGGAGTGCTGCAGGCCGCCGTCGGCGATCAGCGGGACGCCCGCGGGGCGCGTGGCCTTGGCCGCCTCGTAGATGGCGGTGATCTGCGGGACGCCGACGCCGGCCACCACACGGGTCGTGCAGATCGAGCCCGGGCCCACGCCCACCTTCACGGCGTCCGCGCCGGCGTCGACGATCGCCTTGGCGCCCGCGTAGGTCGCGGCCTGACCGCCGATGACGTCGACGTGCGCGGCCGCCTTCTCCTTCTTCAGGCGCGCGATCATGTCCAGCACGCCGTGCGTGTGACCGTTCGCGGTGTCCACCACGAGGGCGTCCACGCCCGCCTCGACGAGCGCCATGGCGCGCTCCCAGCCGTCGCCGAAGAAGCCGACGGCGCCGCCGACGCGCAGCCGACCCTCGTCGTCCTTCGCGGCGTCCGGGTACTGCTCCGCCTTGTCGAAGTCCTTGATGGTGATCAGGCCGGTCAGGCGGCCCGCATCGTCCACGAGCGGCAGCTTCTCCACGCGGTTCTGGGAGAACAGGCGGATGGTCTCGGCGCGCGAGACACCCTCCTGCGCGGTGACCAGCGGCATGCGGGTCATGGCGGTGTCCACCGTGCGGGTGGCCCACTCCTCACGCGGGATGAAGCGGGTGTCGCGGTTGGTGATGATGCCCAGCAGCGTCATGTCCTCGGCCACCACCGGCAGGCCCGAGACGCGGTACTGGGCGCACAGCTCGTCCAGGTCGGCGAGCGTGGCGTCGGGGCCGATGGTCACGGGGTCCTTGATCATCCCCGACTCGGAGCGCTTCACGGTGTCCACGTGGCGGACCTGGTCCTCGATGGACAGGTTGCGGTGGATGATGCCCATGCCGCCCTGGCGGGCCATGGCGATGGCCAGCGGGGCCTCGGTCACGGTGTCCATCGCCGCGGAGACGATGGGGATGTTCAAGCGGATGTTGCGGGTCAGCCGGGTGCCCGGGTCCGCGTCCGCGGGGATCACGTCCGTGGCGTTGGGCAGCAGCAGGACGTCGTCATAGGTGAGGCCGAAGAAGCCGAAGGGATCCGAGGAGGAGTGGACGGGCTCGGGGCTGGGACCGGTGCTGGTGTTGGTCACGAAGGCGCCTTTCGGGACGGGTGTTTCCGCGATTCTATGCCCGGGGGTCAAACCGGCGACCCGGGTGAGGGCCACATCACAGGACCCCCGCGCTGGGCCACGCGGGGGCGAGACGGACGTCACCACGACGTCACATGGAGCAATCCGTTTCGGCGTCATGGTATTGGACCGCCTAACCTCCCCGGATGAGCACCGCACAGTCCTCCCCCGCACCGGCGCCCCGACGCCGGCTCCCCGCCTGGACGTCGAACTTCGGCTGGCAGATCGCCGCCGCCCTCGTCCTCGGCCTCGTCCTGGGCCTGATCGCCCGCGCGACGGGGCACACCTCCGAGCACCCGACCTGGCTCGGCGAGACGCTGGCCACCGTCGGCAGCATCTACATCAGCCTGCTGAAGGCCACGGTCGTCCCGCTGGTCTTCTTCGCCGTCGTCGCCTCCATCGCCAACCTGGCCCAGGTGACCAACGCGGCCCGCCTGGCCGCCAAGACCCTGCTGTGGTTCGCCATCACGAGCCTCATCGCGGTGCTCATCGGCCTCGCCGTCGGCGTCGCGCTGCAGCCGGGCGTGGGCACCGGCCAGACCGCGCCGGCGTCGTACCAGGCCAAGGACGTCGGCTGGCTCGACTTCCTGACCTCCCTGGTGCCGGCGAACTTCCTCGGCCTGACCGTCAAGACCACGGCGGGCGAGGACGGCGCGCTCGCCTCCTCCCCCACGTTCAACGTGCTGCAGATCCTCGTGATCGCGATCGTCGTGGGCGTGGCCGCGCTCAAGGTCGGCGAGAAGGCCGCCCCGTTCCTCACGTTCTCCCGCTCGGTGCTCGCCATCATCCAGAAGCTGCTGTGGTGGATCATCCGCCTGGCCCCGATCGGCACCATCGGCCTGCTGGGCAACGCCGTGGCCTCCTACGGCTGGTCCACGATGGGCACGCTGGCCAAGTTCGTGGTGGCGATCTACGTGGGCCTGGCCCTCGTGATGCTCGTGGTGTACCCGGTGCTGGCGCGCCTGCACGGGCTCTCCGCCAAGCAGTTCTTCACCGGCGTGTGGCCGGCGTTCCAGCTCGGCTTCGTCTCCCGCTCCTCCCTCGGCACGCTGCCCGTCACCCAGCGGGTGGCCGAGCGCAACTTCGGCGTCCCCACCGGCTACGCCTCCTTCGCCGTCCCGCTGGGCGCCACCACCAAGATGGACGGCTGCGCCGCGATCTACCCGGCCGTGGCCGCCGTGTTCATCGCCCAGTTCTACGGGATCGACATGAGCCTGAGCCAGTACGCCCTCGTGGCACTCGTGTCCGTGCTGGGCTCCGCCGCGACCGCCGGCACCACCGGCGCCACCGTGATGCTCACGCTCACGCTGTCCACCGCCGGGCTGCCCCTCGAGGGCATGGCCCTGCTCCTGGCCGTCGACCCGATCGTGGACATGGGCCGCACCGCCCTCAACGTGTCCGGCCAGGCCCTCATCCCCGCCCTCGTGGCCTCCCAGGAGGGCATCCTCGACCGGGACCGCTACGACGCCCCGCGCGGCGACATCTTCGGCGAGGACGAGGAGGAGATCGTCGAGGCCCGCGCCCACGCGACCGCCGACTCCCGCGCCCAGCTCGTCGGCACCTCGGAGCCGCGCGCCTGAGTCAGCGACCGGACGGGCCCGCTCCGGCGGGCCCGTCCGCGCCGTCCCCCTCGTCCAGGTACTCGCCCAGCACGTAGTCGTAGTCCACGGGGTTCCCGTCCTCGTCCGTGCGGCGGTACCAGTCGGTGATCTCCGCGGCGGTGGAGTCGAATCCCTCGCCGGCCGCGTACCAGCTGCCCGGCGGGGTGCGCTCCACCGTGAACGCGAAGTCGTCCCCGTACTCCACCAGGCCCCGCACCGTCGCCTTCTCGACGGCGGCCCGCTGGTACCGGTCACGGATCGCGAAGGGGTCGTTGGCCAGTTCGCGCTGGAGCGCGACCGCCATGAGGACGAGCACCACGGTGAACGGCAGCGCCGTGATGGTGATGAGGTTCTGCAGGCCGGTGAGCGCGGTGTCGCCGCCGGTCAGCAGCATCACGACGGCGATGCCCGCCATGCACAGTGCCCAGAACACCGTGATCGTGCGGCGCGGGGCCGGGGCGCCGCGCTGCGAGAGCTGCGAGTTCACGATCGAGGCGGAGTCCGCCGTCGTGATGAAGAAGACCGCCAGCATGACGATCACGACCGGGGCCACCAGCCCGCCGCCGGGCAGCTGGTCCAGGACCACCCAGAAGATCTCCGCCGGCGCGGGCAGCGACGCGGCCGTGCCGTCCGGCGCCACGGAGCCCTGCGTCCGCTGCGGCCAGATGGTGGTGCCGCCGATGATCGTGAACGCGCCGACGATCACCGCGGCCGGGATGAACAGGGCGCCGAGGACGTACTGGCGGATGGTCCGGCCCTTCGAGATCTTCGCCATGAACACGCCCACGAACGGGGCCCAGCTGACCCACCACGCCCAGTAGAAGATCGTCCAGCTGGAGAGGAACTCCTGCATGTCCTCCCCCTCGGCCATCGAGGCGCCGAGGGCGTCCGGGGCGGAGGAGACGTAGTCCATCAGGACGCCGGGCACGATGTTCAGCAGGAACGCCGTCGGGCCGACGACGAAGAAGAACAGCGCCAGGCCGAGGGCGAGCAGCATGTTGATGTTGGACAGCCACCGGATGCCGCGGGCCACACCGGACACCGCCGAGAAGATGGTGCCGATCGTGAGCACCACGATGATCCCCAGCGCCACCGTGTTCCCCGGCGCGGACCAGCCCGAGACGATCTGCACGCCGCGGCCGATCTGCAGGGCGCCGATGCCCAGCGAGGCCGCCGTGCCGAACAGGGTGGCGATGATCGCGAGCCCGTCGATCAGGCGCGCGCCGACCGAGTCGCTGCGCTGGGAGTCGCCGAACAGCGGCGCGATGATCGAGCTCATCAGCGGCACCCGACCCCGGCGGTAGGACACGTAGCCGACCGACAGGCCGACGATCGCGTAGATCGCCCACGCGTTCACGCCCCAGTGCAGCGCGTCCTGGGCCAGCGCGCCCGTCACCGCCTCCTCGCTCCCCGCCTCATACGCCCCCGGGCGCGGGGCCAGGTAGTAGGTCAGCGGCTCGTACGGGCCGAAGAAGATGATGCCGATGCCGATGCCGGCCGCGAAGAGCATGGCCGACCAGCTCGCCGTGGAGTACTCCGGCTTCTCCCCGTCCAGGCCCAGCGGGATCTCGCCGTACCGGGAGAACGCCAGGGCCAGCAGGAACACCACACCATCCCGATGGCCAGCAGGGCGAACAGCCAGCCGGCGTGGAGCATCACCCAGTCGAGGGCCGCGCTCGAGACGGCCAGGACGGCGTCCGGCTGCAGCACGCCCCACACCACGAAGCCGACCACCAGCAGGCCGACGACGGTGAGGATCGCCCGGTCCACGCCGTAGCGCACCCGGCGGTCCTCCACGGACACGCCCGGCACGAGGGCCGGGTGGATGCCGTGCGGATAGGAGAACTCCCGGACGAAGCGGCGCAGCCGTGGCCGGGCCGGGGTCCGGGTCGGGTGGGACCCGGTGGGACGGGGCGGCGTGGGTGTGTCCATGGGCACACCCTAGGGGGCGCCCCGGACGGCGGTCGTCTCCCGCCCGCACGACGACGGCCCCTCACCCGGGCGGGCGAGGGGCCGTCGTCGTCGACCGGCCGCGTCAGGGCCGACTCAGGGGTCAATGCTGGTGGTCGGCCTCGTCCTCCTCGGCGGGCTTGTCCGCCACGAGGGTTTCGGTGGTCAGCACGAGGGCCGCGATGGAGGCGGCGTTGGCCAGCGCGGAGCGGGTCACCTTGACCGGGTCGATCACGCCGTCGGCGATCAGGTCGCCGTAGACGCCGGTCTTCGCGTTGAAGCCGTGGTTCGGCTCCAGCTCGGCGACCTTGGAGACCACCACGTAGCCGTCCTCGCCCGCGTTCTGGGCGATCCAGCGCAGCGGCTGCTTCAGGGCCTTGCGGACGATGTCCACGCCCACGGCGGCGTCGCCGGTCAGGGCCTGGACGTCGGCGTCGGTGTCGAGCGCGGTCAGCGCGTTGATGAGCGCGGTGCCGCCGCCGGCCACGATGCCCTCCTCGAGGGCGGCGCGGGTCGAGGACACGGCGTCCTCGATGCGGTGCTTGCGCTCCTTGAGCTCCACCTCGGTGGCGGCGCCCACGCGGATCACGCCGATGCCGCCGGAGAGCTTGGCGAGGCGCTCCTGGAGCTTCTCGCGGTCCCAGTCGGAGTCGGTCGCGGCGGCCTCGGCCTTGATCTGGGCGACCCGGGCCTCGACGTCCTCGGCCGCACCGCCGCCGTCGACGATGGTGGTCTCGTCCTTGGTGACGGTGATGCGGCGGGCGGAGCCGAGCACGTCCAGGTCGGCCTGCTCGAGCTTCATGCCGAGGTCCGGGGAGACGACCTGGGCGCCGGTGAGGATCGCGATGTCCTGCATCATGGCCTTGCGGCGGTCGCCGAAGCCCGGGGCCTTGACGGCCACGACGTTCAGGGTGCCGCGGATCTTGTTGACCACGAGGGTGGACAGGGCCTCGCCCTCGACGTCCTCGGCGATCACGAACAGCGGCTTGTTGGCCTGCAGGACCTTCTCCAGCAGTGGCAGCAGCTCCTGCACGTTGGAGATCTTGCCCGAGTTGATCAGGACGTAGGCGTCCTCGAGCACGGCCTCCTGACGCTCGGCGTCGGTGACCATGTACGGGGACAGGAAGCCCTTGTCGAACTGCATGCCCTCGGTGACGTCCAGCTCGGTGGAGGTCGTGGAGGACTCCTCGATGGTGATGACGCCGTCGGTGCCGACCGTGTCGAACGCGCGGGCCAGCAGCTCGCCGACCTCGTCGTTCTGGGCCGAGATGGCGGCCACGTGGGCCACCTCCTGGCCCTCGACCGGGCGGGCGTTCTCCTGCAGGCGCCGCTCGACGGCGGCCACGGCCACCTCGATGCCCTTCTTGACCTCGCCCGGCGCGGCGCCGGCGGCGACCTGGCGCATACCCTCGTTCACGAGGGCCTGGGCCAGCACGGTGGCGGTGGTGGTGCCGTCGCCCGCGATGTCGTTGGTCTTGGTGGCGACCTCCTTGGCGAGCTGGGCGCCCATGTTCTCGTACGGGTCCTCCAGCTCCACCTCACGGGCGATCGTGACGCCGTCGTTGGTGATGGTGGGGGCGCCCCACGCCTTGTCGAGCACCACGTTGCGACCCTTGGGGCCGAGGGTGACCTTGACGGTGTCGGCGAGCTTGTCGATGCCGGCCTGGAGGGCGCGGCGTGCGTCGTCGTTGAAAGCCAGCTGCTTGGCCATGACGGACGCTCCTTTCGTTCAGGGAGTCAGGGGGTGCGGGGACGCGAGGGGCCCGGGGCGCGCGCACCGGTGCGGTGCGCGCCGCTCACCGGGCCCGTCGCGGCGGGGTCACTTGGTGACGACGGCCAGCACGTCGCGGGCGGAGAGCACCAGGTACTCCTCGCCGCCGACCTTGACCTCGGTGCCGCCGTACTTGGAGTACAGCACCACGTCACCCTCGGCGACGTCGACCGGCACGCGGTTGCCGTTCTCGGCGACCCGGCCCGGGCCCACGGCCACGACCTGGCCCTCCTGCGGCTTCTCCTTGGCGGTGTCCGGGATCACGAGGCCCGACGCGGTGGTCTGCTCGGCCTCCAGGGGGCGGACAACGATGCGATCCTCAAGGGGCTTGATGGAGACAGACATGCTGCACACTCCTTCTTCGTCGACGTGCGGCTCCGGCGGGCTCGCCGGACCGCTGATGCTGTGGTCTGCGGGTGCGCCACGGGCGTCAGACCCTCCGTCGTCGCGGTGCCGGACGGTCCACCTCGGGCATTGGCACCCGGTACCCCCGAGTGCCAGTGCCCACTCTACTCCGGGTTCTGGCACTCCTTCAACATGAGTGCCAGCCGTGTCCCCGCCGTCCGCCGTGGGCGGAGGGCGCGGGGCGCGGTGCGGTGGGATGCCGTGGGGCGGCGGGCGGGGCGGGTTCCGAGCCCAAGAGCACGCGGAGTGGTCACGACTGCGGCCCGCAACCTGTCCCTCCCCCACTCCCCACCCTCCCCCCTCGCCACCCTCCGTGGGCAGAAACCGCACCCCCGCCCGTCGCGTGGGCAGCATCCGCAGGTTTTCGGTCTCCGTGGGCAGAAGCGCCCTCTCTTCTGCCCACGGATGTTGCGTGGGCGGAACTCCGCGCAGTTCTGCCCACCGAGCCATGACGACGTCGTCCCGGCGGGACAACCGGCCGCCGCCGAGTCCTGCACAGCCGGCCCACCCTGCGCCGGTGTGCACAGACACGCGGCCCGCCCGGCCGTCGTCAGGCCGACCGCGTCAAGGTCGACCCATGTCCTTCGCCCCCGATCTCCCCCTCGTCCCCGTCTTCACCACCCGCGACGTGCTCGAACGCGGTCTGCCGCCCAGCCGGGTGCGGCGGTCCGACGTCCTCCGCCTCGCCCGCGGCATCCACCGTCGCCGTGACATGCCGCTGCGCACCTGGGAGTCTGCCGGGCTCCCGCCGCCGCACCACGGGGTCGGCCTCGACCTGCTGACCGCCCTCCTGCGGTCCCGTCCCGACGCCGTTCTCTCCCACGAGACGGCGGCGCACCTCCACGGCCTCCCGCTTCCCCCGGGCGGGGCCACGCGACGCGCCGCCGTCGAGATCACGTTGCACCGCGGCACCGCACGGGCGCGGATCCCCGGCGTCATGGAGCACCGCAGACCCCTGCCCGCCGGCCACGTCACCTCCGTGCTCGGGCTACGGGTGACGACGCCGGAACGGACCTGGCTCGATCTGTGCTCGATCGGCCACCCCTGGGACGAGGCATCCCTCGTGTCGGCGGGTGACCACCTGGTCCGTCACCCCTGGTCCCCGCGCGGCCGGCGGCCTCCCATCACCACGGTCACCGCGCTGCACGAGGCGATGCGGCCGCTCGGGCGGTTCGTCGGAAGACCGCGGGCGACGGCGGCGCTCGAGCGCGTACGGGTGGGTGCCGACTCGCCGCAGGAGACCCGGTTGAGGCTGGCGCTCGTCGAGGCGGGGCTGGGCGAGCCGACGCTGCAGCACGTGTTCGACCCCGGGCGGCGGGACGCCCCCGAGGCCGATCTGTGGTTCGAGGACTGCCGGCTCGTCCTCCAGTACGACGGCGAGGTGCACCGGAGTGCCGAGCAACACGCCCGGGACGCCCGGCGAGACCAGTACTACGCGGAGCGTGGGCAGATGACCCTGCACGTCACGAGCCGGGACGTCGGCGAGGGATACGCGCGGGTGATCGAGGCCGTCCTCAGACGACGGGCACAGGTCTCGAACGGCTGGGATGCCTGACGTCGTCGTCGCGTATGGCCCTGCCGTCCATGCGCAGGGGTTCCGTGGGCAGAAGCGAGGGTGCTTCTGCCCACGGAACCTGGAAACACGCGGGTCCTGCCCCCGGAAGGCGAGACCCGGCGGGTTCTGCCCACGGAACGCTCGCGTCGGCCGGGCACCCGACCCCCGCCCGGACCGACCCGGGCCGACCTCACCGTCGCCCCGCTCAGTAGTACACGGCCAGCGGCCCGTGCGGTCCGTCCACCACGCTGCAGGGGGTCTTGAAGATCCGCTCCAGCACCTCAGGGCGCAGGATCTCGGCCGGGGTGCCGGTCTCCACCACCTGACCGTCGCCCATGGCCACGATCCGGTCGGCGTAGTGGGCGGCGAAGTTGATGTCGTGCAGCACGATCACCACGGTCCGGCCCAGCTCGTCGGCGGCCCGGCGCAGCTGCTGCATCATCTGCACCGAGTGCTGCATGTCCAGGTTGTTCAGCGGCTCGTCCAGCAGCACGTACTCGGTGTTCTGCGCCAACACCATCGCCACGTACGCGCGCTGCCGCTGGCCGCCCGAGAGCTGGTCGAGGTACCGGTTCTCGAACGGGCCGAGGTTGAGGAAGTCGATCGCGTCGGACACGTGCCGCTCGTCCTCCAGGGTCAGCCGCCCGCGCGTGTACGGGTAGCGCCCGAACCCCACGAGCTGCCGCACGGTCAGCCGCGTCACGAAGTGGTTCTCCTGCCGCAGGATGGACAGGGTCTGCGCGATCTTCCGGGACGGCGTCGTGGTGATGTCGTGCCCGCCCACGGCGATCGTCCCGGCGTCGGCGTCCTGCAGCCGGCCGATCATCGTCAGCAGCGTGGACTTGCCCGCCCCGTTGGGCCCCACGAGCGCGGTCACTCCCCCGGCCTGGATGTCCAGGTCCACGGGTCCGATGCACACCTCATCGCTGTGGCGCTTCACCACGCCGCGCAGCTCGATCACAGACGTCCCTTTCTCATCACGACGACCAGGAAGGTGATGCCGCCGATCAGCTCGATGACCACCGTGACCGCACCCCCCGCGTAGAACACGTGCCGCAGCACGAAGTAGGCGCTCGTGAGCACCGCGTACCCGGCCAGCGCCGCCACCGGGAGGATGAACCGGTGGTCGTGGGTGTCGACGAGGCTGTACGCCAGCGTCGCCACGAGGAAGCCGAGGAACGTCATCGGGCCCACGAGCGCGGTGGTCATGGCCATCAGCACGGAGACCAGCAGCAGCGTCACCATGAGCTCGCGCCGGTGGTGCAGGCCCAGGTTGGTCGCGGCGTCGGCGCCGAGCGCCACCGTGTTCAGGCGGCGGGAGCGCAGCCACAGCAGCGCGCACACGACGACGGCGATGGGCGCGGCGATCGCCACGTACTCGGTCCGGGCGTTGGAGATGTTGCCGAAGAGCCGCGCGCTCAGCAGGTCGAACGAGTTCGGGTCCAGCAGTCGCTGCATGAACGTGCTCAGCGCGGCCAGCCCGCCGCCCAGCACCACGCCCACGAGCAGCATCAGATGGACGCTGCCGTAGGGCCGGGAGAGCAGCCACGAGTACAGGGCCGTCGCCAGCGCCACCATGAGCGCGGCCTGGGCGAGGAACGGCCCCACCCCGGTCAGCACCGCGACGCCGGCGGCTCCCAGCACGTACACGGCGACGGTCGACACGGCCGTGTAGAGCGCCTCGAACCCCATGATCGAGGGCGTGATGATGCGGTTGCCCGTCACCGTGTGGAAGGTGACGGTCGCGAAGGAGTGGCACAGCGCCACGATGCCGATCACGCCCAGGGACTCCACGCGCATCCGCGCGATCATCCAGAACGCGCGCGAACCGGGTTCGGCCTCGTTGCCCCACAGCAGGATCCCGGCGGTGGAGAGCACGGCGACGGCGGCCAGCACGGCGACGACGACCGCATACCTCCGGCGGTCGGCGGCGGTGACGAACGCGCCGGACCGGCGCGGGGCGTCGGCCTCGACGGGCCCGGCCGCGGTGGCGCCACCGGGCGGGGCGGGGATGCGACCCGGGGCGGTCGCGAGCGGCTCAGCCATGCTTGGCCTGCCTCAGCAGCAGGGCGAGGAACACGATCGCGCCCACGAGGCCCAGGATCAGCGAGATGGGCACCTCGAACGGGGCGATCACGGTGCGCCCGATCAGGTCGCAGACGATCACGATCCACACGCCGACCATGACCACCCAGGGCAGGTTCGTCCGCAGGTTGTCGCCGCGCACCATGGACACGAGGTTGGGGACCACGAGCCCCAGGAACGGGAGGGCCCCGATCACCACGGTGACCACGCCGGTGGCCACGGCCACCATGGCCACGCCGGTGAGGATCACGGCGCCGTAGTTGAGGCCGACGTTCGTGGCGACGTCCTTGCCGAGGCCGGCCACGGTGAAGCGGTCCGCGATGACGAAGACCGCCACGCACACGATCAGCACGAGGAAGAGCAGCTCATACCGGCCGCGGACCACGGAGGTGAACGAGCCCGCGAACCACGCGCCCACCTGCTGCAGCATGTCCGTCTGGAGGGCGAGGAACGTCGACGCGGCGCCCACGACGGCGCCGAGCATGATGCCCACGATCGGCACGATGAGGGAGGACTGCAGGCGCACCCGCCGCAGGAAGAGGAAGAAGACGAGGGTGCCGACGAAGGCGAAGAGGATGGCCCCGACCATCCGGGTCACCAGGCCCGCACCCGGCACGAGCACCATGGTCACCAGCAGGCCGAGGCCGGCCCACTCGGTGGTGCCCGTGGTGCTGGGCTCCACGAAGCGGTTCTGCGTCATGAGCTGCATGATCAGCCCGCACATCGCCATCGAGGCGCCGGCCAGCACGAGGGCGACCGTGCGCGGCACGCGCGTGATGGCGAACATCTCGCGTCCGCCCTCCGCGCCGACGTCGTACACGCCCACGAACAGCGAGACCACGACGAGGGCCGCGGTCACCACGACGCCGACCAGCAGCGGCCAGGTGCGCTGCCAGCGGGTGCGCTCGGGCCGCAGGACGGCGGGCGGGACCCAGCACACGCGGTCGCCCCGCCCCGGCTCCTCGAGCCGGGGCGGGGCGTCGGCGACGTGGTGACGCACGTCGAGAGTCACTGCGCGCCTTCGAAGGCCTTCGCGAGGTCCTCCATGACGGTGGTGTGGTTCTGGATGTCCTCGGCGACGTAGAAGTCGGCGGGCAGGTACACGATGTTGCCCTCCTTCACCGCGGTCACGTCCTGGAGGGCCTCGGAGCGCTCGATCAGCTCGGCGGCGGTGGCGTTCTCCTCGCCGATGGCGGCGTCGCGGTCCATGACGATCAGCCAGTCCGGGTTCGACTTCGCGATGGCCTCGACGGAGATGTCGTCGCCCTGGTGGTTGTCGGTGCCCGACTGCTCGAGGGCCGGGGTCAGCTCCAGCATGTCGAAGAACGGGCCGATGGCGCGACCGGTGCTGGGCGCGACGTACGACAGCTCTCCGCCCGAGGCGATGAGGCCCATGACGGTCTGCTCGGGGTCGTAGGCGTCCTTGGCGCGCTGGGTGGCGGCGTCGAAGTCGGCGATGAGCTTCTCGGCATCGGCCTCGTGGCCGGTGGCCTCGCCCAGCAGGGTGGTCAGCTCCTTCAGGCCCTCGTCCATGGGGGTCTGCGTGACGTCGAAGTCCGTGTCCACGACGGCGGCGTCGCCGGTCAGCTCGTCGATCTCGGCCTTGCGCTCGTTGAACCGCTGGCCGTTGAACACGACGTCCGGCTCGGCGGTGACGAACAGCTCCATGTCCGGCTCCCGGTGGTTGCCGATGTCGGCGACCGAGTCGTCCTGGAGGTAGGAGGGCCCGCCCTCGCCCTTGTACATGATCTGCTTCGGCGCGGCCGACAGCTCGACGCCCCAGTCGTCCAGCGTGCGGAAGGTGCGGTTGTCCGTGGCGATGACGGAGTCGACCTCCTCCGGCAGGGTGACCTCGGCGCCGGACATGTCGGTGACGGTGACCCCGGTCGCGATGCCGCCCGAGGCGGCCGAGGAGCCGCCGGCGGCGCTCGCGGAGGCCGAGGACTCGCCGGAGGCGCTCGCGGAGGACGAGCCCGTGGCCGCGCCGCCGGCGGAGCAGCCGACGAGGGCGAGGGCCGCCACCGAGGTCAGGGCGAGACGGGCGAGGCGGGGGGCGCGGGCGGAACGCGGCATGGTTCTCCTTCTGGGCGGCGGGGCTGCCCCGGGATGAGCAGTCGGGGTGGTGGGCGCGCTCCCGTAGAGGTGAGCCTTGCCTCAGTCGAATACCGTACACGAGGGTGCCGTAATCCCCCAACGGGGGTTCGACGGCTCCCGCCGCCCGGGGCCCCCGGCCTCGAGCCCCGTCAGTCCAACGGCGTCACCTCGAGGGCGAACCGCGACCGACCCACGCGCGCCAGCACGAGGGTGGCGTGCCGTCCGGCCCCGCCACGCCGGCCCGGCTTCGCCCCGCCGAGGACGGCGCGACGCACCTCCTCGGGCGTCTCGCGGATGCCCCGCTTCTTCACGTCCAGCCGGCCCACCCCGGTCTCCTTCGCCCAGCGCCGCAGGGAGGCCAGGTGGAAGCCGTGCACCGCCTCGATCCGATGGGCGCGGGCCAGGCCGTCCCGCACCGGCTCGGGCGCGACGAGGTAGGCCAGGTGGGGGTCCAGCTGCCGCGTCGGCACGGGCCAGGACGCGGCCAGGTCCGTCACGAGTCCGGCCCGGATGACGGCGCCGTCCGGCTCGTGCAGGACCGCGCCGACGAGCCCCGCCATGCCCTCCTCCCCCACGGCCTCGACCTCGGGCGAGTCGCCGAAGTCCGCGCCGGAGACGAGCTGCGCCGTCGTCGTCTTCCCGCCCCGGACGGTCATGACGCGCGCCGCCCGCCGCACCCCGGGGCGGGCCGCCGCGTTGAACCACAGGGCGGCCTCCACGACGTCGCCGTCGACGCTCACCCACTCGGCCTCGGCGCCCTCCGGCACGGCCTCGTGCGGGAGCCCCGGGCCGAGCTTGACCCCGACCGGCACGCCCGTCGCGGCGATGTCCGTCACGACGCTCAGGGGCGGGGAGAACGCCTCGGGGTCGAACACGCGCGCGGACCCGCCCCCGCCGACCTGACGGCGGGCGGGGTCCAGCCACACCGCGTCCGCCTCGGCGGGCACGTGGGCGCGGGCCCAGGCCACGGCGTCGCCGTGCACCACACGCGCACCGCGGTGGCCGGCGAGGTTCACCTCGGCGGCCGCGGCGACGACGGCGTCCCGCTCCACCGCCACGACGTCCAGGCCCCGGTCGGCGAAGGCGCGCGCGTCCAGGCCGAGACCGCAGCCGAGGTCGGCGACGCACCGGGCCCCCGCGGCCGCCAGCCGGTCCGCGTGCAGGCCCGCGACCAGCGGGCGGGTGGCCTGCTCCAGGCCGTCGCGGGTGAACAGCATCCGGCGCGCCTGCCGCCCGAGGCGGGCCTCCGCCCGGGACCGCAGCGCGGCCTGGGTCAGCGCGGCGGCCACGCGCTCCGGAGGATGCCCGGCCGCACGCAGGCGGGAGGAGACCGCGAGCGCGTCGGCCTCGCGGTACCCGGCGAGGGAGTCGAGGAGCGCGCGGCCCTCCGGCTCGAGGACGGGGGCCAGGGCGGTGGCGTCCGCCTCCGAGGCGGCGGCCGTGGGGCGCGGCGGGCGGGAGGCGGGGCGGGGGCGGGCCATGCGCCCCACCCTAGGTCCGAAGCGTGGACCCCGGGCGCAGACCCGGCAGGGGCTTCTAGGATGGGCGGCATGACTCTGCCCTTCGCCGACTCCGCGCAGTCCACTCTCGGAATCGAGTGGGAGCTCGCGCTCGTGGACGCCGTGTCCGGCGAGCTGCGCTCCGAGGCCCCGGACCTGCTGCGCGCCCTGCATGTGACCGAGGGCCTCGCCGAGGACGACGTGAACCCGCACATGACCAGCGAGCTCCTGCAGAACACGGTGGAGCTCGTCACGGGTGTGCACGAGCGCGTCGACGCCGCGACGGCGGACCTCGGCCGGATCGCCGCGCGCGTGGCCGACGCCGCGGCTGCGCGGGGCATCTCCCTGTTCTGCCAGGGCACGCACCCGTTCGCGGAAGCGATCGCGCAGCCCTCGACGCCCAGTGAGCGCTACGACCGCATGCTGGATCTCACCCAGTACTGGGGTCGGCAGCTGCTGATCTTCGGCGTGCACGTGCACGTGGGCCTGGACGACGTCTCCAAGGCCATGCCGGTGGTGAACGGCCTGGTCAACCGAGTGCCGCACCTGCTCGCACTCTCGGCCTCCTCCCCCTTCTGGGCGGGCACGGACACGGGCTACCAGTCCCAGCGCACCCTCCTGTTCCAGCAGCTGCCCACGGCCGGCCTGCCGTTCCAGTTCCAGGAGTGGGAGGACTTCGAGCGCTGCGTGGCCCAGATGGAGCAGGTGGGCATGATCGCGGACGTCACCGAGTGCCGCTGGGACGTGCGGGCCGTGCCCCGCCTGGGCACGGTGGAGATGCGCGCGTGCGACGGCCTGGCCACGCTCGAGGAGATCGCCGCCGTGACCGCCTACACGCAGTGCCTCGTGGATGACCTGTCCGCGAGCCTGGAGCGCGGTGAGACGGTCGAGGTCCTGCCGCCGTGGCACGTGCAGGAGAACAAGTGGCGCGCCGCCCGGTACGGCATGGACGCCACCGTGATCGTGGACGCCCGGGGCACCCAGGTCCCGCTGGCGGAGCACCTGCCGGCGGAGATCGAGCGACTGACCCCGGTCGCCGAGCGGCTGGGCTGCGCGGCGGAGCTCGCCGGCGTCCAGGCGATGATCGACGACGGCGGCGCCGCGCGTCAGCGTCGTGTGGAGGCACAGGCCCTGGCCGGCCCGCCGGCCGCGGGTGAGGACACGGATGACGCGGTGGCCCCGCTGCGCGCGGTCGTGCTGGACGCCGCCGCCCGCACCCGCGCGTCGCTGGACGGCCGCGCCGGCTGAGCGGCCGCTCCCCCGGCGAGGCTGCGGCCCCGCCGCGCCTGCACGCTTCCGCCGGCCCGCCCGGCGCGGCTACGGTCGCACCATGCGAGCACTGACATGGCAGGGAAAGCGCAACGTCGCCGTCGAGGACGTCCCGGATCCTCGGATCCAGGAGCCGACGGACGCGATCATCGAGGTCACCTCGACCGGCATCTGCGGGTCGGACCTGCATCTGTACGAGGTCCTGGGGCCGTTCATGGACGCGGGGGACGTGATCGGTCACGAGCCGATGGGCATCGTCCGCGAGGTCGGGTCCGAGGTCACCCACATCCGGCCCGGTGACCGGGTGGTCGTGCCCTTCACCATCTCCTGCGGCCGGTGCTGGATGTGTCAGCGCGGGCTGCAGTCGCAGTGCGAGACCACCCAGGTGCGGGAGCAGGGCTCCGGCGCCGCACTCTTCGGCTACTCCCGGCTCTACGGCTCCGTCCCCGGCGGACAGGCCGAGCTGCTGCGCGTGCCCCACGCGGACTACGGCCCCGTGAAGGTGCCGCACACCGGTCCGGATGAGCAGTGGCTGTTCCTCTCGGACGTCGTCCCCACCGCCTGGCAGGGGGTCCAGTACGCGAACGTCCCCGACGGCGGCACGCTCGCGGTGCTCGGCCTCGGCCCCATCGGCCAGCTGGCGGCGCGCATCGGCGTGCACCTGGGGTACCGGGTGATCGGTGTCGACCCGGTCCCCGAGCGCCGCGTGATGGCGGCCCGGCACGGCATCGAGGTCCTGGACGCCGACGGCGGCGAGGCCGAGGTGCTCCGCGAGCGCACCGGCGGCCGCGGTCCCGACGGGGTCGTGGACGCGGTCGGCATGGAGGCGCACGCCTCCCCGGCGGGGCATGCGGCCCACACCGCCGTGGGCCTGCTGCCCGACGCGCTCGGCCGGGCGGCCATGAAGACCGCCGGCGTCGACCGCCTGAGCGCCCTCCACACCGCGATCGACGCGGTCCGGCGCGGCGGCACGGTGTCGCTCTCCGGGGTCTACGGCGGCATGAAGGACCCGATGCCGATGCTCACCCTGTTCGACAAGCAGGTCACCCTGACGATGGGCCAGTGCAACGTCCGTCGCTGGGTGGACGACCTGCTGCCCCTGCTCGACGACCCGTCCGACCCCCTCGGCGTGCTCGACCTGACCACGCACACCGCCTCGCTCGAGGACGCGCCCGCCCTCTATGAGACGTTCCAGAAGAAGGAGGACGGCTGCGTCAAGGTGGTCCTGAAGCCGTGAGGATCGTCGTCCTGGGCGCGACGGGTAACGTCGGCACCGCTGTCCTGCACCGCCTCCAGGCCGCGGACGAGGTGAGCTCGATCGTGGGCGTGAGCCGGCGCGGCCCGGACCGGGCCGGAGCGCCCTACGACGGCGTCGAGTGGCACCGCCTGGACGTGGCGGAGCCCACGGCGGCGGGGCGGCTGCGCGAGATCGTGGCCGGCGCCGACGCCGTCGTCGACCTGGTGTGGGTGATCCGCCCCAACCGCGACCGCGACCACCTGCGCGCCGTCAACGTGGCCGGCAACGAGCGGGTGTTCCGGGTCGTGGCCGAGGCGGGCGTGCCCCACCTGGTCTACGCGTCCTCGGTGGGCGCGTACGGGCCCGGGCCGAAGGGCCGAGCCGTGCCCGAGTCCCATCCCACCACCGGGGTCCCCACCTCGCACTACGCCGCGCAGAAGGCCGAGGTCGAGTCGATCCTCGACCGCGTGCAGGCCGAGCACCCCGAGCTGCTCGTGACCCGGCTGCGCCCCGGGCTGATCTTCCAGTCCGCCGCCGGGCCCGAGATCAAGGACTACTTCCTGGGCGACCTCGTCCCCGCCCGGCTGGTCGCCCGCCTGCGCACTCCGGTGCTCCCGTTCCCGCGGGGCCTGCGATTCCAGGCGCTCACGGCCCAGGACGTGGCGGACGCGTACTGGCGCGTGATCGTCCACCGGGCGGGCGGCGCCTTCAATGTGGCCGCCGACCCCGTGCTGGACGCGCACACCATGGGCACCGTCCTCGGGGCGCGCCGCATCCTGGAGCTGCCCGTGGGCCTGTTCCGCGCGGCCGCGGCGCTGAGCTACCGGGCACGGCTGCAGCCCACCGACCCGGGGTGGGTGGACATGGCCGCAGCGGTGCCCATCATGGACACCACGGCCCTGCGCGCCGCGACCGGTTGGTCCGAGACCACCGACGCCCGGGAGGCGGTCCGCCTCGTGCTTGACCATCTCGACGGTGCCGAAGGTCTGGGCAACGCCGGGCACCGCTCGCACTCGCCCACGGAATGAGGGCGATGACCTTCACCCGCCGGGCCGCCCTGACGGGCCTGCTCGGGGGCGCCGCCCTCGGGTTCACCGCCTGCACCTCCTCCGGCTACCCCGCCGACCCGGACGGCACCCTGGACCGCGTCACGGGCGGGGTGCTGCGCGCCGGCGTCGTGCACCACCCGCCCCACGTGGACGCCTCGGGCGCCGAGCCCGTCGGCCCCGAGCCCGACCTGATCCGCGGGTTCGCGGCGGCGCACGACGCACGCGTCGAGTGGACCGTGGCCGGGGAGGAGGCGCTCATGACCGCGCTGGAGAAGGGCGACGTGGACCTGGTGGCCGGCGGCCTGACGTCGGCGTCCCCGTGGACGTCGCACGCGAGCATCACCCGCGACTACGCCGAGGCGCAGGGTCCGGACGGCGAGCCGGTGAAGCTCGTGATGGCCGTGCCCCTGGGTGAGAATCAGATGCTCACGGCCCTCGAGGCGTACTTCGACCAGCGCGCAGCGGAGGAGGCCCGATGACGCGGCGGAACACCCGGGAGACGGGGCCGAGCGGGCGCCGCTTCGGCGCCACGGAGCTGCCCCCGGAGATCGAGCGCGTGGTCCAGCAGGCCAAGCGGCTCGAATGGGCGACGCTGGGGGTGCTGGTGGTCACGATCGTCCTCGTAGCGGTCGTGATG
The DNA here is from genome assembly GCF_027158145.1 of Micrococcus sp. H39-S4. Lineage (NCBI taxonomy): Bacteria > Bacillati > Actinomycetota > Actinomycetes > Micrococcales > Micrococcaceae > Micrococcus > Micrococcus sp. H39-S4. Next base: position 171,460 of record NZ_JAPVLT010000006.1, read on the forward strand.
GGCTCCTCGCAGGCCATGCGTGCCGCGTGGATCGAGGACCTGCTGTCCCTGATCCCGCCGATCGCGTTCCTCATCGCCCTGCGCGTGGCCCGCATGGCCCCGACGCGGGCCCGGCCCTACGGCTCTCACCGGTCCGTCGGGGTGGGGCACCTCGTGGCCGCCGTCGCCCTGTCCGTGATGGGCGTGGTCCTCGTCGGCGACTCCGTGCTGGGCCTGGTGATGGCGGAGCACCCGCCCATCGGCACGTTCGACCTGTTCGGGCACACCGTGTGGCAGGGCTGGTTCATGATGGCCGTGATGGCCCTGTCCGTGCCCGGGCCCATGATCCTCGGCCACAAGAAGCTCAGGCTGGCCGAGCAGCTCCACGACCGCGTGCTGCACGCGGACGCGGACATGAACAAGGCGGACTGGCAGACGGGCGTGGCCACCATCGTCGGCGTGGCCGGCATCGGCCTGGGCTGGTGGTGGGCGGACTCCGCTGCGGCGATCTTCGTGGGCGTGAGCATCGTGCTGGACGGCTGGAAGAACCTGAAGGAGGCCGTCACGAACCTGGCGGATCGCCGCGCCGCCACGATCGACGGCGCCCGGCCGCACCCGCTCATCGACCGTGCCGAGCGGGTCGCCTGGGCGGAGCCGTGGGTACGCCACGCGGGCGCCCGCGTCCGGGACGAGGGCCACGTGTTCCACGTCGAGATGTTCGTGGTGCCGCACGAGGGGGCGGACGTGACGGTGGGCCGCTGCTGCGCGCTGCGGGACGCGATCGCCGCCCTGGACTGGAAGCTGCAGGACGTCGTCGTCGCCCCGGTGGACGAGCTGCCCGCCGAGGTGCACGGCGGTCGGTCCGGGGAGCATCAGACGGGCGAGGAGTAGCCCGGGCCTCAGCCGGCCAGGAACCGGCCCTCGAGGGTGGCGGAGGTGATGCGCTCGACCTCGCGCCGCTGCTCCGCGGTCTTCTCACACAACCCGCGCATCTCGGCGGCATCGACCGCCGGCAGGTGCGGCGCCAGCTGCTCGAGGACGCGCCACATGGAGAGCTTGGCCTGGAGCATCCCCTGCAGCAGGTCCAGTTCGACCTGTGTCCAGGCGGAGCCGCGCGTGCGCAGCGCGTTCACGGGGTTGAGGCGTCCGCCGACCTCGGCCGCCGCGCCGGCGGCCCGGTCCACCAGCGGGGTGCGGAGGCCCAGTTCGCCGATGAGCGCCTCGAGGCGGTCCTGGTCCTCCTGGACGCCGTCGCCGATGCGGCGCAGCGCGGCCTCCTGCGGGGTGCCGGCCCAGGTCTGCTCGGCGGCGCGGAACGCCTTCACACCGGAGCGGGAGCCGAGCAGGTGCTGATTGAGGAAGTCCTCCAGCATCTCCTCGTCCACGGCGGCAGAGGTGGGCTCGGGGCGGGGGTGGTCAAGGCCGGTCACGGGCCCTGTCTACGGAACGCGTGGGCGTGGCGGCAAGAGGCCGGGCGCGGTCAGACGCTGACGATCTCGACCGGCTGTCCCGGGTCCGCGCCGAACCACGCGTCGGAGGGGGCGACGCCGTCGCGCACCAGGCGTGCGCCGAGCGCGGCGACCATCGCCCCGTTGTCGGTGCACAGGTTCACGGGCGGGACGGTCAGCTCGATGCCGGCGGAGCGGCACCGGTCGGCGAGCAGGGCGCGCAGGCGCGAGTTCGCCGCGACGCCGCCGCCGAGCATCAGGTGGGTGAGCCCGTGCTCGCGGCAGGCGCGGACGGCCTTGGCGGTGATCACGTCGGCGACGGCCTCCTGGAAGGAGGCGGCGATGTCCGCGCGCGGCACCTCGAGGCCGCGGGCCTCGAACTGCTCCACGGCCCGGGAGACGGCGGTCTTCAGCCCGGAGAACGACCAGTCGTGCCGGTGCGGGCCGGGCTCCTCGGCGCTGCCGACGAACTTGCCCGCGGTGAGCCCGCGCGGGAAGCGGAAGGCCGTCGGGTCGCCCTGGGCGGCGAGCCGGTCGATCACGGGGCCCCCGGGGTAGCCCGCCCCGATGAGCCGGGCGACCTTGTCGTACGCCTCGCCGGCCGCGTCGTCGATGGTCGAGCCCAGCAGCTCGACCTCGGAGCTGATCCGGCCCACGCGCAGGATCTCGGTGTGCCCGCCGGAGACCAGCAGCGCGCCCAGGTCCGCGGGCAGGTCGTCCCACTGCGCGGGCCGCACGCCGTCCAGCATGCCCACGCCCACGTGCGCCACGAGGTGGTTGATGCCGTAGAGGGGCGTGCCGAGGGCCGTGGCCAGCGCCTTCGCCCCCGCGACCCCCACCATGAGCGCGCCCGCCAGACCCGGGCCGGAGGTGACGGCGATCGCGTCGAGGTCCGCGAGGGTGACGTCGGCGGTGTCCAGGGCGCGGCGGATCGTGGGCACGAGGGCCTCGAGGTGGGCGCGGGCGGCGATCTCCGGGATCACGCCGCCGAAGCGCACGTGCTCCTCGACGGAGGAGGCGACCTCGTGGGCCAGCAGGGCGGTGCCGCGGACGACGCCGACGCCGGTCTCGTCGCAGGAGGACTCGATGCCGAGCACGAGGGGGGCTGCGGTGGCGGTGGGCATGGGCTCCAGTCTAGTGAGCGGCCCGGTCACAGGGCCTTGCGCATGATCACGGCGTCCTCGCCGCCCGGGTAGTAGCGGCGGCGCACGTGCAGCTCCTGGAATCCGTGGCGTGCGTAGAGCCGCCGGGCGACGGCGTTGGAGGCCCGGACCTCGAGCATCAGGGCGCTCGCGCCGCGCGCCGCGGCCTCCGCGGCCATCCAGCGCAGCTGAGCCGCGCCGATCCCCCGCCCCTGCGCCGCCGCGACCGTGCCCACGGTCTGCACGTCGGCGACGTCGCCGACCACCATGATCCCGCCGTAGCCGACGATCTCGCCGGGCGCGGGGCCGTCTTCGTCCGCGGAGCCGGGCGCGGCCACGTCGCGGACGACCACGCGGTAGTCCCGGGTGGGCGGGCGGCCGTGCGCGTCCCGTCCGCCGGCGGGGCCGGTCTGGGCGAGCTCCTCCTCGTAGAAGTGCGCGGGCCAGGCGTCGAGCGGGAAGAGCGTGGCCTCGTGGGCGAGCACCTCGGGGACGTCCCACACGGTCATGGGGCGCAGCAGGTACCCGGGCGGCAGCCCGTGCCCGTCCTCGGCGGGGCGCCCGTCGCCGGTCGGGGCCGGCTCGGCCGGGCTCACGCGCCCGCCCGCTTGCGGGGGCCGGGGACCTTGGCGTCGGACTCGCGCAGGTAGAGCGGCTCGGCGGGCACGAGGCCTCGGCCGCGCCGCAGGGCGAGCTCGGCCACCTGCCCCACCCCGACGGCGGACGGCGTGGCCGACTCCCAGTCCGGCACCGCGCGCAGCGCCTCGGGGTAGAGCCCGGCCCCCGCGCCGTAGACGGGCAGCGGGGTGACCTCGTCCGCCGGCGAGACGAAGGGGCCGTGCAGCAGCGTCGGCTGCCCGCCGACCTGCGCGTAATGGGCCCAGTAGACCTCGCGGCGGCGGGCGTCCGTGGCGACCACGAACTCCTCGATCCCGTGGCGGAAGGCGTCGACGCCGGCCGCGTGGGCGAGCGCGTCGAGGCTGCGGACCCCGTGCACGGGCACGTCCCACGCCAGGCCGAGGGCGGCCGCCGTCGCCAGGCCCGCGCGCAGCCCCGTGAAGGGTCCGGGGCCGACACCGACCGCGAGCGCGTCCAGCGCGGTGCCGGTGACGCCGGCCTCGCCGAGCACGGTCTGCACCGCGGGGGCGAGCACCTCGGCGTGGGCGTGGGTGTCGTCCGTGGCCCAGCGCGCGAGCTCCTCACCGTCCCGCAGGACGGCGACGGAGGCGGCGGCGGAGGAGTCGATCGCGAGGAGCAGGGCCATGGCCGCCAGTCTACGGAAGCACGACGCCGGCCCAGCGCGGGCCGCGGCCGGTCACGACGGCCGAACGCAGCTCCTCGGCCTGGCCTCCGTCCTCGTCGGAGAAGTCGGTGACGATGCCGTCCTCGCCCTCCCCCGCCGGGGCCGCGGGGGCGTCCTCACCCCCGCGGGCCCGGACGATCTCGATGTCCAGCCACGAGGCGTCCGGGTCCTCGGGGAACCCGGCGAGGGACTCGGCCATGCCCCGGCCCCACTCGACGACGGTCACGGAGCGGTCGACGCTCGCGTCCAGGTCGAGGTCCGTGAGCTCCCCCGCCGAGCGCAGCCGGTACGCGTCCACGTGCACGAGGTCCGGGGTGCCCGCCGGGGCGTCGGCCGGGGCGGGGTGGACGCGGGAGAGGACGAACGTCGGCGAGACCACGCCGGAGGCCACGCCGAATCCGCTGGCCAGCCCCTGGGTGAAGGTCGTCTTGCCCGCGCCGAGGTCGCCCGTGAGGATCAGCACGTCGCCGGCGCGGAGCACCCCGGCGAGGGCGCGGCCGAACGCCCGGGTGCCGTCGGCGCCCTCGAGCGGGACCGTCGCCGTCAGCACGGGCTCGGGCAGGGTCGCGCCCGGGGCGGGGATCGCGTGGTCGCTCATGGGCGGGCCTCCTGGGTCGGCGTGGGGTCCACGTGCTGCCGGTCCACGCGGCCCCCGATGCGGGTCACCAGCTCGTAGTTGATCGTCCCGGCGGCCGCGGCCCACTCCTCCACCGGAATGCCGGAGGCCGGTCCGAACAGCTCGACGGCGTCGCCGGGCGCGTCCGCGGCGTCCGGGCCGAGGTCCACCACGAACTGGTCCATCGCGATGCGGCCCACCACGGGGACGGCCCGGCCGCCGACGTGGACGCGCGTGCCCTCGACGACGCGCGGGACGCCGTCGGCGTAGCCGACGGGCACGAGCCCGAGCGTGGTGGGCTCCGCCGTGACGTGGCGGAACCCGTAGGACACGCCCTGCCCGGCGGGGACGGCCTTGACGTTGGCCAGGACGGTGACGAGGGACATGGCCGGGCGCAGCCCGAGCTCGGCGGCGGTGACGTCCGCGAACGGGGAGAGCCCGTACAGGCCCAGGCCGACGCGCACCATGTCCAGGTGCGTGTCCGGCCGGGCGAGGGCGGCGGGCGTGTTGGCCAGGTGGCGCAGCAGCGGGTGGCCGAGCGTCTCGGCGGCCTCGGCGGCCATCCGTTCGAACCGCAGCAGCTGCGCCGTGGTCTCGGCGGCCCGGTCCGGCTCGTCCGCCACGCCGAGGTGGGAGAACACGCCCTCCACCCGCACGAGGCCCGCGGCCTCGAGCTCGGCAGCATGCGCCACGAAGGCGGGCCACCGCTCGGGCGTGCAGCCGTGGCGGCCCAGGCCGGTGTCCGCCTTCAGATGCAGGACCGCGCGGGCCTCGGGTCCGGCCCCGCCACGGGCCCGCAGCCCGCGGACGGCGGCGGCGACGGCGTCGAGGTCCCAGCCCGAGACGCCGAGGGTCACCTCCGCCTCCACCGCGGCGGCGAAGTCCGTGGCCCCGGTGTGCAGCCACGCGAGCACGGGCAGGCGCACCCCCGCCGCGCGCAGGGCCAGGGCCTCGCGCACATGGGCCACCCCGAGCCGGTCCGCGCCGGCGGCCGCGGCGGCGCGGGCGACGGCCACCGCGCCGTGGCCGTAGGCGTCGGCCTTGACGACGGCGGTCAGCAGCGGCCGGCTGCCGTCGGGGCGCCGGATCCGCTCCCGCAGCACGCCCACGTTGTGCCGGACGGCCGCCAGGTCGATGCGTACGGCGCGCTCGGTGTCCGCCGGGTTGACGTCGGCGCGGCTCATTGGACGGCCTCCGGCTCGGCGTCGTCCGGCCACCACAGGCGCGCGACGCGCGCGCCCAGCGCGGTCGGCAGCGTGGCCGTGGTGATCCGCCCGGCGCGGGCCTGGTCGGCCCCGGCCTGGGCGTGCAGCCAGGCGGCGGCGGCCGCGAGCCGGGCCGTGGGCGCCGGGCCGGGATCCTCCCCGGCCCGGCGCGCCCGCGAGCGCCGCGCCACGTCCGCGGCCAGGACGGCACCGATCGCCCCGGAGAGCACGTCGCCGGTGCCGCCCATCGCGAGGTCGGGCCCGCCGCCGGTCACGACCCACGCCTCGCCGTCCGGGGCGACCACGAGGGTGCGCGGGCCCTTGAGCAGGACGGTGGCCCCGTGCGCAGCGGTCCACGCCCGCAGCGCCGCGAGCGGGTCGGCGGCGTCGTCGCCGTCCGCGGGGACGCGCTCGCGCAGCCGGGACCACTCCCCGGCGTGCGGCGTCAGGACCACGGGCGTGCCGGCCGCGCGCAGCGACCGCAGCTCGGCGGCGGTGACCAGGTCCAGGGCCGAGGCGTCGGCGACCAGGGCCGCCTCCGGCCGTTCCTCGAGCGCGGCGAGGACGCCGGCCCAGCGCCGCCGCGCGTCGTGCTCGGTGTCCAGGCCGGGGCCGGCCACCCAGGCGTCCGCGCGCGACGGCTCGGGCCCATCCGCCGAGACCAGCGCCTCGGGGTGGGCGGCGAGCACCAGGTCCCGGGTGGTCTGCGGGCCGGCGTGGTGCACCATGCCCGCGCCCGTCTGCAGCGTGCCCGCGCTCGCGAGCACGGCGGCCCCCGGGTAGCGCTCCGATCCGGCGACGACGGCCACCACGCCGCGCGTGTACTTGTGGGCCTTGGCTGCGGGGGCCGGGTGGGCGGTCCGTGCGGCGGCCTCGTCCATCACGCCCAGCCGCGCGGCCGGCGACGTCGGCAGGTGCGGTCCCAGCCCGATGTCCACCACGTGCACGGTGCCCGCGCGCGCCGCCCCCTCCCCGAGGACGAGACCGGACTTGAGGGCGCCGAACGTCACGGTCGCGTCCGCGCGGAGGGCCTCCCCCCGCACCTCGCCGGTGTCCGCGTCCACGCCGGAGGGCACGTCGCACGCCAGCACGAGCGCATCCGCCGGCAGCGCGCGCGCCGCGGCGGGCAGCTCATACTCGCCGGTGAAGCCCGTGCCGAGCACGCCGTCCACCACGAGCGCGGCCTCGGGCGGCACCGCGTCCGCGCGGCGTCCCCCGGCCGCCTGCAGCGCAGCCCAGCCCTCGGCGTGCCAGCGCGGGGCGCCGTCGTCGTCCCGGCGGACGGGCACGGCGACCGCGGCCACGCCCCGGCGGCGCAGGAAGGCGAGGGCGAACAGCGCGTCCCCGCCGTTGTTGCCGGGGCCGACGAGGGCGGCCACGGTCGCCCCGGCCACGGGGCCGCGCTCACGCAGCAGGGCGGCGGCGTGCTCGGCCAGGGCCCAGGCGGCCGCGCGCATCAGCTCCGGGCCGCGCCCGGCCGCGAGCAGGGGCTCCTCGGCCGTGCGCACGGCCGAGCCGGTCACGGCGATGCGGGTCAGGTCATCGGCGGTCATGCGGACTCCTCCTCGGCCGCGCGGCGTTCGGCGACCACGTAGGCGGTGGCGACGTCCCCGTCATGACTGAGGGAGAGGTGCCAGTGGGTGATGCCCAGGGCCTCGGCCTGGGCCTGGACGGTGCCGGTCAGGTGCACGGTGGGGCGGCCGTCGCCGTGGTCCGGGCGCGGGATCCAGCAGTGGTGCCACATCATCCCGGGCGGGGCGCCCATGGCCTTGGCGACCGCCTCCTTGGCGGCGAAGCGCGCGGCCAGCGAGCGCAGCGGCAGGTCCCGCTCGTCCTCGGTGAACAGGCGTGCGCGCAGCGCCGGCGTGCGCTCGAGCTGCGCCCGGAACCGCGGGACGTCCACCACGTCCACCCCCACGCCGACGATCACACCGCCCCCGCCCGCCGGGCGCCCACGACGACGGCGCCGGCCTCGTCCCCGACGGGCTGCCCGCGCAGTCGCTTGGCCAGGTCGAGCGGCCACTGCAGCACGCCGGGCAGCTGCTGGTCGCAGCCCGGCGTGAGCATCGCCTTCCCGTAGGCCAGCACGCCGTAGACGCCGTGCTGCAGGCGGCCGAGCCGGTCGAAGCCGGCGTCGAACGCGTACAGGGACACACGGCCCTCCTCGGGGGTGAAGCACCGCTCCGCCAGCAGCCGCGCGCGCTCCACGTGCTGGTGGAAGGTGAGCACGCCCAGGTGGTGCAGGCCGAGCTCGCGCATGCGTTCGCCCGCGTGGATGACCTCGCCCTGGGTGGTCACCGGATCGGGCGCGAAGCACTCGACGGTGACGCCGGCCAGCCGCGGGTCGCGCTCCTCCGGGCCGCCGCACAGCTTCTCGTGCCCGTCCGGCCCCAGGTACGCGGAGACGAAGAGCCGGTCGGTGAGGCCGGACGCGGCGAGCTCGATCGCGGCGTCGTAGACGCGGGGCTGGCTGTAGAGGACGAGGAGGGCGTCCACACGCGGTGCGTCGTCCGGGTGCGGGTCCGTCACGGCGTGCGTGGCCCACCCCGCGCCGAAGGCCAGTGCCAGCGCCGCCAGGGTGGCCACGGTGGCGCAGAGGGCCCGCGCCCACCGCGGCAGGCCACGGCGGACGCGCCCCCGGTCGACCCGCTCGTTCATGCGCCCTCGGGCACCTGCCGCAGCACGACGGTGGAGCGGGCCGGGAGCTCAAGCACGTCCCCGGCACGCACGCGGGGGCGGGTGCCGTCCGGGGCGACGTGGGACGAGGTGTCCACGACGACCTCCCACTCCGCCGGGAACGTGGGCCCGGGCAGGGTGTACGGCACGGGCTCCCACCACGCGTTCATGAGGACGTAGAAGTCCCGGTAGGGCTCCTCCCCTTCCTCGTCCCCGCGGGTGAGCATGTGCCCGTTGAGGTAGAAGCCGATCGACCGGGCCTCGGCGCCCCAGTCGTCCTCCGTCTTGGCGGTCGCGTCCGGCTCGAGCCACACGATGTCCGGCAGGGGCGCCTCGACGTCGCGGGCCGCGGGGCGACCGTCGAAGTGGTGGCGACGGCGGAACACCGCGTGGTCACGGCGCAGCGCGATCAGGTCGCGGGTGAACGCCACGAGCGAGTCGTCCATGGCGGACCAGTCGATCCACGAGATCTCGTTGTCCTGGCAGTAGACGTTGTTGTTGCCGCCCTGGGTGCGGCCCAGCTCGTCGCCGTGGCTGATCATGGGCACGCCCTGGCTGATCAGCAGGGTGGCCAGGAAGTTGCGGCGCTGGCGGGCGCGGAGCGTCACGACCTCGGGGTCGTCGGTCTCCCCCTCCACGCCGCAGTTCCACGAGCGGTTGTGCGCCTCGCCGTCGTTGTTGTCCTCGCCGTTGGCCTCGTTGTGCTTCTCGTTGTAGGAGACGAGGTCGCGCAGCGTGAAGCCGTCGTGGGCCGTGACGAAGTTCACGGACGCACCGGGGCCGCGCCCGTCCCCCTCATACAGGTCGGCCGAGCCGGTCAGGCGGGTGGCGAACTCGCCGAGGGTGCCGGGCTCGCCGCGCCAGAAGTCGCGTACCGCGTCCCGGTACATGCCGTTCCACTCGGACCAGAGGCCGGGGAAGTTGCCCACCTGGTAGCCGCCCCAGCCCACGTCCCACGGCTCGGCGATGAGCTTGACGGTGCGCAGCACCGGGTCCTGGCGGACCACGTCGAAGAACCCGGAGAACATGTCCGGGCCCTGCTCCCCCTCCACCCGGGTGAGGGTGGTGGCCAGGTCGAACCGGAAGCCGTCCACGTGCATCTCGGTGACCCAGTAGCGCAGGGAGTCCATGACCAGCTGGAGGGCCTTGGGGCTGGAGAGGTCCACCGAGTTCCCGGTGCCCGTGTAGTCCATGTAGTGCCGCTCGTCGCCCTCGACGAGGTGGTAGTAGCCGGCGTTGTCCAGCCCGCGCAGGCTGAGCATGGGGCCCTTGTCGTTGCCCTCGGCCGTGTGGTTGTAGACCACGTCGAGGATCACCTCGAGACCAGCGGCGTGCAGGTCCTTCACCATCTGCTTGAACTCGCGGACCTGGCCGCCCACCTCCGAGGAGGAGGCGTAGGCGGCGTGCGGGGCGAAGAAGCCGAGCGTGTTGTAGCCCCAGTAGTTGCTCAGCCCCTTCTCCTGCAGGGTGGCGTCGTTGACGAACTGGTGCACGGGCATCAGCTCGACGGCGGTCACCCCGAGCTCGGTCAGGTGGCGGACCACCTCCGGGTGGGCCATGCCCGCGTAGGTGCCGCGCAGCTCCTCGGGGACGGCGGGGTGCAGCTTGGTCATGCCCTTGACGTGGGTCTCGTAGATCACCGTGTCCGTGAGCTCGACGGCGGGTGGGGCGTCATCGCCCCAGTCGAAGTCCTCGGCGACGACGACGCCGAGCATGCTCGTGCCCAGGTTGTCCGAGGTATCGATGCGGTCCGGCTCGTCGAAGTCGTACGAGTGGTGCTGCTGGCCCCACTCGTAGTCGCCGGTGAACGCCCGCGCGTACGGGTCCACGAGGATCTTGGCCGGGTTGTGCCACAGGCCGCGGGCGGGGTCCCAGGGGCCGTGCACGCGGTAGCCGTAGCGCTGCCCGTGGCCGATGCCCGCCACGTGGGCGTGCCATGTGGTGCCGTGCCGCTCCTCGAGAGGGATGCGCGTCTCCGTGCCGTCGTCGGCGACGAGGCACAGCTCGACCGCCTCCACCTCGCGGGAGACCGCGAGGGCGAAGTTGGTGCCGGTCTCGTCCACGGTGGCCCCGAGGGGGTACGGCTGGCCGATCTCCACTGTGTGCATGACTCTCCGGGGTCTCGTCGTGCGGCCCGCCGGGTGCGGCGGGCCTCCTCGGGGAGTCTACTGGGGCGGGAGGACACCGTCCCGGACGCGTCGCGGGCCCGGCCGCTGTGTGGCGGCCGGGCCCGGCAGGAGAGGTCTCGGTGGCCTCAGCGGCGGATCACTCCACCGTGACGGACTTGGCGAGGTTGCGCGGCTGGTCCACGTCGTAGCCCTTCGCCGTGGCGAGCTCGAGGGCGAAGATCTGCAGCGGGACCGTGGTCAGCAGCGGCATGAGCATCGGCTGGGTCTCGGGGACCTCGAAGACGACCTCGGCCTGGCCGCGCACGGCCGCGTCGCCGCGCTCGGCGACGGCGAAGGTGCGGGCGCCGCGGGCGCGGACCTCCTGGATGTTCGAGACCACCTTGGCGTGCAGCGAGTGACGGTCCAGGGGCGAGGGCATGACCACGAAGACCGGCTGGCCGTCGTCGATCAGGGCGATCGGGCCGTGCTTGAGCTCGCCCGCGGCGAAGCCCTCGGCGTGGATGTAGGCGAGCTCCTTGAGCTTGAGCGCGCCCTCCATGGCCACCGGGTAGCCGACGTTGCGGCCGAGGAACAGGACGGAGGTGGCGTCGGCCATGGAGCGGGCGAGCTCCTTGACCTGGTCCTTGGCGGCGAGGATCTCCTCGATCTTGCCGGGGATCGCCCCGAGGTCCGCCAGGATGTCCTTGATCTGGCCGCTGAACAGCTTCTTGTTCAGCTGGGCCAGGTACAGGCCCAGCAGGTAGGCGGCGGTGATCTGCGCCAGGAACGCCTTGGTGGAGGCGACGGCGATCTCGGGGCCGGCGTGCGTGTAGAGCACGGCGTCCGACTCGCGCGGGATCGTGGAGCCGTTGGTGTTGCAGATGGACACGGTGCGGGCGCCCTGCTCCTTGGCGTAGCGGACCGCCATGAGGGTGTCCATGGTCTCGCCGGACTGGGAGATGGACACCACGAGGGTGTGCGGGTCGATGATCGGGTCGCGGTAGCGGAACTCGTGGGAGAGCTCCACCTCCACGGGGATCCGGCACCAGTGCTCGATGGCGTACTTGGCCACCGTGCCCGCATAGGCGGACGTGCCGCACGCCAGGACGATGATCTTGTCGACGGCCTTGAGCTCCTCGGGGTCGATCCGCAGCTCGTCCAGCATCAGGGCGCCGGCGGCGTCCGTGCGGCCCAGCAGGGTGTCCTGCACGGCCTGGGGCTGGTCGTGGATCTCCTTCTCCATGAAGGTCTCGAAGCCGCCCTTCTCCGCGGCCGAGGCGTCCCAGTCCACGGTGAAGCGCTTGCCGTCGGCGGGGCCGCCCCGGAAGTCCGAGATCTCGACGGCGTCGGCCGTGATCGTCACGACCTGGTCCTGCTCGAGCTCGATGGCCTCGCGGGTGAAGTCGATGAAGCCGGAGACGTCCGAGCCGAGGAAGTTCTCCCCCTCGCCCAGGCCGACGACGAGCGGCGAGTTGCGGCGCGAGGCCACCACGCGGTCGGGGTGGTCCACGTGCACGGCCAGCAGGGTGAAGGCACCCTCGAGGCGCTGGGAGGCCAGCTGCATGGCGCGGGTCAGGTCCTGGCCGGCCGCGTGCCGGTAGACGTCGGCGAGGAGGTGGGCGGCCACCTCGGTGTCCGTCTCGGAGAGGAACTCGACGCCCTTGGCGAGCAGCTCCTCGCGCAGCTCGGCGTAGTTCTCGATGATGCCGTTGTGGATCAGCGCCAGGCGGCCCTCGTCCGCCACATGCGGGTGGGCGTTGCGGTCGGTGGGGCCGCCGTGGGTGGCCCACCGGGTGTGGCCGATGCCGACGAGGCCGGTGGGGATGGGGTGATCGGCGAGCTCCTCGGCGAGGTTGGCGAGCTTGCCCGCCTTCTTCCGGTGGTACAGCTGACCGCCGTCCACCACGGCCACACCGGCGGAGTCGTATCCGCGGTATTCAAGACGACGCAGGCCCTCCATCAGGACGTCGAGAGCGCCGTGCTCACGATCCGACTGGGGCTGGCCGATGTATCCGACGATTCCGCACATGCGCACGAGAATACCGGGCCGGACCCGACTTCGGCGCACGGCGGGCCGGGTCACTCCGTCCGGGACGAGAACCCCGCGGGGTTGGCCTCCTGCCAGGCCCAGAGGTCCCGCACCATCGCGGTCACATCGCGTCGGGCGTGCCAGCCCACCTCGGCGCCGATCGCGTCCACGGCCGCGCACGACTCGGCGATGTCCCCGGGCCGGCGCTCGACCACGCGGTAGGGGATGCGGCCGCCCGTGACCGCCTCGAAGGCGCGCACCATCTCGAACACGGTGACGCCCTCGCCCCGGCCGATGTTCCAGACCCGGGTCGTCGTACCGCCCCCGGCCGCCACCCGGGCCGCGAGCCAGTCGAGCCCGGCCACGTGCGCCTCCGCGAGGTCCATCACGTGGATGAAGTCGCGCACGGCGCTGCCGTCGCGCGTGTCGAAGTCCGCGCCGAACACCCGCAGCTCGGGGTACGCGCCGGAGGCCACCCGCGCCACGAAGGGCATGAGGTTCGCCGGCACCCCGCTCGGGTCCTCGCCCAGCCGCCCGGAGGGATGCGCGCCGACCGGGTTGAAGTAGCGCAGCATCGCCAGCCCGCCGCCGTCGACCGTGGCGCAGACGTCGCGCAGCACCTGCTCCGCCATGAGCTTGGAGTGTCCGTAGGGCGAGACCGGGTCCGTGGCCGCGTCCTCGGCGACCGGCACCGGCGCGCGGTCGCCGTACACGGTCGCGGAGGAGGAGAACAGGACCGTGCGGACGCCGGCCGCGAGCGCGGCCTCGGCGACGGCGGCCGTGCCGCCCACGTTCACGTCGTAGTAGGCGGCGGGGCGGGTCATCGACTCGGTGGGCGACTTCAGCCCGGCGAAGTGCACGAGTGCGGCCGGGCCGAAGTCCGCGAGCGCCCCGCGGTAGTCCTCGGGGCGGCGGATGTCGGCCACGTGCAGGCGCAGCCGCGACCCGCCCAGACGCGTTCCGGCGAGCTCGGCGACGCGCTCCAGCGACGTCGTCGTCGCCGTGACCAGGCTGTCCAGGACGAGGACGTCGTGGCCCGCCTCGAGCAGCGTGAGCACGGTGTGGGATCCGAGGTATCCGGCACCGCCGGTCACGAGAACGCGCATGGGCCGATCCTATCCGGGCCCTGTGACGTCACGCGGGGGCCCGCTCCGGGCGGGCCGCGGCCATAATGGATCGGGTGACCTACACCCCCCCGACCTCCGAGCTGCCCCTCGTGGGCCCCGAGGAGCCCGCGGACGCCGTGCCCGACGGCCACCAGCGCTCCCCCTTCGTGGAGCTGGACCGCCAGACCTGGGCCCGTCTCGCCTCGGAGATGGCGCAGCCCTTCGACCAGGCGGACGTGGAGCGTCTGCGCGGCCTCGGCGAGCATCTGTCCCTGCGCGAGGTTGCCGAGGTCTACCTTCCGCTCTCGCGCCTGCTGAGCATCAACGTGGAGGCCTCCGCGGCCCTGCGCAGCGCGACCAACGCGTTCCTCGGCGAGCGGACGGGGCGCACCCCGTACGTGATCGGGGTGGCCGGGTCGGTCGCCGTCGGCAAGTCGACGACGGCGCGCGTGCTCCAGGAGATGCTGCGCCGCTGGCCGACCACACCGCGCGTCGAGCTGGTCACCACGGACGGCTTCCTGCACCCCAACGCGGTGCTGCACGAGCGCGGCATCATGTCCCGCAAGGGCTTCCCCGAGTCCTACGACCGCCGCGCGCTGCTGCGCTTCATGGCGGACGTCAAGTCCGGGGCGCAGGAGGTGCGCGCGCCCGTGTACTCGCACATCACCTACGACATCGTGCCGGGCGAGGAACAGGTGGTGCACCGTCCCGACGTGCTGATCGTGGAGGGACTCAACGTGCTGGCCCCGCCGCGCACCCGGGCCGACGGCACCGCCGGGCTCTCCGTCTCCGACTTCTTCGACTTCTCGGTGTACGTGGACGCGCGCGCGTCCTGGATCCGGTCCTGGTACATCGACCGGTTCATGGGTCTGCGCTCGGGGGCCTTCGCCGACCCGCGCAGCTACTTCCACCGGTACTCCTCCCTGTCGGACGCCGAGGCTCAGGCGACGGCCGAGTCCATCTGGGACTCCATCAACGGCCCGAACCTCGAGCAGAACGTGCGCCCGACCCGCGGGCGCGCCCGGCTGGTGCTCACGAAGAACGCGCAACACGAGGTGACCCGCGTGCTGCTGAGGAAGGTCTGATCCATGCGTCGCACCCTCCCTCTCGCCGCGCTGGCCGCGCTCGCGCTGCTCGCGGCCGGCTGCGGCACGCCCGCCGCGGGCCCGTCCTCGGCGCCGGCGACGCCGGCTCCCGGCTCCTCGAGCGCGGCCGCGTCGTCCGGCGCCGCCTCGAGCACGGCGCCGTCGTCGAGCGCGCACGCCGACCCGGCCGCCCTCGACGTCGTCGTGAACAAGACCCGCCCCGTGGCCCCGCCCGACTGGGCGCCCTCGGATCTGGTGGCCGTGCCCGGCAGCGAGCTGCCCCTGCGCGCGGAGGCCGCGACGGCGGCCGGCGACCTGGTGGATGCCGCCGCGGCGGCGGGCCACCGCCTCACCACCCTGAGCGCCTACCGTTCGTACGACTACCAGGTCCGGACGTATGGCCACTGGGTCGACGAGCTGGGCCACGCCGAGGCCGACCGCGTCTCCGCGCGTCCGGGGTACTCCGAGCATCAGACCGGCCTGGCCTGGGACGTGGGCGACGCCGCGACCCCCGCGTGTGACCTGGAAGCGTGCTTCGGCGACACCGCCGCGGGCCGTTGGGTGGCGGCGCACGCCGCCGAGTACGGGTTCGTCGTCCGCTATCCCGCCGGGGCCGAGGACGTGACGGGCTTCGATCACGAGCCGTGGCACCTGCGCTACGTCGGGTCCGCGGAGGCGGCCCGGGTCGAGGCGGCCGGCGGCGTCCTCGAGACCGCGTGGGGTCTGCCGCCGGCGCCGGACTACGCGGACTGAGACGCACGACTCGCTCGACGGTGTACCGCGCCGAATTCGCCACACGTAGGATTCTCCCCATGCTCCAGGGATTCAAAGACTTCATCATGAAGGGCAACGTCCTCGACCTTGCCGTCGCCGTCATCATCGGCGCCGCCTTCGGCAAGATCGTGAACGCGCTCGTCGAGGCGGTCCTCATGCCGCTCATCGCCGCCGCCGTGGGCTCGCCGAACTTCGACTCGTTCGCCGTGCTGACGGTCAACGGCAACGACGTGAAGTTCGGCGTGCTGCTCACCGCCATCGTCAACTTCCTGCTCATCGCCGCGGCCGTGTACTTCGCCATCGTGATGCCGATGAACAAGATGACCGAGGCCCGCAACCGCCGCCTCGGCATCGACCCCGCCGAGGAGGAGGTGGCCGCCGACGTCGCCGTGCTCACCGAGATCCGCGACCTGCTCGCCGAGCGCCGCGGCGGCCCCACCTCCGGGACCACCGCCCTCTGATCTCCCCCTGTCCGACGCCGAAGGGCCCGGGACGACTCACGCGAGTCGCCCCGGGCCCTTCCTTCATGCCCGCGGCGGCGCGGGGGCCGTGCCCTCAGGGACGCGACGTCGTCCGGTCCGCGCTGGACCCGGCGTCCGGGGCGACCTCCGAGTCCTGCCGGTCCGGATCCAGGCACGGCAACCACTCCACGGGGGCGCTCTGCCGCGCGCACACGGGCGCGTCCACGGCGAGGAACGCGGCCGACCACAGGACCGCCAGCCCCGCGAGCAGCCCCGCGAACAGGGTCCAGCGGCGGGGCCGGGGGGCCGCGTCCGACGTCATCGGTCCGGTCAGTCGTGCAGGCGCAGCTCGCGCTGCACGACGTCGGCCAGCACCTGGGCCTCCCGGCCGGCGGTCTCCTCGTCCGGGGCCTCGACCATGACGCGCACGACCGGTTCCGTGCCCGACGGGCGCAGCAGCACGCGGCCGGTCTCGCCGAGGCGGGCCTCCGCCTCGGCCACCGCCGCCTGGACGGCCTCGTCCTCGGCGGCGCGGGACTTGTCCACGCCGCGCACGTTCACGAGGACCTGGGGCAGCCGGTCCATCACCGCGGCCAGCTCGGAGAGCGGGGTGCCGGTCTCGGCGACGCGCGAGGCGAGCTGCAGGCCGGTGAGGACACCGTCACCGGTGGTGGCGTGGTCCGAGAAGATCACGTGGCCGGACTGCTCGCCGCCGAGCGAGTAGTCGCCGAGCTTCATGCCGGCCAGGACGTAGCGGTCGCCCACCTGGGTCTCGACGAGCTGGACGCCCTCCCGGCCCATGGCCAGCTTCAGGCCCAGGTTGGACATGACGGTCACGACCAGGGTGTCGTCGCGCAGGACGCCGCGGTCCTTGAGTGCCACGGCCATGACGCCCATGATCTGGTCGCCGTCGACGACCTCGCCGCGCTCGTCCACGGCGAGGCACCGGTCGGCGTCGCCGTCGTGCGCGATGCCGAGGTCCGCGCCGTGCTCGCGCACGGCCGCCTGGAGCTTCTCGAGGTGGGTGGAGCCGTAGCCGTCGTTGATGTTGAGTCCGTCCGGGGACGCGCCGATCACCACGACCTCCGCGCCGGCGGCGCGGAACGCCTCGGGCGAGCAGCCGGCGGCCGCGCCGTGTGCGCAGTCCAGGACGACCTTGAGCCCGTCCAGCCGGTGCGGGAGGGTCTGCAGGAGGTGGAGGACGTAGCGGTCCTCGGCGTCCGCGAAGACGCGCACGCGGCCCACGTCCGCGCCCTGGGGCCGCCGCGGCGTCACGCCCTCGAGGTGACGGATGATCTCGTCCTCCTGCGCGTCGGTCAGCTTCTCGCCGCCGCGCGCGAGGAACTTGATGCCGTTGTCCGGGGCCGGGTTGTGGGAGGCGGAGATCATCACGCCGAAGTCGGCGTCCAGGTCCCCCACGAGATAGGCGGCGGCGGGAGTCGGCAGCACGCCGGCGTCCCACACGTCCACGCCCGAGGACGCCAGACCCGCCTGCACGGCGGCCGCGATGAACTCGCCGCTGATGCGCGGGTCCCGGGCCACGACGGCGACCGGGCGTCGGCCGGCGTCGAAGGCCTCCGCGCCGAGGACGGGCGAGGCGGCCTGGGCCAGCTGGACGGACAACTCCACGGTGAGGGTCTCGTTGGCCAGGCCACGGACGCCATCGGTTCCGAACAATCTCGACATGATCAGTCAGTGTAGGGGCCGCCCCTGCGGCCTGCATCACGGGAGGGTCACGAAACGGGCCCGGGGGCGGTAGCATCGGACCGGTCGAGCCCCCGCGGCCGCGCGCCCGTCCGCTCACATCCGCCCGGGAGGCCCCGCCCCGAACCCGAAGGACCTCGATCCATGCCCGACGTGACCCCGCCCCCGCCCTCCCGTTCCTGGACGCGCCGCAGCGTGCTGGGCGGCACGGGCCTGGCGATCGCCGCCGGCGTGGCCGGCTGCGGGCGTGATGAGCAGGCCGAGCAGAGCTCGGAGGGCGACGAGCAGGCCACCCGTCTGCCCGCCCCGGACATCATCACCACCGCGCAGTGGGGCGCCATGCAGCCCAACTACTACCTGCAGACCCTGAACGAGCGCCCCTCCTACCTGGTGATCCACCACACCACCACGCCGAACGTCACGGACGGCTCCCGGGAGGCGGCGGAGAGCATCGCGCAGGTGGTCCAGAACGCGCACATGAGCCCCGCGAACGACTGGGGCGACACCGGGCAGCACTTCACCGTCTCCCGCGGCGGCTTCGCGATGGAGGGCCGCCACGGCTCCCGGCACGCGCTCGAGGGCGGACAGACGTTCATGCTCGGCGTCCACGCGCTCGGGTTCAACGCGTATGCGCTCGGCATCGAGTGCGAGGGGCTGTACATGCTGAACCCGCCGCCGCAGAGCCTCTACGCCGGCCTGGTGCCGCTCGTCGCCTACATCTGCCAGCAGTACGAGCTGCCGCCGTCCCGCATCATCGGCCACCGCGACGTCACCGCCACCAGCTGCTGCGGCGACGCGTTCTACGCCAAGCTGCCGATCCTGCGCGAGGACGTCCGCCTCTCCCTGGCCTCGGGCGAGTACCACGTCTCGGAGGGCTTCGGGGCGGACAACCTCTTCGACGACGCACACGTCACCCCGGAGTACGTGGAGGAGGAGCGCGGCTGAACCCGCCCCCGCTCCCCACGACGGCGCCCCTCACCGGACGGTGAGGGGCGCCGTCGTGCGCGGCCCGGTCAGCGCACGCGCGGGAACGATCCGCCGGAGACCTCGCCGTACTCGGCCAGCTCGTTGGCCGGGCCGCAGATCTGCGGGTCGGGGCGGTGGACGATGCGCTCGTCCTTGTCCGGGTAGGGCAGCGTGTGCAGCACATGGCGGATGGCCTCGAGGCGGGCGCGCTTCTTGTCGTTCGACTTCACGACGGTCCACGGGGCGTCGGCCGTGTGCGTGTAGAAGAACATGGCCTCCTTCGCGTTCGTGTAGTCGTCCCACTTGTCCAGGGAGGCCAGGTCGGTGGGCGAGAGCTTCCAGCGACGCACGGGGTCGGTCTCCCGCGCGGCGAAGCGATTGAGCTGCTCACGTGTCAAGGGCCATTGAGTTCTGCCCATAGGCGGCCAGTGTTTCTTCCCGCTGGTGGCCATCAGAACTGCCCACTGGTGGCCAGCTGGTTTGCCCGTTTGGGTGGTGGTGCTGGCCACCGTGATGGG